>CAKSDA010000025.1 GCA_934444895.1 uncultured Eubacteriales bacterium | reverse complement strand
GTGCATGGCGGAATATCGCCTGACACATTGGTAGTGGGAAGAGACGGGCGCATTAGAATAGCCGGTTTTTGCATTAATTCCGTAAGAAATGCCAAAAGCGAAATGACAGCTCAGTTATTTACAGGATATGCTGCTGCAGAGCAGTATTTGGGCAAAGATCTTACATCGGCTACGGATGTATATGGTTTTGCCGCTACAATGTTCCGCTCTCTTACAGGCAATCCACCGCCGGATTCGCTTGGCAGAATGGAAAATGACAGTATGTCGTTTCCTAAGTCGGTTGCCGATAATCTGCCCAGAGGAGTTCTTGTTGCAATGGCAAATGCTTTGCAGGTTGACCCTGAGGACAGAACATTTACCATGGAAGAATTTAAGGATGACCTTATGTCCGACGCAGAGGAGTCCACAGCAGAAAATACCGGCGACGACAATGAAAAGCTTGACAAATCGGTAACCAGAAAATATACATTGTTCGCCGCGCTTGCAACGGCAGTGGTTCTGGCTCTTATCGCCGGTATTATATATCTTGCATTCGGAAGAAAACCGGACAAAACCACATCTACAGTTTCGGTTCCCAGCATTGCTTCAATAGGGGATATAGGAAATTCCGAAAAGCCTGAAAATCTTTATTCCGTGCCTGATTTCTCAGGAAACACCCTTACTGCGCTGCTTGAAAATGAAGAATATCAAAAATGGTTCGAATTCAAGGTTGCCAAAAAGGAATATAACGATAAGGTGGCAAAGGGAAAGGTCTGCGCTCAAACAGTTGCGGTTGGAACTTCGGTTAAAAAGGGAACAGAGGTTCAGCTTACAATAAGCCTTGGACCGTCCAGCGTTACCATTCCGAAAAAACTTAAGGGAATGAGCAAAACAGAGGCTTATATCGCTCTTCTTGAAATGGGATTTGATCCTCAAAATATTGAATTCATAGAAAAGAAAGATTCTACTCCTACAAGAGAAGAGGTTGTTATTGCCACTTCGCCTGATATCGGAGCTTCAATTTCTCCGGATGAGCACATTGTTGTTTACTATAATACAAATCTTATAGCAAATGATGATAACAGTAGCGATACGGTTTTAGACTGATAATAATTGTTGTTGCACTGGGCAGTTTGTTCATGCCCAGTGCAACACTTTAATAATGGTTTAAAACACCTTTAAACCACATTAACATTAAAATGATAAGCAGCCCAAAAGCAAAATGCTTCTGGGCTGCTTATTTTTTAAACATTTAAATATTTTTGCAAAGGTTTTAAATCATATATAACTATTGTAATCCGATAAAGCTCCACCTAATTTTTAAGGCTGTGTATGGGAGCAGGAATTCTGCCGCCCCTTGAAATAAATTTTAAAGGAGAAGAAGTGTTGACCTTCATTACAGGGCCGCTTCCGAAAAGACCTCCGAATTCAAGTTCGTCTCCGACCTTTTTGCCGATTGCAGGGATAACCCTGACCGCAGTTGTTTTCCCGTTGATCATACCAATAGCGGCTTCATCGGCAATTATCGCCGAAATGACTTCAGGCGGAGTATCTCCCGGTATATTAATCATGTCAAGACCTACCGAGCAAACAGCAGTCATAGCTTCAAGCTTTTCTATTGTAAGAACACCGCTTCTGGCTGCATCAATCATGCCGGCATCCTCGGTTACGGGAATAAATGCGCCTGACAGCCCACCAACATTTGAAGACGCCATAACACCGCCTTTTTTAACAGCGTCGTTAAGCAATGCCAAAGCAGCAGTTGTACCGCAGGCTCCGCATGTTTCAAGACCCATCTCCTCTAATATATGTGCAACCGAATCGCCGATTGCCGGGGTTGGGGCAAGAGACAAATCTACAATTCCAAACGGAACGCCGAGATTTTTTGCAGCCTCATGCGCAACAAGCTGACCGACCCTTGTGATTTTAAAAGCGGTGCGCTTAATAAGTTCGGAAATTTCCGTAAGGTCAAGACCGTCGGATTTTTCCAGTGCCTTTCTTACAACGCCAGGTCCTGATACGCCTACATTAATTACGCAGTCCGGTTCGCCGACTCCGTGAAAGGCGCCTGCCATAAACGGATTATCCTCAGGAGCATTGCAAAGAACTACAATTTTTGAAGCCCCCATGCAGTTGTCGGAAACGGTAAGCTCCGCGGATTTCTTAATCACTTTTCCCATCATTTTAACGGCGTTCATATTAATTCCGGCTTTTGTTGAGCCGATATTTACAGATGAGCATATATGCTTTGTTACGCTTAAAGCTTCAGGAATACTTTCAATCAGAGCATAATCTCCGGCAGAAAAGCCTTGGCTCACAAGTGCCGAATAACCGCCTATAAAGTTAATACCTATTTCGTCGGCGGCCCTTTCAAGCGTCTTGGCAAATTTAACCGGATTGGATGACTGGCATGCCCCGGCAATTATGGCTATCGGAGTTACTGCAATTCTTTTGTTTATAATGGGAATGCCGTATTTCTTTTCTATATTTTCACATACGGGAATCAAATCAGCTGCGCATGTTGTGATTTTGCGATATATTTTTTCACATGCTTTGTCAATATTTTCATCAACACAGTCAAGTAGTGATATTCCCATTGTAACTGTTCTTATATCCAAATGATCATTTTCAATCATGTGAATGGTTTCAAGAATATCGTGTGTGGTATACATTGTATCGCCCCTTAAATATTATGCATGGAGTTAAAAATATCTTCATGCATTACATGTATTGAAAGATTCATTTCCTCGCCCATTTTGGAAACCTTTTCGGAAAAATCCACAAAGTTACCCTTAAGCTTGGAAATATCGCTGATCATTATCATACAAAACATATCAGAAAGCACCGACTGTGTTACTTCAACAATATTAACATTGACTTCAGCACACGCAGCGGAAACTTTAGCAAGAATTCCAACCGTATCTTTACCCACAACAGTTATTACAGCCTTCAAGATCATAACCTCCAAAATATAAAACATATGCTTTATTTTAACACAACAACACTGTTTTGTAAACCAAAAAAGCTGTATTAAGAGCTATATTTAAAGTTTTATAAAAAGTTTTATAAAAAGTTTTGTGCAAATGTTATGTACTTTTTAAAGACCATGTAGTATAATAAATAAAATATTATTATATTAGGTAAGCAGGCCAAAGGCAAACAGAGGCCATTATCTCTGTTTACCTATATCGACAGGAGCTTCCCTTGTCACACTGCTAAGGAGATGGGTTATAATGAATATAAAATTACTTAATCTTTTGGAAAAAAATGCGAGATATACTATAGCTGATCTTTCAACAATGCTTGGAATTTCCGGCGATGAGGTAAGAAAAGAAATCGAAAGCTTAAAAAAGGCGGGTCTTATACGCGGATTTAAAACCGTTATTGACTGGGAAAGACTTGACAGTGCATATGTTTCTGCACTTATTGAGCTTAAGGTTACTCCGCAACCTGACGCCGGATTTGAAGAGGTTGCAAAAAAAGTAATGAAATATGACGAGGTTGAAACCGTTTATTTAATGTCAGGCGGTTTTGATTTGTGCGTTATGGTTACAGGAAAAACATTTCAGGAAGTTGCTATGTTCGTCGGCAAGGTTTTAGCTCCTATGGACAACGTTATTTCCACTGCTACACATTTTGTCCTTAGGCGTTATAAGGAAATGGATGTTATTTTGTGCGATGATGAGGGCGACGATAGGGGGAGCATTTCACTGTGATTGATTACAGCAAAAAACTGAACTCAACGGCATGTGCTCTCAAACCGTCCGGTATACGCAAGTTTTTTGATATAACAGAAAAAATGAGCGATGTTATATCCCTGGGGGTAGGAGAGCCGGATTTCAAAACACCGTGGCATATAAGGCATGCCGGAATAGTATCACTTGAAGGCGGAAAAACAAGATATACCGCTAATCGCGGACTTTTAGAACTCAGGAGTGAGATTTCCAGTTTTTCCAAGCGAAAATATAATTTAAATTACGATATAGATGAAATTTTGGTTACGGTAGGCGGAAGCGAGGCTATTGACCTTGCCGTCAGAACGGTTGTTGAACCGGGCGACGAGGTGCTTATTCCGCAGCCAAGTTTTGTCTGCTATGAGCCGATTGTGCGTTTGGCAGGCGGCGTTCCCGTTATTATTGAACTTACCGAAAAAAATAATTTTGTTTTAACCCCTGAACAAATTAAAAGCCGTATAACCGCTAAAACTAAGGCAATTATCGTTCCTTATCCATGCAATCCTACCGGCGGAATAATGGTAAGAAAGGATCTTGAAAAGATCGCTGAAGTTATAAAGGAAAATGATTTGTTTGTAATTTCCGATGAAATATATGCCGAACTTACATACTCAGAAAATCGTCATGTGTCTATAGGCGAAATTGAAGGCATGCGCGAAAGAACAATAATTGCTTCTGGTTTTTCAAAAACTTATTCTATGACCGGGTGGAGGCTTGGCTACGCTTTGGCGCCGCGAGAGATAGCCGCCGTAATGACAAAAATTCACCAGTTTGCAATAATGTCAGCTCCTACAACCTCGCAGTATGCTGCTATTGAAGCAATTAAAAACGGTGATAACGACATTAAAAAAATGGTGGAAGAATATGACATGCGTCGCAGAATTATTGTTGAGGGCTTTAGAAAGATAGGTCTTCACTGTTTTGAACCGCTGGGAGCTTTTTATGTATTTCCGTGCATACGCTCAACCGGTCTTACAAGCGAAGAATTTTGCGAACAACTTTTATACTCAAAAAAAGTCGCCATGGTTCCGGGCAATGCTTTCGGAGACTGCGGAGAGGGCTTTGTTCGCGCTTCGTATTGCTACAGCGTCGATCATATTAAAAAAGCATTGAATAGAACTGAGGAATTTATTAATGAGCTTAAAACTTTCAAAAGTAAATAAAAGTATTTGCGCCAAAGCTTTTGCAAAGCTTAATCTCAACTTGAAAATAACAGGTAAAAGGCAAAACGGTTATCATACCTTGTCTTCTGTTATGCAGTCGGTTTCACTTTCGGATACAATTTTTCTTTCGGTTTCGCCGGGGTTTGGAATATCGCTTGAATGTGAAGGATTTTTTTCCCAGAACGAGAACATTCTAACAAAAACGGCCGAAATGTTTTTAAAGGCTGTAAATAAAAAAGCACATATCAAAATAAAACTTATAAAAAACATACCGGTTTTGGCAGGAATCGGAGGAGGAAGCGCAGACGCTGCTGCTTTGCTTAATATGTTAAGTTTCATATTTTGTTATCCTCTTGATGAAAATTCTCTTAAAAATCTTGCTTTAAAGCTCGGCAGTGATGTGCCGTTTTGCCTTGAGGGCGGAACAAAGCTCGTTGGCGGAATAGGGGAAGAAATTGAACCGTTTCCGGCATTTAAAAAGTCGGAAGTTGTTTTAATAAAAGAATTTGAAAAAACTTCTACAGCCGAAATGTATCAAAAGTTTGATGAGGCAAACCCAAATATAATAGATTTATATGAAGGGGAAGTATATGATATTTCGCCGGGCTTTTTAAAAAACGATTTTTTGGCAGTGTCTCCGTATAAAAATGAGCAGGAAAAAATATGTAATTATTTACTTGAGCTGGGGGCTTCCCATGTGGGCCTTACAGGAAGCGGCCCCACCGTTTTCGGAATTTTTGATTTTATTAAAAATGATATAAAGGAAAGAATAAAGGCAAAATACAAAAATGTATATTTTTGCAATACATGCGAAAGCGGAACGGAACTTATCCGGACAAGCAGTGATAAGGCAGATTTTTGCACAATTTCTTAAATCAACAATTTTTTAAAGCTAACTGAATAAACCATAAAATTACTCCAATAATTATGTTGTAAACAGAACATAGTATTGGAGTTTTTATTATGAAAAAAATTTTAAAATTGGAATTTTTAAAGAATGATTTAATTATTGCTCTTGCCTGCGCGCTTTTGATTTCCGGACTTTTGGCGTTAACCGGGTTTGACGCAAAATGCGAAGAACTAAGAGAGAATATTTTAAGATTGCACATATTGGCAAACTCTGACAGCGATAAGGATCAAATGATAAAACTCAGGGTCAGGGATAAACTTTTGGAAGCATCAAACGGGCTTTATGAAAATCTTGAAGATAAAGAAGACGCAAAGCGCATTACTGAAAATAATATTGAGTTTTTAAAAAGCGAGGCCGAAGAGGTTGTTAAACAGTGCGGAGAGGACTACAATGTTGATATTTCGGTTGGCAAGGCCTACTTTTCAACTCGCGAGTATAAGGATTTTACTCTGCCGGCGGGTGAATATGACGCAGTTCGGGTACTTATTGGTGAGGCAAAAGGAAAAAACTGGTGGTGCATAATGTTCCCATCTCTTTGCATACCTTCAGCTTCGGATAACAACTCTCTTGACAAAGCGGTGGATGAAAAGTCTGCCGAAATTGCCGAAAATGCGCCAAAATATAAAATGGAATTTAAAACAGTGGAAATAGTGGAAAATATAAAGCACTGGTTTAAGAAAATGAAATAGTTAATATTCAGACAAGGTTTAGACAACACAGACAAGGATTAGACAATGTGTTTTCCTTTTGGCAGATTTGGCTTTCACTTTTTATATTTACTCAAATTTGCCTGTAACAAACGCGCCCCGGATATAATCCGGGGCGCGTTTAAAATCCTGAAACGTTTATTGTTTTTGGATTAAATATAATGTTTTTAGATTAAATATAAAGTTTGATTATAGTTTTTAATATAAAGTCTGCCTGAAATCAAATAAAATATTATTTAAAATTTTTGCTTTCTATTTGTGAAATCATATCAACACGCTTTTTGTGGCGATCTTCAAATTCCGTATCAAGAAATGCATCAACCAACATTTCGGCGGTGGCGGGCCCTATAACTCTTGCTCCGAATGTTAAAATATTGGCATTGTTGTGCTGACGGCACATTTTTGCCGAATACACATCAGAACAACAAGCTGCCCTTATTCCGCGTACTTTGTTGGCAGCAAGCGACATTCCGATTCCGGTGCCGCATATTAAAATTCCTAAATCAAATTCTCCGTTAGCAACACGGGTGGCAACCTTTTCGGCATAAACAGGGTAATCGCAAGACTGCTCATTATCTGTTCCGAAATTTGTGACGCTGTGGCCTTTGCTTTCAATGTATTTTAAAATATGTTTTTTCATCTCTACTGCCGCATGGTCATTAGCTATTGCTATTTTCATAATTTGCACTTCCTATTTATTATTTTAATGCAATTACCGCCGCATTATTTCCTCTGTTTCCGCCGGTGGCACGGTGGGAGTGAAAATATTCGCTGTGGCAGCAAGTGCATAAATCGCTTATGCATATATTTTCAGGCAAAATTCCTGACTTTTGTAATATTTGTTTGTTACATTCCTGCAGATCCAACATGTATTTGCCGTTTGGCTTTTTGAAAAATATTTTTTCAAGAGCCAAATATTTAATTTTCCGGGCTTCTTTAAAAAGCGGCTCGTCTACCTCATAGCAACAGCTTTTTATTGAAGGACCTATCCCTACCTTAATATCGGATGGAACACAGCCGAACACTTCATTCATTTTTTTAACCGTTTTAAGGCCTATTTCCGAAAAAGTGCCGCGCCAGCCTGCGTGAGAAGCAGCAACGACATGTTTATTAGGATCGAAAAACAAAAGCGGTACGCAATCGGCAAACTGGGTTACAAGGGCAGTTCCTTTTATATTTGTAATAAGTCCGTCAATATTTTCAAAGTCACGCTTTTTTGAAATTCCCTTTCCTATGTCGTCCTTAGTTATCACCATAAGATTATCGGTGTGGGTTTGGTGGCTCAAAACAGCGAGGTTTTCATCAAGGCCTAAAGCCGAAAATAATATGTGGTAGTTTTTTTTAACCCTTTCAGGATCGTCTCCGTTTAAAAAGCTCATATTGACCGAAGCATATTTTCTTCTGCTTACGCCGCCCATTCTTGTTGTGTAGGCAGACACAACTTCGCTTGAAGTTATGTTGGGAAAGGAGATGTATATAAGATCGTCTAAACAGTTGATTTTTAAAGTATTACTTTTTATCATTTAATTAACCTGCAACCTTTATATTTTTTGTGGTATATGAAATATTGTGCCCGTCGGATTTAAAAATCACGGTTTTATCTTTGTCCGTTCGGAAGTATTTTTTAAGACCGCGAAGCGACTCCAAAGCCTTAATTGTTTTTGCATGAGGATGACCGTAAGAATTTTGAGCTCCGCAGGATATTACGGCGTATTGCGGATTTACTGCCTTTAAAAATCTTTCGGATGAAGAAGTGCTGCTGCCATGATGCCCTACTTTTAAAACATCGCTTTTTAAATCGAAATTTTTTGCTAAAACCTCGGATTCGCTCAATATTTCAGCATCGCCTACAGTTAAAAAAGCGGTTGATCCGAATGAAATCTTAGTAATTACGGAATAATTGTTAAGGCTGTCATATTCACCGGAGTTCGGAGCAAAACATTCGGCTTTGTATCCTTCGCCCTTAAAAAGAACGGTTCCTGACACGGCACTGTCAATTTTTAAATTTTTGCGTTTTACAGCTTTTAAAAAATTTTCATAACATTTTGTTGTGGGTATATCCTCCCGGCTTAGTTTCGGCGCAAAAATCCGACCGATTTCCATTTTGTTTATAACTTCCGCCATTCCGCCGATATGATCGGCGTGAGGGTGGGTTGCTATCAGATAATCGATTCTTTTTATTCCTTTTGAAGTTAGGTAATCGACAATTTTGCCGCCGTCATTTGTGTTTGCGGCGTCAATCAAAACCGTTTTGTTGTCAGGCAATATAAACAAAGAGCAATCGCCCTGACCTACATCCAAAAATTCAGCCACCATAATACTGTTTTTACCGGTGGAGGGGTCATCTTCAGGGCCGTTTTCAACCTTTGTGCCCACAACGGTGATTATCAGTATAGCAAGCACTGCGAAGCATATCAAAAGAGGTAAAATGTTCTTTTTGTTTCTTCGATGTGACATTGGCGGTCACCCCCCGGATTTTCATAAAACATTATACCTCATATACCGCCTGTTTTCAAACAATTTTTACATCAAATTTTTTCATCCAGTAGTTAAGCATAATAATATAAGCAATTGTTTGCGGAGTTGTCATCAGCTGCCCGTACCAAGGCTCATCCCTTTGTGTGTTAAGCAGTCCGCTTACCGCATCATAATCCATTAGTTCAAAAACAGGGGAGTATTTGTCGGCAAGGATATCCTTTAAAATATCTTTAACTGCTGAAAAATATGCCGGATTATGGGTTTTGGGATAAGGACTTTTCTTTCTCCAAAGAACACTTTCAGGCAAAACCTCCTGCATTGCAGTCCTTAAAAGTCCCTTTTCTCTGCCTTTTAAATCCTTGATTTCCCAAGGTACGCTGTACATAAATTCGGCGATTCTTATATCGCAAAACGGAACCCTGACTTCAAGTCCGTTATACATGCTCATCCTGTCTTTTCTGTCAAGCAGGGTTTGCATAAACCAATTCATATTAAGGTAAACCATTTCTCTCATTCTTGATTCCAACGGCGAAAGACCTTCGTTTTTGGAAACAGCAAGCAAAGTGGCGTTGTATCGATCATTCACAAAGTCGCTGCCGCTTATTCGGTTCTTTAAATTCTGATTTAAAAATGTCTCGCGGTACTCTGTTGACTGCGCCCACGGAAATCCGTATTTCGAGCGTATTTTTTCATCTCTGAACCATGGATACCCTCCGAAAATTTCATCGGCACATTCGCCGGACAATGCAACTGTAACATGCTTTTTTATTTCCTTGCAAAATAAAAGAAGCGAGGAATCGACATCGGCCATGCCGGGAAGATCACGGGCGTCAACCGCCGCATAAAGCGCGTTTACCACTTCAGGGGTATCTACCACAATATTGTAATGCTCGCTTTGAAGATAATCGGTCATGATTTTTATGTATTCATCATCACTGTTAGGCTGAAACCGACTTGCTTTAAAATATTTTTCGTTATCTTTATAACATATTGAAAATGTTTTAAGCTTTTTGCCTCTTGATTTGAAATAATTTGATGCAACCGAACTTATTATACTGGAATCAAGACCGCCGGACAAAAATGTTCCTATCGGCACATCACTTACAAGCTGCCTTTCAATGGAATCGGTTACCAAAAATCTTACCTTTTCAATAATATCTTCTTTTGACATTGCAATGTTTCGGTCTTTAAAATCGAAATAACGCGACACCTTCAAATATTCACCGTCAAACACCGCATAGTGTGCAGGTTTTAGTTCAAACACTTCCTTAAAAACGCCGCATGACGGCGTGCGCCCCGGACCGATAAAAAGCAGTTCTCCTATTCCGGTTTCATCTATCTCCGGTTTTATAAGCGGATGCTTCATCAGTGTTTTTATTTCGCTTGCGAAAACCAGGCTGCCATTTCTTATGGCGTAAAAAAGCGGTTTTACTCCCATTTTGTCCCGCGCCAAAAATGTTTTATGCGTTTTGTGATTGTAAATTGCAAAGGCAAAAATACCGTTAAACATATCCACACACTTTTCTCCGAAAGCAATAAACGCTTTTAAAACAACCTCTGTGTCGCTGTGAGTGTCAAACGATTCTCCGCCTTCTGTAAGAATAAGCCGAATTTCATTTGTGTTGTAAAGCTCTCCGTTATAACAAATAGTGTATTTAACTTCGTTTTTTACGGCGGTCATCGGTTGGCTGCCGTTTAGAGGATCTATAACCGCAAGCCTGCTGTGGAGCAGTACGGCGTAATCATCTTTGAAAATTCCGTGACTGTCAGGTCCCCTCCTTTCAAGGGTCTTTAACATTTCTTCGTGATAGTCACAAACGGATACTCCGCTTTTTAAATTTATTTCACCGGCAATTCCGCACATATCATAACCTCCGTTAATATAAAAATAAAATTCGGTTGGTAATCGCAGGGCAAAATCATTTACGCGTAAGCCACACACGATATATTAATTATATGCCGCCGTTTTTAAAAATAAGCACGAAACTGATCATTCTTTACAATAATTGTTTTAGGATACTATATGCTTTATTTTGTTTTTGTACAGGATTGCCTATTAAAATAACAATGCTTCGGTATTTATATTCCATATAATACATAGTATTAATATGGTATTATTATGTTGATTTTTAGCGATAATTGGAGTAGAATATTTATTATGAGAAACAAAGTAACAGCTATAGTTTTGTGCATATGTTTTTTGTTTTGCACCGAAGGATGCGCTAAGAGAGAAAAATCTGTCGATTCTGAGTCCTTTAGTTCAGAAACCTCGGCGCTTAGCAGCGAAAATGCAAATGCCGCAGTATCTGAAACAAGCTCTTCTGCTTCAGATGAGAGAAACGCAGAATCCGACAAAAACATTGCGGATAAATCCAATTCTTCAGTAGCAAAAAACAGCAATACAAAAAAGGTAAGTTCCGGCAGCAGTACAAAAAGTACTTCCGCTTCATCTGTAAACGGTAAAAAGCCTAAATCCTCATTTTTTAAGGGAATTTGGGTTTCTTGTTTTGAAATGTCCTTTAAGGGACTTGACGCAAAGGGCTGCAGCAATAAAATAAACTCAATGTTTGCTAAGCTTGCAAAACAGGGATATACTGCGGTTTTTTGCCATGTGCGCCCATATGCCGACGCATATTATCCTTCAAAATATTTTCCGTATTCAAGGTATCTTACCGGTACAGAAGGAGTAAACCCCGGGTATGATCCGCTGTATTTAATGATAAATGCAGCTCACAGTAATAATATGGAATTTCATGCATGGATAAATCCTTACAGGGTAAGTACTTCCACATCGGATCCGTCAAAACTTTCCGCAAATAATATAGCCGCAAAATGGCTTACCGATTCAAGCAACAGAGCAATAGCTTATAACGGCGGAATTTATTTTAATCCTGCCAGCACCGATGTACAGAAATTGGTGATAAACGGGGTTCGTGAAATACTTCAGAATTATAAGGTTGACGGTATACATTTCGACGATTATTTTTATCCTACCGTATCGCAGGATTTTGATAAGAAGTCGTATTCGGATTATTGCAAATCAGTGCGCGGAACACCGATGAACTTGGGAGATTGGCGGAGGGCCAATGTAAATAGTTTGGTTTCGGCAGTTTACAATGTTTGCCGCCAATATAAAAAAACATTCGGTATCAGTCCGTCCGCACATATATCAAAAAATCATACCGACCGTAACTACAATGAAGCGTATGCGGATATAGCCTTGTGGATGAGGGAAAAAGGGTATGTTGATTACATAATTCCGCAGCTTTATTTTAGCTATGACTATCCGAATAAAAATTATTGTTACGATACATTTTTAAATCTTTGGTGCAGTATGCCAAAACATTCCGGATTAAAGCTTTATATAGGGCTGGGAGCCTATAAACTTGGAGATAAAAGTTTAAAGGATTCTGCGGCATGGTGCAACGAAACAGGCAATCTGCTTGCAAGACAGGCATCAGGCGCTAAGAAAAACGGCACGGACG
The DNA here is from genome assembly GCA_934444895.1 of uncultured Eubacteriales bacterium. GTDB lineage: Bacteria > Bacillota > Clostridia > Oscillospirales > Acutalibacteraceae > UMGS1279. The sequence goes on along the minus strand of CAKSDA010000025.1, from coordinate 4,612 downwards.
GCATAGTCGTATTCTCATATTCATCTTCCGTAAAAGACGATCCGCTGAATGTAAAGAGTATAACAAACATGTTTAAAGCTATAGGCTGACGCTCTGCAAACACAAAATTTTAAAGCGCTTAAAGCCTGACATTTTGGACCGGTTCGTATATAGCTTAAACTTGTCACATTAAACAAGTATAAAATATTTTTAGGAGAAATAATTATGGGTGGCAATTCTAAACGCCGGGTTGTTTACAAACCGGAAAAAACGGCTGACAGAAAAACAAATAATATCGGCAGCCATTATAAGACTAAAAACAGCGATGAAAAATCTGAAAATATCGGCCAAACCACAAATTTTATAAAATCTGAAAATACCCAAACAGTCGCTGAGCCACAAGTAATCGCCGATTCAAAAGCAACTGCCAATTCACAAACAATCACTGATTTACAAACAACCGAAAGCACCAAATGGGATAAAGGCCCTGCAAATCGCAGACTGATTATTATAGCAATTTCCGCGTTTGTTTTGGTGGCTGCTTTGTTATGCACTTTTATATTTACTCCCTTGTTTAATCCTTTAAAAAAAGCTATTGGAAAAGGCAGTTCTGCAAACAATTCAAAGGTTGTTGACGCCGCAAAAGAAGGCGGAACCGAAAGCACGATAAGCGGCAGTGAAGCCTCAAAAACAGATAATTCGCAAGTCAAAAGCGTAGATTTCAATTCCGATTCTTCAAGAATTTTCGGAATGACCCTAACCTTAAATAAAGAATTTAAAGAAACGGATACAAACGAAAATATAGCCTCCCTTACAGACGAAATAGCAAAAGACGGTCTTACTACCGTATTTATTAACGCAATAGGGGATGACGGTTCGATCATCAGCAAAGAAATAATGGGTAAAATAGCCCTTTCAGCAAAAGAGAAATCTCTTACAACAATTATGAATTACGATATTTCTAAAATATCCGCAGGGGATATTGCAGGCGGTGACGCAATTCAAAAAATCGAATCGGATTTAAACGAACTTATTTCAATCGATGGTGTAGGCGGAGTAATACTCGACGGTATTTCAAGGAATCCGGACGGTACGGATTTTTCAAATTATGTGTCCTGCGGAACTCTTACGGGGTACAAAAAATACAGTGAAAATCTGCTTACCGAATCGGTTAAAAAAATATCCGATAAAATCAAAGCAAACAACGGCAATATTATGTTCGGAGTTGTAAGCGACAGCGTTTATGCTTCGTCAGCATATAAAGCAGGCGGAATAAACTGTCAGAATAAAACCGAAATGCTTAAAGATAAAAACGCAGATGTTTTGTATTGGATAAACAACGGCTTTTTTGATACAGTATTCGTAAAGGCGGATACCACTACCGACGATAAGGATTTATCTTTTAATACGGTTTTAGATTGGTGGGATAAAAATACTCCGCAGGATGTGAAGCTGGGCTTTGTTCTTTCAAGCGATAAAGCGGTTTCAGGCGATCCGTCATGGAAAAACCCGGATCAGCTTACAAGGCAGCTTATGACTCTAAAAAACAAAAACAGATATGTATTTTGCTTTAACAGTTTCAGTTCCCTTAAAAATGATAAAAGCGGAGCGGCAAACCTTGTTTACAAATATCTTACCGGTAATGTTGAGGACAATTTTGTTTTAAGCAATTTAACATTCACTTCACCGTCAAAAAGAACATTTACAGTCTATGAGGATAATATTTCTTTTATAGGGGCGTCTGACCCTAACTTTGATTTAATTTTAAACGGCGCAAAGGTGGAAAGAACAAAGTACGGATATTTTTCCCTTCAAAAAAATCTGAAAATCGGTAATAATGTTTTTAAATTTACACATAAGGGTTCCGATACAACCTTCAATATCACCTATAGGTATACAGTAATTAAAAACTACTCACCTGCTAAAGCAATAACATTGGACGGCGGCTCAATTCTTGTTGTAAAGGCAACGGCAAGAAAAAACAGTACAGTTATTGCAACATTAAACGGTAAATCCGTAAAGCTGGAGCCTGAAGAGGTTACAGAGGGTTCGGAATTCTTAACCTACATAGGCAGTTTTCAGTTGGCATCAGGGTATAAAAAGAATACCTCTTTGGGAAATGTTGTTTTTAAAGGAACTAACGCCGGGCATAGCGAAAGCTTCACCGGCGGAAAAGTAACTGTAAAGGCAGATCCATCTGATTACAAACCCGATACAGGCGGAATTTCCGGGTCAAATAACGGATATATATCTGTCGGAAACAACCTTATTGCCGAGGTTATTCAACCACAGATTGAAACATTTGATGTAAAAGATCCTGCAGGGAAAACGGTAGTAAACGACTATTCTCAGCCATACAACAGTTATCTTCCAAAGGGAACTGTTGATTATTGCAGCAACAGTACAGTGTACGATCCTTCGTCCGGAAATACATACAGAATTCTTCGCTACGGAAAAAGGGTTTATACTGTAAGCAAGGGAATAAACAGGATTAAAACATTTAAGGGCACACTTCCGTCCGATAATAAATTGTCGGTAAAATCGCTCAGCACATCAGGCAAATATACAACCCTTGTTATGGGCAGCGAGTGGAAGGCTCCGTTTAAGCTTATATTGTCACCTCAAAATTACAAGGCCTCCAAGGGATCCGACAGAGGCATTATCTCATCCGCAACATTTAATTATATTGATATAAACTTCTGCTATGCTTCAAGTCTTTCAGGCAGCATAAACAGATTTAAAGACAGCCCCGTTTTCAGCAATGCCCAGATAATAAAAAATAAATCGGATTATACACTTAGACTATATCTTAAAAAAGTAGGTGCTTTTTACGGCTGGACAGCAGATTATAACAGCAACGGAGATTTAGTGTTTAAGTTTTTAAATCCCGTAAAGGCAAAAAAAGCTTCAAATAAATACGGCGGAACCCTAAACGGCATTACAATTATGATAGATGCCGGTCACGGCGGAAGCGACGGCGGCGCCTCCGGCAACAATCCGCGTTATGATGAGGCAGACAGAAGCCTTCTGCTTGCAAAAAAACTGGAACAAAAACTTAAATCCATTGGTGCAACGGTGGTTATGACAAGAACCTCCGATGTCTCCCTGTCACCGGACGACAGAATGGCAAGGGCACGAAATGCTTCGGCAAATTTGGGAATAGCAGTGCACAGAAATTCATCAACCGGAACCTCTGCTAACGGATTCCAGTCCTACTATTTTAATCCGTATACCAAAAAAGCTGCTGACCTTATAACAAACAGTGTTAAAAGCTCAGGAACCTACGAAACCGTTAAAAATACCGGCTGGCATGTATTCTATATGTCGCGTATTTCTAATTATCCGATTGTGCTTACCGAAAACGGATTTATGAGCAACAGCAAAGATTATAACAATATGCTAAGTGACAGCTGGAACGACAAGTGCGCGGACGCAATTGTATCCGGCGTGGTAAAATACTTTTTAACAATAGACTAGGGCCTTGCAAAGATTACAAGCCTAAAAATGCCCAAAGATCGCTGTTTTGGGCAGGTTCGGCTTATCCCTGCTTGCCCAATAAAAGGCTTTGCAGCAATAAAATGTATTTAAATTTAAGTGCTTTCTATAATAGAAATAAAAGGGGAACACAAACGGTATATGAATGAGTTTTTAAAACTTGAGGAAAAACTAAACGGTTTTTTGAATATGGGCGTGCCATTTTATGATATAAAAATCATGAAAGACGGTGAATGCGTTTACCGTAACATGGATGGTTATAAAGATGAAAATAATAAGATAAAGCCAAACGGAAAAGAACTATATAATATTTATTCCTGCTCCAAACTTATAACCTGCACGGCAGCGCTGCAACTTTGTGAAAAGGGAAAATTCAAACTGGATGATGAACTTTACAAATATATGTCTGAGTTTGAGAATATGAATGTATTAACAAAAGACGGAATAAAACCCGCAAAAAGCAAAATTACTATAAGGCAGCTTTTTGCAATGACTGCCGGGCTTTCATATAATCTTAATTCCCCAAAGATCGAACTTTGCAAAAAGGAAACCGAAGGCAAATGCCCAACCCGTGTTGCAATGAAATATATTGCAGAAGAGCCCCTTTTGTTTGAACCGGGATACAGATGGGAGTACAGCCTTTGTCATGATGTGTTGGCGGCACTTGTTGAAACCGTTACAGGAGAAAAGTTCGGAAAATATGTAAAGGAAAATATTTTTGATGTTGCGAACATGAAGAATTCCTCCTTTTGCTTTCCTGAAAATGAGCGTTTTAAGCTTTGTAATCAATATAAATATAATAGAAATACCGGCAGGGTGGATAGGACCGGCAAAGCCAATTCGTATATACTTGGCAGTGAGTATGAATGTGGGGGAGCAGGATGCGTTTCGACTGTTGATGATTATGTTCTGTTTTTAGAAGCTCTTAGAACAAACCAACTTCTTAAAAGTGAAACGGTTGATATGATATCAACCAATCAGCTCACAAAAGAACAGATAAATATGCCTACATATTCAATAGCAGGCAAGAGAGGCTATGGACTTGGACAGGAATGTCCGGCGGAAAATGAAAATCGCCGCGATTTCGGATGGGGCAGTGCGGCAGGCGCCCATTACTTTATAGACCGAAGTCTTAATA
>CAKSDA010000024.1 GCA_934444895.1 uncultured Eubacteriales bacterium | reverse complement strand
TCAGTTTGTTGCTTGAAATTTTATTTTCTACTTTAGGTAGTCTTTTTTGTACTGTCTGCACAATCTGGGGCAGTTCATTTGAATACAAGCTCCTTTTATTATTTTATTAAAATGCTATTTTAAAACGAATGCTCTTTAAGCAGTGTATAGCGCTCATCCCAAAGGTTCTGTGACAAATCAACATAATAGGTGTGCGGTTTTTCAAAACGCTTAACCTCATCCCATAATGTTTCAATTTGGTCTTTACAATATTTTGCCGATTCTGTAAGGCTCGGACAACTGTAAATCTGTTCACCCTTATCAAAGACCTTTACCGCCAGCGGTTTTGCTGTAAAGTTTGTGATTTTCTTTCTCTTCCAGGTATGCTCAGGATCAAATATTTCATAATCCTCATTGTCATTTATAACCTCGTTATGAAGCGTTATAACATCAGCAATGGCTTTACCGCTCTCCCTGTCAAACAAACGCCAAACCTTTTTAAACGAAGGTATTGTAATTTTTGTTGTATTCTCACTTATTTTAATTTTAGGTATTATATTGCCCTCTTTTGTTTCAATTGCCGACAGTTTATAAACACCGCCGAAAACCGCTTCCGAAGATGAGGTTATAAGCCGCTCTCCAACTCCAAAGCTGTCAACGGCCGCTCCCTGCATAATCATATCTCTAATAAGATATTCATCAAGAGAATTTGATACACATATTTTGCAGTCACTATACCCTGCGTCATCCAACATTTTGCGTACTTTTTTTGTAAGATAGGTAATATCACCGCTGTCAATTCTAACCCCAAGCGGCCTGTAACCCTTAGGAGCAAGAACCTCGTCAAATACTTTTATTGCATTAGGTATTCCGGATTTTAAAACATTATATGTGTCAACCAAAAGAAGGCAACTGTCGGGATATTCCTCTGCATAGGTTTTAAAAGCATCATATTCACTTTCAAACATTTGCACCCAACTATGCGCCATAGTGCCGGATGGTTTTGCACCGAAATCCATTGCCGACTTAACACACGAAGTACCGGCGCATCCTCCTATTATTGCGGCTCTGGCTCCGAGCACCGCCGCGTCCGGGCCATGAGCCCTTCTTGCGCCGAATTCCAAAACCGGTCTGCCTCCTGCCGCTCTTACTATTCTGTTGGCTTTTGTTGCAATAAGCGACTGATGGTTAATAATTAAAAGAAGCATGGTTTCTATTAAAAATGCCTGAAGAGCCGGACCTCTTACGGTGACAATAGGCTCTTTTGGAAATATCGGCGTTCCTTCCGGTATTGCCCAAACATCGCAGGCAAACTCAAAGTTTGCAAGATAATTTAAAAATTCTTCACCGAACAAATTAAGGCTTTTTAAATACCTTATATCTTCATCTGAAAACTTAAGATCCTTTAAGTATTCAATAAGCTGGCTGAGCCCCGCCATAATTGCAAATCCGCCATCATCCGGCACCCTTCTGAAAAACATATCAAAATAGCATATTGAATCCCTTTTGGGTGAATAGTATATGCCATTCGCCATTGTAAGTTCATATAAATCAAACAGCATTGTTAAGTTTTCTTTCATTTTACTTCCCCTACTCTATCCGAATTTATGCGGAGCTTCTTTGCCGTTGTGTTTGCGGTCGTTCTCCTTTAAAATTCGGCTTTCTTTTATTAGATTTAAAAGAGCCTCTCTGTCATTACTCTGTAGCGCAACACGGTATTTTCTAATGTTGCTCTCCAATATTTCAAGCTCTTTTTCCAAATATTCTTTGTTATCCAAAAACAGTTCCGACCATAAATTTTCATCTACGGACGACACCCTTGAAACATCGTGATAACTCCCTGCGGAAAAACCGTTGTGCTCTTTACTTGTAGGGCTTTTCATATATGCCCCGGCCAAAATATGAGGCAGCTGTGAAGTAAAAGCAATCATTCTGTCATGATTTTTAGGATCGGTTATTGTAATGTGATTAACCCCGATCTTTAACACCAAATTTTCAAGCGTTTCCACCGCTTTTATATCGGTTTGCCTTATTTTTGTAAATATGTAGCTCCTGTTTACGAAAAGATCATGCACAGAATTTTCAAAGCCGCTTACTTCGCGTCCCGCCATAGGGTGACCGCCTACAAACCTAAGCCCGTTTTCCATGCATACCTTATTGCACTTTTCGGTTATTAAAGCTTTAATTCCGCAAACATCCGTTACTATTGCTCCCTTTTTCATTGCGTGAGCGTTTTTTTCAAGATACATAACAGTGTTGGCCGGTGACATTGCCAAAAAGTAAATATCAGCATCAGGAACTTCTTTTGCCTTTTCGTCTATTGCCCCCACGCCAACTGCCATGTCCAGCACATTTTCATCAATATCGGAACCGATAACGCGGTTTTCAGTATAGTATTTAAAGGCTTTAGCAAGCGAACCTCCGATCAAGCCAAGCCCCGTTATTGAAATGTTCATTTATATATCCCTTCGAACAATGCCTTCGGATTGGTTTTTGGAAAGTACCTTTTTCAAAAACCTCCGAAGGCATTGCCTGCAATTTAATTTTACTCAGTTTTCTGTTTCGTCGGAAAACTTTATATCCGACACAACAACATTCACCCTTGTAACGGCGCTGCCGGTCATGCCCTGGAGCTTTTCTTTAACACCGGACTGAACCTTCTCCGCAACTTCTGTTACCTTTTTGGAATCATTAACCTTAATATATATATCAACATTTATTACATCGTTTTCAGAATAAACATTAACGGATTTTGTTCCGCCGATTTTACCCAAGATGTTTTTCAGTGAAGCAGGCTTTACTCCCATTGAAGCAACTCCTTCAACCTCCAGAGCTGCCATTTCAGCCATTTTGCCTATAACACTGTCATTTATAGACAAGCCAAAATTATTCATAATATGTGCCTCCCTTTATTATTTACCATTAATAATAACATTATAGCACAAATTTTGAGAAGTACAACTATTTAATGTTAACAATTTTAATATTTTCCAAAGAAGCTTTGGTTTCCGAAACAACCGCATCCTGAATTTGAAGGGTCTGACTTTGCAAAAGATCCGAGGATTTCACCACTACATTTATGTTATTATCTCCGATTATCACTATAGCGTCCTCAAACCCTTTAGATTTAATTACGGTTTCAATTGCGTTTTCTTTTTCCATACGGGAAGTAAGGGCTGCAACCTTTTCGGTGGCTTTGCTTTTAGCGCTGCTGTCGGATTTTACATTTTTAACCGCTTCCTCTAAAATTGCAAGCTCTTCGTTTCTCGTTTTTTCTCTGTCAGCTCTGGTTTTTGCAAAATAATCCGCTTCGTTTGCAACTGTAGCCTTTACAGTTTCACTTTCGGTTTTTGCAACATATTTTGCCTCACCTAAATTTTTGTTTGAGGCAGTTTGCTCTGTCTTAATAAACCCTCCTGAAGAGGAATACTCCATATTAAGCCAAACTGCGGCTCCCAGAGCCAAAATAAGCAGTGACATTACTAATGCTTTTTTACCGAAAACAGGTTTTGATTTCATAAATTTTCGCTCCTTTAATGAAATATTTATCATATTTTTTTGAGTTTTACATAACCGGTCAGGCGTTTATTATTGTAGTGTTACAGGACTTGAAACGGCCGCGGTTTCGCTCGCCGCCTTTTAGATTGCGGCTTTGCGTTCATTCTTGCAAGGTGCCAAGCCTAAGACACCTTTTTTGTAATACATATTTTTCTTGATGTTATTCCGGCAACCGATGAAATAGAATCCTCTATTTTACTTATTTTATCATCATCCAGTCCCTCGGTCACAACCGCTATTCCCCTTATTCCCGGCTTTTTTTCTGTTATAACAAGCGCCTTTTCATCGCCGGAATCCGATTTTATTATTATATATTCCTGTTCCGTTTTGCGGCTTTCCTTTGTAGTTGCCTTTTCAGCCTCCTTATCCTCGGTTTGATCACTGTCGGTTTTATTCTGGTCGGCATAGACATACTCGCTTCCGGTTTCCAGTGTTACCGCCACCACCGGTTCGGTATCGCCGGTTATTGCGGTAACAATCCCGGAAATCTTCTTTTCGATTTCCAAACAGTACTCTTCATCGCTGAAAGCGGAACCGGTATCAGCCTCCTTGCCCTTTTGTGAATTTTTGCTTTTAAGTCCGGAAAATCCTATAAGCATAATTCCGACAACCCCTATTACCACCATTAAAAAGACCTTGTCTTTTCCCGCGGTAAATTTTTTAAAAATGCTTTTGATTTCTTCCACTTTTATCCCTCTTTATCCATCTTCAACAGTAATTCCCGTATTTGTTTCAACCGCATTTTTACCTCTGGCAACATCTTTCTCATCAGAAAAATCAATTATCGCTTTTTTAATATTTATGCTATAGTCGTCCGAAATATCCGTTTCGATAACAATTTCTCCATACTTTATTCCCTCGTTTTTCAAAATATTTTCTATAATGATTTTAGAAGTTTCGGTTTCAATGTTACTATACACTTCAAGGATATTTTTTGAATTTTCGGATTGCTTTAAATTAAAGTTTATATTAGTTTTAAGCAGTCCTGCGGCAGATAAAACAATGCCCGTAATCACAAACATCGAAATTACATATTTAAAGCTCTTTTGCATTTTTCCGCTTGGTACAAGCATAAAAGCCATTGCGGCAACAACCGAAATAACAATAAGGGTCTTTATAAATCCGTAAATACTCATTTAATCACCACCGTAAGCGATATAATAAAAATAAGGCCGCAAAAGAGTAAAAATCCGGATAATACAGCCAAAAACGAATCAACGGATTTTAAAAGTTCGGATATCTCCTTCATTTCAAATGTATCACTGACGCCAACAGAAAGCCAAATACCCACTCTGTAAAAAATGCTCTCGCACAGAAGCGGTAATAAAATCACAAAAACAGCTGCCACACCGTATATTCCAACCCCGGATCGTAAAATTCCAAGACATCCTTTAACGGTATTAAGGGTTTCCGCTATTGCCGTTCCTGCAACCGGAACGCCGCTTAAAAACATTTTGGAAGCCTTTAGTCCCATATCGTCCGCTGCGCCTTTAATTAAGTTTTGAATGGAAAGAACCCCCAAAAATACAGTTGATGCCGTGGCAAAAAGAAATGTAGCCGCTTTTTTTATGAACTCACAAATTCCGCTTATGCTGCGAATAGGTGAGATTCCGCTGCAAAATCCAAGGCACATGCAGCTTTTCATTATAGGAGTAAATCCAAAGGTTACGAATTGACTCATAACTTCCGAAGCGCCGAGAAGAAGAACCGAAAATCCCTCGGCTGCGGCTGCCTTTCCGGATGACGCAACAATACCGGCAAAAATTGGGACAAATGCCAGCATAAATGAGGAGAGGCATTTCATTGCGGTTTCGCATGCCGAAATTAAACCAAAAATCGGATTCAGCATAATAATTATTGTTGAAAAGCATGCAAAAAGAGTAAACCTTGTGCCATCAGTCTGCGGTGACAGACATGCGTTTACGGAAGCAAAAATCAGTAATACGCCTATAAGCGCAGAAGTCAGTTTTACGGGAGCGGAAATTCCTTCAGCTGCAAAATTAAAAATAATATTCACTATGCTTTTAAAGGAGAATTTATCCGAAAAATTTATTTTTTCAGGATCTATTCCCAGCTCGTCCAATGTATCTGCAGCCTGATTTGGAAGTGTTTCTTTGGCCTTATCGAACTCCGCTGCCGCATATTGTTTACCATAAACATCTTCTCTTTCATTTTCCTGTGCGGATATCGGCATAGTAAAAAATGCAGCGAAAATAATTATCAATACAATTAATTTTACTATCTTTTTGTTAGTCATAATAATACCTATATCATTGAAAGTCCTATGCTTAATATATTCTTTATAAGCGGCACCGTAAGAATAAAAACGGTTGCCCTGCCTGCCATTTCCACCTTGGAGGACAAACCGGTTTGTCCGAAATCTTTGCACATTTCTGACGCAAACTTTGTTATATAACAAATCCCCAGAGATTTTAAAAGATAGGCTGACAGATCGCCGTCTACAGAATACTCATTTAAATATCCGAGTATATCCGAAATAAAGGGATACACCTTGATAATTATAAGCACCATAAGAATACATCCGGCAGCCGCCGAAACAATGACGGCATATTCAGGTCTGTTTTCCTTTAAAAACAAAACGAGCATTAATGAAATAATTGAAAATGAAATTATCTGAAACATATTTTTACCTATAATCCGAAAACGGTTTTTATTGCTTCAAAAAGTTCTCCTATTACATTTATAACCATAAAAAGCACAACAACCAGTCCGGCAAGTGTTGTAAGCATTGCCTGATCTTCTCTTCCTGATCGTATAAGGAGTTGATTCAGCACCGCAACAATAATTCCTATTGCGGCAATTTTAAAAATAAAATCTATATCCATTTTATTACCGCCTATACCATCACAATAAATAATGCAAGCGCCAGAGAAACCGAAAGACTAATGCAAAGCTTCCCTTTTACTTTTTTTGAATTTTCGGCCTCTTTAAGCCTATTTTCAAATATTGAAATATAATAATCACAGTGGGAAATTTGCCCCTTTACATCATTTATTCCAAGGCCCGTATAGAATTCCGAAATAGCGTTTAAATCGCCATCCTTAAGCCCTGTTCGCGTTAGTTTTTTCAAATTTTCATTTAGTTTGTAATACCCCCTGTTATGGTTATAAATTTCAAACTGACGCAAAATTTCTCCTTTGTATCCGAATTTATGTATTGCAAGCGACACTATTTCATCAATTTCTCTTGAAGAAAATCTTATTTCCTCTTTTGTAAATTTAATAAATTTTAGAAAATTGGTAATGTTTTTTTCTCTTTTCTTAAGAGCTGAATACATGTCCAACCCGTATAACAGCGGTATAAACGCTATCATAAAAACTCCGAACAACCTCATTTTAAAATCAATCTCCTTTCCATTTCCTCTATATTTTCCTTATCATAAACCGTGTAGCCAAACTCTTCTGAGCCCTTGCACATTACCAGCATATCTATAGCGCCTGTATTCAAGAGGCTCTTGATTTGTTCTCTTTTAAAAACATCGCTTATGCTTCCGGCGTGTGCTGATGTTATAACCGATACTCCTGAGTTCATGCTTTCCTTTACAGCGCGTACTTCCTCCATGTTTCCTATTTCATCAAAAGCAATTATATCCGGATACATTGTTCTAAGTGCCATTTCAATACCCTTACCCTTTGGGCATCCGGTAATAATATCGCACGTGCTTCCTAAGTTTGCGGTAGGTATTCCGTGGCTTGCCGCCCCTATCTCACCTCTGCTGTCAACAACCGCCACCTTATAGCACCTTCCGTTTTTTTCTCCGGATGCAAGCAGCCGCACCATGTCCCTTATAAGGGTTGTCTTACCGCTTCCCGGCCCGCCGCAGATAAGAACTCCTCCGCTTTTATAGTTTTTAACAATGGTGTCGGCGCAAAAATAAATTTCTTTTGCTATTCGAATATTTATTGATGAAATATCCCTTATTGATTCAATTTTTCCGTTTTTACCTGTAACTTTGCCGCATATCCCGGCTCTGTGCCCTCCCTGCAGCATTATAAATCCTTCGCTCAGTTCTTCCATATGTGAATAAACCGAATAATTGCAAAGCTTTAAATAACATTCATTAACCTCATTAAGGGTTACTGTTACAGACTCATTTTTCGGCAGGCAGGTAGTTTTGTTTTTTCCTACAAAAAGTTGTGTTCCGTTTACTGTTAAAGCCGCCGGTCGCCCGGCTCTGAGTCTTATTTCCTGCGCGGTGCACTTTATATCATCATCAAGATTTTTAAACAGCTCAGAAAGTGACTCCGGCAAATATTCTATAACCTCGTCAAATTTTTTTAACAGATATTCCTTGTCCATGTTTTTCCTCTCCAAACATCCTGTTTAATAAATATCTATGCGGCGCCTGCTTCTTATATACATAAAATGATCCGATATGAAAACTCATATCGGATCATTAATAATAATATTTAATTTTTCGAATTATTCCGCTTAACCCTGCTTTTTAGAGACCGTCAGTATTATCTTAGCGCCCTTGTAGGTTACGGTACCGGGATGAATACTTTGCTTTATAACATTATAGCCTGAAATATCCTCCGAATCTATTTTGATATTGGTGCCTTTTTTATCAACAGCCGTAATTTTAAAATCACTTCCTGCCAAAATGGCGTCTTTAAGGGAAATCCCTATAAGCTTAGGGGTTTTAACGGATTCACCCTCTACGGTTAAAACGATTTCAGATTCCGGAGTAATGGTCTCATCTTCGCACACTGCGGCAATAACCGTTCCGGGGTTTTCCCCGCTTCCGGTATATTCAACCTTAATGTTTTTATAACCGGCCGCCAAAAGCTTTTCCTTAGCCTCTTCAACCGTAATTCCGATTACATTCAAAACATCCTTTGGTTTGCTGCTTTCGCTTTTTTTGCTGACCACAACATTTACCGGCTTACCGTGTTCTACGCGGACCCCTTTAGGAACGCTTTGTGATAAAACAATTCCTTCGGTTGAATCCGATTCTTTATAGGTTATCTTTCCCAATTTTAAATTTGCTTCTAAAAGCAAAACTTCCGCTGCGTTTACATCAACGCCTACAATATCCGGACAATACGACTGGTTCTGCGCCAGCTCATTGCTGAATGAAGCGGTAGATGTTGACGGTTGTTTTTTAAATTCGTAAACAAAGTTATTGCTTTCTTCGCTGTCGGTACTGCCGCTGTTTGTTCCGTAATGCCATAAAGAGCTGGTTGCATTTTTATTTGCATTTCTTTTAAGCAAAAATGGCAAAAAGCATAAAAGTCCCGCTGCAATAACTGCAAGCGCAATAAAATAAATTTTATAAAAGCTCCGCTTTCCGCCGTTTCTTTCACTTGATAATCTATCGGAACTTTCATGTTTAATCCTTGCAAAAATCCTTTTTAGCTGTTCCGCGAATATTTGCAAACGCCCTATAAAATAAGAAAAAGCAGTAGGAAAAGAAGTCTTTCTTTTTACTCTTTTCGCTTTTAGCGATTGTAAAAGACTGTCGGTATTTCGCGTGCGGCACTCAATACTCCAGTTAATACCGTTTAGTATTGCAACCGCCATATTTTTTTCAATTTCGGAATTATATTTTTTAGGACTTACTACTGTATCCACCCTACATCTCTCAAAAGATGCAGGAGGTGTTTTTTCAGTCAGAACAAAATACATTACTGAGGCTATTGAATAAATATCGCTGTAAGCCCCCTTAGGCATGCCTTTTAAAAATATCTCAGGCGCGGCAAATGCGGGGCTTAAATATTTGCGTTTTATTTCCTTAGAAGTTATAAAATCAAAAAAGGGACTTCCTATTCCGAATATTTTAACATCACCGTTTGGTGTAAAGTAAATTGTATCGGGTGACAAAGCTCCGAAAACCATATGAGAATTATGCAAAATTTTAAGGCCTTTACAAATATCGTCTACAAATTTAAGCACATTACCATGACTTATAACAATATTGCTTTCGGATATTTCCCTTAAACTGCGTCCGTTAAAGTATTCCCAAACAATGTAGTACGCACCGTTTTCTTCAAATGTATCGATAATTCTTTGAAAAATTCCACACGACCCTACACCGGCCATTGCAACCCCGTAATTTAAAAACCGTTTTCCAAGCGATTCCAGAGTTATATCCAAACCGCTTTGGGAGCACAATATTTCTAAAGCTGCTTCACTTTCAAGTTCGGTAACAATCACCTTTATGTCGGAAGCAAGGTCATATCCGAAATAGGAGGTTGCGATTTTCTCTTTGCAAAAAACTTTACCTAAATAGTATTTATCGCTTTTAACGGTAGAACCGTATTTTTTTAAGGCATCTTCATCTTCGGTATTAAATTTATATCCGCAAAAAGGACACTCTTTTTTTGAGTTTATTACTTCAAGACAATTCGGACACCTTTTTTTCATTTCTTCACCACCTGTTTAGTCCTCAATATGTTTTTTAATAACCTTAAGCCGTGAAAATTCTTCCCGTTCTTTTTCGTCAAGAACATCCGTGATCGTTTTTATTTGTTCTTTAAATCTCGGAATTACAATATTCTTTAATGCATTCGCCCGTTTCTGGGCCTTTCGTATACCTTCGGCAAGCCTGAAAACGCTGCTTTCAATCTCTGCAAGCCTTGCCGTTAGTTGCTTTACCTCGTCAAAACGCCTGCAGGCATTATCCAGGCTGATATCCGTTCTTCTGAAGCCATAAGAATTTTCAGTTTCGGATTTTCCTATTGTTACCCGTGGTATCACAACCCCCATTACGCTTTTGCCTGAAATTTTAATACTGTCATCTACAGGGGCAGACTGGGCAATCTCATCCACAAGTCCCATGTTTATGTTTGCAGTCTGAAGGGATTTATAGGCTGCGGAATATGTCTTTGCAATTTTGGAACTTATATCTTTTGCTTCATCAATAAGCTGCATGGTCTCTCTTACCAAAATGTTTCGCTTTCTGTCAAGCAAATCATAGCCCGTTTGCGCCAGTTCCAAGGATTTTTTAATTCTTATAAGATTTCCCTTTGTGGGAAAAACCTGCTCAGCCGTAAAATCACCTCCGATATATATTAGTTTTTATAAGCTTTTTTGCGGTCAATAGGGCAATTAACCGTTAAACCGATATAACACTTATTTTTCTTTATAATATTTATCAAGCATTTCAGGATCCACACGATCAAGTTCGCTTTTGGGCAAATATCCTAAAATATTCCATCCTAAATCCAGAGTTTGCTCCATGGTTCTGTTTTCGTGTTCGCCCTGAGCCAAGAACTCCGATTCAAAATGCCTGCCGAATTTTAAGTAGGCTTTATCGGTATCGGAAAGTTCATCCTCGCCTATAACCGAGGACAAAGCCCTCGCATCCTGCACCTTTGCATATGCTGAAAAAATTTGGTTTGCCAGCACAGAATGGTCTTCTCTTGTATATCCTTTGCCTATTCCGTCCTTCATAAGTCTTGAAAGGCTGGGCAAAATGCTGATCGGAGGATAAATGCCTCTGCTGTCAAGATCGCGGTCTAACACAATCTGCCCCTCGGTGATATATCCTGTAAGGTCCGGAACCGGATGGGTAATATCATCATTCGGCATTGTTAATATAGGTATTTGCGTTACGCTTCCGTTTACGCCCTTAATCATTCCGGCGCGCTCATAAAGCGATGCCAAATCCGAATATAAATATCCCGGATAGCCCTTCCTTCCCGGAATTTCGCCCTTGGAGGATGAAAACTCTCTGAGGGCTTCGCAATATGATGTCATATCGGTCATAACCACCAGAATATGCATTCCCTTTTCAAAGGCAAGGTATTCTGCCGCAGCAAGAGCGCATCTCGGAGTTATTGTTCTTTCTATTATTGGGTCATTGGAAAGATTCAGGAACATAACAACATGATTTAAAACTCCTGATTCTTCAAACGAACGCCTAAAGTATTCCGCAACATCGTTTTTAACACCCATAGCCGCAAAAACAACTGCAAATTTCGTTCCTTCTTCGCTTGCTATTTTTGCCTGACGCACTATCTGAACCGCAAGTTCGTTATGTTTCATTCCATATCCTGAAAAAATAGGAAGTTTCTGACCTCTGATAAGGGTTGATAGTGCATCAATTGCGGAGATTCCCGTATTTATGCAGTTTCTGGGATAAAGCCTTGAAACCGGATTTATTGCAGAACCGTTTATATCAACCTGTTTTTCATAACCGATAGGCGGAAGCCCGTCCTTAGGGCGTCCCACACCGTCAAAAACACGGCCCAGCATTTCAGTTCCGAGTTTAAGAGTCATAGGATGGCCTTTGCATACGGTTCTTGTATTCTTTAATGAAATTTCTCTGGTTCCCTCAAAAACCTGAAGCACAACCCTATCGCCGTCAATCTGCACAACACGGCCGGTTCTTGTTTTATTATTGTTGAGGTTTAGTTCAACAAGCTCGTCAAATGAAACATTATCCACTCCCTCTAGTACAACAAGGGAACCGGAAATCTCACTTAGTCCAATGTACTGTTTAATCATTCGGTCCACTCCCTTTCGTTTGCCAAAAGACCGGATACTTCCGAATTTATATCATCAAGGTACTCATTGAACATTTCCGGTTTATTGTTAGGAATTTCATACTTCATTTTTATAAGCTTTTCAAATATTCCGCTGTCGCTGAGTTTTGATATGGGAATACCTTTTTCTATAAGACTCTTTGCACTTTCAAAAAGCGTTATTATGGTTTTCATCATTAAAAACTGTTTTTCAAGAGGAACATAGGTATCCTCCGCATGATAAGCGTTTTGCTGCAAAAATCCAACGCGAATTACCCTTGCAATATCTATTACAAGTTTCTGGTCGTCCGGCAAGACATCCGCTCCGATAAGTTTTACAATCTCCATAAGAGAACTTTCTTCATGCAGAATATTTATAAGCTTGCGCCTGTAATCCATAAACTGCGGATCAACATTTTTATTGTAATAATCCGCTAAATCAGCCTCATATTCACTATACCCGGTGTTCCAGTTTATTGCAGGATAATGCCTTGCATATGCAAGCGATTTATCGAGAGCCCAGAAGACTCTTGTAAATCTTTTAGTATTCTGTGTTACCGGTTCCGAAAAATCTGCTCCCTGAGGGGAAACTGCGCCTATAACCGTAACCGATCCGGTATTTCCTGAAAGTGTTTCTGCCCTTCCGGCTCTTTCATAAAATTCCGAAAGTCTTGAAGGGAGATAGGCCGGGAATCCCTCTTCGGCCGGCATTTCTTCCAATCTGCCGGAAATTTCTCTGAGCGCTTCCGCCCAACGCGAAGTAGAGTCTGCCATCATTGCAACATCATATCCCATATCACGGTAATACTCTGCTATGGTTATTCCGGTATAAATCGACGCCTCTCTGGCGGCAACCGGCATATTTGAAGTGTTGGCTATAAGCACTGTTCTGTCGGTTAATTTTTTGCCGGTTCTCGGATCTGTAAGTTCACCGAACTCATCCAATACCTGCGTCATCTCATTGCCGCGCTCTCCGCAGCCTACATATATTATTATGTCCGCATCGCACCACTTAGCAAGCTGATGCTGGGTCATGGTTTTCCCGGTTCCGAATCCGCCCGGTATCGCGGCGGTTCCGCCCTTTGCTATCGGCATAACCGTATCTATAACCCTCTGTCCCGTAATAAGCGGGATATCGCACAAAAGTCTTTTTTTGACCGGTCTGGCCGTTCTTATAGGCCAGGTCTGGCACAACGAAAGATCGTGGGTTTCTCCCTTTTCGTCCAGAATTTTTACTACTGTGTCAAAAACGCAGTATTCCCCGTTTTCGGCTGCGAAAACGACCTCTCCGCCGAGCCCTACGGGCACCATGCACCTATGCTCCAAGCTTGCAGTCTCCGGGCATGTGCAATATATATCACCCTGTGAAATTTTATCTCCAACAGAAACAGTAACGGTAACATTCCATTTTTTTTCAGGATCTATTGCCTCGGCAAAGCTTCCCCTGCCTATAAATGCTCCGGTTGCTTTTTCAATAGCCTTTAGCGGACGCTCTATTCCATCATAAATACTGCTTAAAATTCCGGGGCCCAGAGTTACAGACATTTGTTTTCCTGTTGATACAACCGGTTCACCGGGTTTAAGTCCGGTTGTAACCTCGTAAACCTGTATAAGTGTATCCTCATTGCTTATGCCGATTACCTCGCCGATAAGCCGTTCATTTCCTACATATACCATTTCCTGCATAAAAAAGCTTTTAGTGTTTTTTACAGTCACAACCGGACCGTTTATTCCAAATATCTGATTGTCGCCCATACCAATTCATTCCTTCCAATACCGGTTCTAGGCAGGCGAAGGTATAACCTTATAGCTCCGCAAACCTATCAGGAAACCGTATATAAATATGCTGAAACTTTTGCCCTTCGGCAAGCGGAGATAAATCCAAATCTGTTTTTAGGCTATTGATCGTCGACCGCCGCCACGCCTACATAACTATTTTTCTGTAAAGATCTTCTCTGCAGTTTGCAATACGGGTATCCAAAGTATCATCGATACACACCGTATGTTCCTCATCTTCCGCCTTTACGCCGCCGATAACAATAGAGCTATCCTTTAAAACATCAAGGCAGCCTGTCCGTTTTTTTATCTGTTCGGATTTTGAAATATCCTTTTCCCCCACAAAAACCGTAAAATCGCCATTTTTAAACTGTTTAGCGATTTCCTGCAAGGAATTTGCCAAAAAGGAATCATAATCGTCGCTTGAAACAAAGCGGCACAACTTTTGTTTTGTATTTTCAACTATCATATCCAAAATTTCTTCGCGGCGTTTTAAATAGACCGAATTATTTTCGGCAGTGGCAAGCGAAATTCGTCTTCCCTGTTCCTTTCTGATTTCGGCAGCCGAATTTTGAATTTTTCTGTAACTTTCTTTAAGGGCTTCTTCCTCAGCCTTTTCAAGTTCCTCAGCGATATATTTTTTTGTTTCCTTTATGGTTTCGGATTTATGCTTTTCCGTCTCGCTTTGTATTTCCGACAAAAATTTATCAAGAGAGTTACTTTGAATTTCCATTATCAAGCCCTCCTTTTATTATATACATCATAATTACATCTTTACTCCAATGGCATCTTTAATATAATCGGTTACAGATGTTTCGCTGCCGTTACCGTGCCTATCCGGTATTTCCACTACCAAAGGCGTAGTGTGGCTGAGCTTAACATCGTCAAGCTCTGCCTTACACATTGAATATACCCCTGAAGTAACAAGCAAAATGCCTATCTCCTCATTCTCAACAACCGAATCAATTGCTTTTCTCGCTTGTTCAATATCGGCTACAAGACTTCCTTCTATTCCTGCAAGTCTCATACCCTCAATAGAATCATGGTTGTCGCTTAAAAGCCAAAACTTCATTTTATCAACAACCTTTAATCAGAGTGTGGGCAAGTTCGGTATTTTAAGTACGATAAGGAATGCTATAATAAGTCCGTAAATGGCAACCGCTTCTCCCAAAGCAACGAAAATCATGGATTTACCGAAGGACTTAGGATTTTCAGCAACTGCGCCGATAGCGGCCGGTGCGCCTGCTGAAAGCGCCAATCCACCGCCGATTCCTGCCAGGCCTATACTAAGTGCGGCACCTATAAAGCCAAGTCCGGTTGCAAGTCCTGCGCCTGAGGATGCTTTTGCAGTCTGATCGTTTGTTTGATCTGCCTGTTCCGTCTGCTCTGTCTGAGAGGTTGCAGCAGTATCGGTTTTATCATTTGTATTTACCTGAGCTGCGGCTGCGGAGACAGTAAATGCTATACATAAAACAATTCCGGCTGTAAGTGTAAGAAAGTGCTTTTTAAAAGCTCTTTTTGCGTTTTGAGTATTTTTCATGGATTTAATTCCCACAAAAACCGAAATTGCAAGCGCAATAATCGGAAGCACCGTACATAAGATCATTGATAATTTTGTCATGATAATTCATTTCCTTTCATATTCAAATATCATTTTTAAAATACCTTATAAACTTTTAAGCCTTATCGGTTATAGGCTTATATGCATATCCGTCTCCATCATAGAAACGGCTGAACATTTCATAGAACTCAAGTCTCAATACCTGAATTCCGACCAAAAGTCCTTCCAGCGCTATTACAAATATATTTCCGAATATCATCATAATTGCGCCCGGCACTCCGCCGCCTACTATCCCCGCAAGGGAATTAAATGCCATCATCATTCCGGCATGGATAAGAACAAAGGCACCTACCCTTAAAAAGCTTACTGTATTTGTAAAATAGCTAAGCACCGTTTCAAAAAGGTCAAAAACGCTTTCCAGCAAAAAGTCGCCTATCGGTCCGGCATTAAATCCTTCACCCTTGATTAGGTTTCCGAGCGGTACATGAAGGAAAATTGAAATCAGCGGAAGCACTATTCCGAAAATCACTATCGCTGTTGTGTTTATGCTTGTATTTGTAACCATTAAAAGCACAAGGCCTACAACCGATGAATAAAGCAAAACTCCGGCTATACCGTTAGGTCCGAATATTGCAAGCCCGGTATTTCCTTTTTTGAAATTTGAAACGACCCCGGTTATCATTGCAACAATTATAAGCACAATGCCGATGCCGACCGAAAATCCCAAAAGGGTTGTTGCCGAGGACATTATATTAATCGGTTTTTCATCGAATCCTAAAGCTTTATACATTGGATTCAGCAGTTCCTCATTTCCAAAAACACTGCCGAAGATGCTGCCAAAGAATGCGCCTGAAATTCCGCAGGGGACCAAAATTTTTCCAAGCGGCATTTTCATTTTATACCACATAAAAAGTCCCGCTAAAGCAAGGGCTATTCCCTGCCCCAAATCGGCAAACATTATTCCGTAAAGCAATGTATATGTTATGGCAACGAATGCCGTGGGATCTACTTCTTTATATCCGGGTACTCCATATATTTCCACATAAAATTCAAACGGCCTGAAAAGTTTTCTGTTTTTCATTTTAGTTGGAGGAACCAGATCCACTACGCCTAAATGGGTTGTGTTTCCGGAATTGACTTCGGTTACTTCATAATCAGTATCCTTAAATAAATCGATTATCTTTTTCTCGTCGCTGGCCGGAACCCAACCAATGATACATGCAAATTTGCCGTTATATCTTACTGCCAAACGCCTGTACTCATTTATATCATATTCTCTTTTAAGACCTGAATATAACTCTATAAATTCGCTTCCTCTGTTTTTGTAATACCAATCGATCGAACCCTCTGTTTTTTTAAGCTTATCATTAAGCTCTGAAAGTTTGATCTCGTAGTCTTTCATGGTTTTTGCCGGAGATTTAAATCCGCACGGCAGGGTGATTTGTTCAAAAAACAAAGAGGCAAAAATCCTGTCTGTTTCCTCTTCATGATCTGCCGGAGTTATATAAACGCCCCAGTAAGTATTTTTATCCGCAGAGCACACATTAAAAACCATATAAGGATTTTCAACATATTCGGTAAGTTTTTTATAACTGTCCGCCGAAATCCGGCCGAATTTTATTTTAACAAACTTACTGTCTTCTATCTGCGTAAAATCAATATCAAGATTTTCAAAATGTTTAAGCGATTCCATTGTTTTTTTACATTCTTCAATTTCGCTTAAAAGATCTTCTCTTTCGGTTTGAAGTTTGTGAAGTTCATCAGAAAGTTCGCTCAGTGCCT
>CAKSDA010000023.1 GCA_934444895.1 uncultured Eubacteriales bacterium | reverse complement strand
ACTATCCTCGTGGTTTTATTTGTTTTTTCCAACTCAATTATACCACAAAAAAGACTGCTTTCCTATCCCTTCGGGGGGTAAGATTGCAGTCTTTTTTTGGGGGCTGTTTTTTTACAGCCCCTTGCAGTTTTAAAATCTATAATATCTGAATTTTTGGTTTTTAAAAAGACTTATGAAAAGTTTTATTTAAAATCCTATGCTTTAATTTAAAGCTTATTTAACACTCTTTATTGTTTTTTAAGGTTGCTTTAAATTCTTCGTTTTGTTCCGGATATGCCGAAAGCATGGGCTCTACCTTAATGCCCTTCTGTCGGTCAAAGTAGTTTTTGGTAATGCGTGCAACCTGACCTGAAAGAAGAACGAGCGCTATAAGGTTAGGAAGCGCCATAAGGCCGTTGAATGTATCATCAAGTGCCCAAATAAGATCTGAACCGATAAAGGAAGAAAATACTATTAAAAGTATATATATAACCTTAAAAATAATAACCGGTATTTTTCTTTTGTTTTCCGGAAGATGACGGAAGCAGAAGTCAACTGCTTTTTCACCGTAGTAAGACCATGCAAGCACTGTTGTAAATGCAAAGAGCGGAAGGATTATTAAAAATGCAATCGTTCCGAATATTCCGAGATTTGAGGAAAATGCATTAAGTGATGTTGCAGCGTCCGATGCACCTACAAAGTTTCCGGCAGCGTCGGTAGTGCCGAAAAATTTTCCGGAATCATATGCGCCGGAGCGAATGTTTGTTGTAAGAACAGTAAGTGCGGTAAGGGTGCATATAACAAATGTGTCAAAGAAAACCTCAAAAATGCCCCAGAGTCCCTGCTTTACGGGTTCGCGTGTTTCGGAAGCAGAGTGCGCTATTACCGAGGAACCAAGACCGGCTTCATTCGAGAAAACGCCGCGTGCGAGGCCTTTTTTAATTATTTGCGAGAAGGCAAATCCGCCTACGCCGCCGGCGACTGCTTTGGCTGAAAATGCGCTTGTAAATATAAGGCTGAAGGTTTCCGGAATTGCGGCATAGTTTTTAGCTATTATTATAATGGCCATAACTATGAACAAAAGCGACATAAACGGAACGAGCATGGAGGAAATTCTGCCTATACGCTTTATTCCGCCTAAAATTACAACTGCCGCAAAAAAAGCTACTATTCCGCCGATTATAAGCTTAACGGTGTTTGAATCGTTTTGAAGAACCGAAGTGAAAGAACCGGTAATTTTGTTTGTCTGTACACCGCTCATTCCTACAGCTGCCAAAAGGCAGAATATTGCTGCCAACATTCCCAGCCAGCGCTGCTTAATGCCATAGGCTATGTAATAAAATGAGCCTCCGCTGAAACTGCCGTCCTTTTCTTTTTTGCGGTAATAAAGACCTAAAACATTTTCAGAATAATTCGTAACCATTCCGAAAAATGCCGAAATCCACATCCAAAGAACTGCGCCGGGACCTCCGGTTAATATGGCGGAGGTAACACCGATAATATTACCTGTGCCTACAGTACCGGAAATGGCAGCCGAAAATGCCTCAAACTGCGAAACGGCGTTTTTATCCTTGCTTTTTTTACCACTGCCCATAGATTTTACAGCGGGTACTATAGTAGTGCTCATAGATTCTTTGAATTTGCGAACCTGCAAAACCTTTGTTCTTGCAGTGAGCAAAATGCCGGTGCCTAAAATCATAATAATCATAGGTAGGCCCCAAACAACGCCGTTAACCCAATCGTTCACCTTGGTAACGGTCTCAATAAACGAATCCCACATATAAATTTCTCCCTTTTAAAAAAATAAAAAAAGAGCCGGCCGCAAAGGCACAACTCCGAAAAAGTGCGGCTTTCACCACACAATATTTAAAACAAATTCCGTCCTTTTGCCTGAGAGATTGGCGTTTAAAAAACGCCTTGCACCTTCGGCATCCGCAATAGGATTTCTCCGGAGCGCTATCCGCATACAGTTTTATCGAACAAACGACACCTGAGAGTGTTACTCCTTCGGAAACGGAAAACCGTAATTTCCTGCATACTTCATATAGCATATTAAATTTCATTTAATTATATCATAAATAAGAAAACATTTCAAGTATTTTTGCAGTATAATGGAAATAAAAATCACATATTGTCTGTTTTTATCGAAAAACGATTTATTATCGGTCCGGGCTTCTATAGTCAAAATCGTCAATTGGATAAAAATGAATACAGAAAAACGAACTTTGAATTTTGCGGAGCAAAGCTTATGCTTCAAAATAATCCTGAATACTTAAAAGCAAGCCCCAATATTGAGAAATAAATCCAAATGTGTTAAAATCATTTTAAAGTTTTCGGCAATTTCATAACACGCTAAAGCACAAAGAATCATGAAATAAAATTCCGCATTAGGTATACTGTAATCACAGCAGAGGGAGTGAAAAAATGGATTGGATTGAGGGAATACAAAGAGCGATAGATTATGTAGAAGCGAATATAACAAACGAGATTGATTTTGAAGAAGCGGCTAAAAAAGCCTATTCCTCTTCTTTTCATTTCCAAAGGGTATTCGGAATTCTTTGCGGTATGTCGCTCGGCGATTATATTCGTATGCGCAGACTTTCTCTTGCAGGAGAAGAACTCTCAAAAGGCAATGCAAAAATTATAGATATAGCCCTTAAATACGGATATGATACACCTGAAAGCTTTTCCCGCGCCTTTACAAGGTTTCATGGCATTGCTCCAAGCGAGGCGAAACACAGCGGCAATGTTAAAATATTTACTCCTTTGTCTGTAAAATTAACCTTAACGGGAGGCAAAAAAATGGATTACAGGGTTGTAAAAAGAGACGCTTTTAAAGTTGTATGCAAAAGAAAAAAGGTTGGCAAACCGCAGTCGGCCAACGCAACGCAGGATATTACCGCAATGTGGCAGGAATACGGCGCTGACGGAACACTTGAAAAACTTATTTCCTGCATGCCGGAAAATTCGGTTATGAAAGGTCTGCTGGGTATTTGTTTTTCCTCTGAACTAAACGCACGGCAATTTCCATACGGAATCGGCGTTGAATATGACGGCAGAAAGATTGATGATGACCTGGAGGTTGTAACAGTTCCTGAAAATACCTATGCGGTGTTTACAAGCAAGGGCAAAATGCCGGACGCATTTATCGACACATATAACAGAATCGTTACCGAGTTTTTCCCGCAAAGCGCACAGTACGAATATGCCGAAAATGTGGAATTCGAAGTTTATTCGTCGGCGGATACATCAAATCCTAATTATCAGTGTGAGATTTGGATTGCGGTGAAAGAAAAAACAAAATAGAAAAAGTTAAAAGCGGTTGTTTTGAATAACCGCAAATGCAAAAATCCCCGTACTTTTTAATAAGAGCGGGGATTTTTTCTACATATATATGATGTTTTTGCAAAAGAGCAGATCAGTAATAATTTTTTTTGCCAGAGAGCATATCAGAAATATTTTTTGACGGGCAGCGCTATTTGTGCTTTAGGCCTAAGATCGAATGCCCCTTAAAACCGAAAATTTTTATTCAGGCATTTCTTTTATTTTTTCAACTAGTTTTATAACATCATCTTCTGCGTTAAGACTGTAAAGCAGCCCGTATGGGATACTGTAATCCCAATTAACCGGTATTGATACAAGTCCGGGATGAACATCCTGCCAACATTCTATTGTAAGTAAAACATTGTCGGTTTCGGCGCAGCGGTTAAAAACCGATATGTCGTAAAATTGCGGAGTGTCTTCAATTTTAATAAGTGGATGATTTAACTCAATGTCGTTTCTGATAAAATCGTTTACACCGGAGTCACCTTTTTTTACCATCATAAGCGTTTCACCGTATAGATCGGAAAGCTCAATATTCTTCTTACCGGCCAGTTTGTGTTCGCGGGATACGGCAATCATTTTTTTATATCTGCCAAGAGGCAGAAAATTGCAGTGCGAGAGCCAGGCCTTTGAGTCGCAAACACCGATTAAAAAATCAAATTTTTCTCCCAGGCTTTTAATTTCCGAAAGTATACCTTCGTGGTTGTCCTCAAACGGCACAAGATGAAGCTTGTAGTCAGGAAAAGAGTGATTTAGTTTATACCATAAATCCATAAAAGGTTTTGCAGGATTAAGCAGGGATGTACCAACGCAAAATGTGGTGTTATATTCACGCGTTTTGGCTTTTGCGGCGGCAATTGACTTTTGCGAATAATCTACCATAAACTTTGCGTCGCGGTATATCATATTCCCTGCTGTAGTAAGTCGGATGCCGCAGGGAGTTCTTTCTATTAACTTAAGGGCTAAATGATCTTCTAAATTGTTCATTTGCTTCATAACAGCGGTAGGCGAAATAAACAACTTTTCCGCTGCCTTTGTAAAGCTTCCGGAATCAACAATCGTCAAAAAGGTATCAAGTAATGGATTATACATATTGCACCCCTATAAACTTTTAGTTAATACTATAATAACACATAGGATATTCCATGTCAATGAAAGTGGTGTTATACTAAATTTAGGCTGATGAGAGCCGAAACCGTAATGGGGGAGACTATCAAGAACCTAAGAAAGGTGGCTTTACAAATGACAAATAAATTGATTGTTTACTATTCCAGAGCCGATGAGAATTATGTAAGCGGAACACTTAAAATGCTAAAGGTGGGGAATACCGAAGTTGCCGCAGGAATTATAAAAGATCTTACCGGAGCGGATATTTTTAAAGCAGAACAAATAAAGCCCTACTCTAAAGGGTATAATGACTGTATTGAGGAAGCAAAAGTCGACCAGCAAAAAAGTGCCAGGCCTGAACTTAAGAGTTATCCTGATTCCATAGACGGTTACGATGTAATATATTTGGGATTTCCGAACTATTGGAGCACAATGCCCATGGCATTATTTACATTTTTAGAGCATTTTGACTTTAGCGGAAAAACAATAAAACCGTTTTGCACTCACGAGGGCAGCGGTATGGGAAGAAGCGTATCTGATATAAAAAAACTTTGTCCCGGTGCGAATGTCGAAAGCGGTCTGCCCATCTACGGCAGCCGTGTTAATATGGCGAAAACGGATATTGAAAGGTGGGTAAATAAAGTATGAAAAAGGTAACTGCGGGAAAAGAAGCGTTGGGCGAGTTTGCACCGAAATTCGCCGAGCTTAACGATGATGTGCTTTTCGGTGAGGTTTGGTCAAGGGAAGGAGAGCTCTCGCTGCGCGACCGTTCACTTGTTACGGTTGTGGCTCTTATGTCTCAGGGACTTTGCGATTCATCCTTTGAATACCATTTAAAAGAGGCAAAGGCAAACGGAATTACAAAATCTGAAATAGCCGAAATTCTAACCCATGCGGCATTCTATGCAGGCTGGCCTAAGGCATGGGCAGCATTCAGAATGGCAAAAAATGTCTGGAGTGAGGCCTTTTCAAAAAGCAAAAAGCAAAAGCATGAAAACTCAATGATATTCCCTGTGGGGCAGCCTAACACCGGATTTTCAAAATATTTCATAGGACAAAGTTATTTGGCACCTATTTCAAAAGGACAAATAGGAATTTTTAATGTTACATTTGAACCTGCCTGCCGAAACAATTGGCATATTCATAAAGCAAAAAAAGGCGGCGGACAAATTCTTATCTGCGTTGCAGGAAAGGGATATTATCAGGAGTGGGGCAAAAAAGCGCAAACTCTTCTTCCCGGCGATGTAGTAAACATTGAGCCCGGGGTTAAACACTGGCACGGAGCGGCTGAAAACAGCTGGTTTTCGCACCTCGCAATTGAAGTTCCCGGTGAAAACTCCGAAACAGAATGGCTGGAGCCGGTAACGGATAAAGAATATAGTAAGCTTATTTGATATAGATAAATCATTTAATATGAGCGACTTATCTAACAGGAGGTATAAAAATGCTTGGTAATTTTTCATATTGCAATCCAACAAAGCTTTATTTCGGAACTGATGCTTTGCAAAATTTAAACGAAGAACTTAAAAAATATGGAGAAAATGTTGTGCTGGTTTACGGCGGCGGTTCTATTAAAAAGAACGGAATTTATGACGCTGTAAAGAAAATACTAAGCGACAACAATAAAAATGTTGCGGAGATTTCAGGGGTAATGCCGAACCCTACACTTGAGAAATTATACGAGGGCATTGAAATTGCAAGAAATCACAAAGCCGAATTACTTCTTGCCGTGGGTGGAGGTTCGGTTTGCGACTATTCAAAAGCGGTTGCGGTTTCGGTAAACTGCAACGAAGATCCTTGGGAAAAATATTTTGTTCGTTTTGATGAGCCTGATTGCGACATTATTCCCGTAGGCTGCGTTCTTACAATGGTAGGAACCGGGTCGGAAATGAATGCGGGCTCTGTCATTACAAATCAGGATACAAAGCAGAAAGTCGGCCATGTGTTTGCAAGCGAAAACGCTATGCCCAGATTTACTGTTTTAAATCCCACATACACCTTCACATTGCCTAAATATCAAATGGTTGCCGGAATTTATGATATTTTTAATCATATTTGCGAACAGTATTTTTCCGGAGACGATGATAATACAAGTGACTATATAAGTGAAGGACTTATGAGGAGTGTTGTTCATTCAAGCCGCATTGCAGTTAAAGACCCTGAAAATTATGAAGCCAGAAGCAATATTATGTGGACGGCAACATGGGCGCTCAACACACTTGTTTCAAAAGGAAAATCAACCGATTGGAATGTCCATATGCTGGGCCAGGCAGTCGGCGGATATACAAACGCAACCCATGGGATGACTCTTTCCGCAGTTTCTCTTCCGTATTATAGGCATATTATGCCATACGGACTTAAAAAGTTTAAACGGTTTGCAATTAATGTTTGGAATGTTGAAACAAGCGGAAAAACCGACGAGCAGATTGCGTCGGACGGACTTTCGGCAATGGAAGCATGGATGAAAGAAATAGGGCTTATAATGCATACCTGTGGATTCGGCATAACAGAGAATATGGTAGAAGACCTTGCCGATTTAACCAGACCTATGAGCGGCGGATACAAACTGCTTGATCGCAATGAAATTATTAAAATATTCAGTGAAAGTATAGGCACAAAGGAATAATAAAACAGCAAAAGAGCAAAAGTCTTGAAAACTATAAAAAATATAATCGGAAGGTGATATTCTATGATGTATGTAACCTTAAAAAACGGAGTTAAAATGCCGCAGCTCGGTTACGGTGTATATCAAGTAACAAAGGAAGAATGTGAAAGATGCGTGTCAGACGCACTGAAGGTTGGTTACCGCGCGATTGACACAGCTCAGGCATATTTTAATGAGGAAGAGGTTGGAAACGCCATAAAAAACTCAAAAATAGCCAGAGAGGAAATTTTTCTAACCTCAAAGGTATGGGTTGAACATTATGGCTATGAGGAATGTAAAAAAAGCGTGCTTGAATCCCTTAAAAAACTAAAAACCGATTATATCGACCTTATGCTATTACATCAGCCTTTTGGCGATTATTACGGAGCCTGGAGAGCGCTTGAAGATTTATATGAAGAGGGGAAACTTCGCGCTATAGGTATTTCTAACTTTTATCCCGACCGCATGGTGGATATTGCGTCATTTTCAAAAATAAGGCCAATGGTGAATCAAATTGAAATTCATCCCCACAATCAACAGACAAAAGCTTTGGAATGGAACGAAAAATACGGCCTTCAGCCGGAAGCCTGGGCACCGTTCGGTGAGGGCAGAGGCGGAATGTTTGATTTGCCTGAACTTAAAGAAATAGGGGAGAAGTACCAAAAAACTCCGGCGCAGGTGATTCTTCGCTGGCATTTGCAAAGAGGTATTGTTGTTATTCCAAAATCCACACATATTGAGCGTATGAAAGAAAATTTTGATGTATTTGATTTTGAATTATCAAAAGAAGATATGTTAAAGATTGCAGCGCTTGATAAAGACACAAGCTCGTTTTTCTCGCATTATGATCCGGCAATGGTAGAATGGTTTGTTAAAATGGTTGACGAACGCAAAAAGAATAAGGACTGTACAAAAGAAAAGAAGAATTGGTAGGTAAAACATATGAGTAAAAAAGTATTGATTTTATCCGGAAGCCCCAGAAAGGGCGGAAATTCTGATTTGCTTTGCGATGAGTTTATGAGGGGAGCAAAAGAAGCCGGAAACGAGACCGAAAAAATAAGGGTAGCAACCAAAAAGGTTGCACCATGTATCGGTTGCTATTTTTGCAGTGATAACGGCGGCAGGTGCGTGTATGACGATGATATGGCTGAAATTCTGCAAAAAATGATCGACGCCGATGTTATTGTCCTTGCAAGTCCGGTCTATTTTTATTCAATAGACGCACAGCTGAAGGCGGTTATTGACAGAACGGTTGCCCGCTGGCTTGAAGTAAAAAATAAAGAATTCTATTATATTGCCACTATGGGTGATGGAAATGTAAAATCCGCCGACACTACCCTTGCCTGTTTCAGAGGCTACGCCGATTGTGTTGAGGGCGCTGTGGAAAAGGGCGTTATTGTAGGCAAAGGCGTGTATGAACCCGGGGAGATAAACAAAACTGCAGAAATGGAAAAGGCATATTTAATGGGTAAAGGCTGCTAAAGCCTAATTCGCTGCGGCAATACTTTTGACCTTTATCGCTTTAGTGCGTTTATTTTTGCAAGGTGAAATTCTAAAGAAATATAATGTTTAAAATCCGAAAGGAAGATTGTCTATGAAAAAGGCACTTTGCGTTTTATTATGCCTGGCTTTGTCATTTTCGTTTGCGGCATGTCAAAACAAAAAGTCAGATAATAGCAGTGAATCTGCAATTTCTTCTTCCGGTGAGGCTAAGCTTACAAGCAGTAAAACAAACACCGAGCCGGATAAGAATATATTGGTAGCTTATTATTCGGCAACAGGCAGCACAAAGGCAGTTGCAAACATAATTGCCGAAACTCTCGGCGCAGATATTTTCGAAATCACTCCCGTGGATCCGTATACAAGCGAGGATCTTAATTGGAATGATGAGGGCAGCCGCGTAAGTGTTGAACATAATGAAGAAAGCAAAAGAACCGTTCCGCTTGTAAAGGCTGTGCCTGACAATTGGGAAAAGTATGATACTGTGTATATAGGCTATCCAATTTGGTGGGGCATTGCTGCCTGGCCTGTAAACGGATTTGTTTCGGCTAATGATTTTACGGCAAAAACCGTTATCCCGTTTTGCACCTCCGCAAGTTCCGGATTCGGTGAGTCCGGACGGCAGCTCAGCAAAATTACCGGTACCGGAAACTGGCTCGGAGGGAAGAGATTTTCATCCAATGCCTCAGAAAAAGAAGTGACAGAGTGGCTTGAAAGCCTTGCGGTATGATTATTTTAAGGTGCAGGGTAATATATTAAATTTCGTAAAACTAAAATTTTAAAGTAAAATACACACCTCAAAAGTATAAAGCTTTAAAGGTGTGTATTTTTTTGTTTGTTTCATAGGCGTGACAGGTTCGGCTTATTCCTGTTTGTCTATGCAAACAGGAATAAGCATTTTAAAAATCATTTGATATATTTTATAAATCATTTAATATATCATAGTTTTTCTATCGTAATAGATAAAATTTTTATATCTTCCGAAGTCTCAAACCAATTGTTTGAAAAACCATAATCTTTTTGGGGTTCTGCAGCGAAAATAAGTTTTAATATATTTTCGCCCTCAATCAGTTCAATCTCGGTTGATATATCATACCAGCGATTTTCATCAGCATATTCGTCTAAAACCATTTTGCCCAGTTTGTTTTCACTTCCGTTTAGAATCCAAATTTCGGCTTTTGGTCGGTTGGTGGCTACCCTGCAGGTTATTTTAAATTTGCCGCTGTGTTTTGAGTCTACAACATAATATGCAAAGGTTCTCTGTGCTCTTTGGTCTTTGCCCAAATTGCAAAGATATGGCTTATTATTATATGTTGACTGATGAACTCTTGTTGAAGATATTCCGTTTACCTCAACGGCTGAAAATTCAATACGCTTATCAAGGCTATGGCAGATCCCGAAATTTTTGTTTAAAAAACTCCCTGTTTTCATAATAGCCTTTAAAACATAAACCGCATTTTCACGCAAAATACTAAGGCTTAGTTTGCCGCTTTCATAGGCTTTAACAGCTTTTTCTGCCTCATCAGGATAACCGAAAGGCATTTTAATGTTGTTGCCGCCTATTATTTCGTCATCCAAAGATGTTTTAGTTCTCCAATCAGTCATAACGGCGCCGGTATAGCCCCATTCATCCCTAAGCACACCGCGAAGCAGTTGTGCGTTTGTTGAGGTATGTATTCCATTTAAAAGATTATAGGATGTCATTAAAAAAGCAGGGTTGCTCTTTTTAATTACAATTTCAAATCCTTTTAAATATATTTCACGCAAGGCCCTTTCACTTACTATACTATTGTTGTCTTGCCGGTTGTGTTCGCAATTATTTACCGCAAAATGTTTTATGACAGCGCATGCTTTTTCACTTTGAATTCCTTTTACAATACATGCGGCGGTATTGCCGATAACTATCGGATCCTCCGAAAAATACTCAAAATTTCTGCCGCACAAGGGATTTCTGTGTATGTTCATAGAAGGTGCCAAAATAATATCAACTCCGGTGTTATACCCTTCATATCCCAAAGCTTTACCCATTTTAAACTGAAGTTTGCTGTCCCAGGAGCAAGCAATCAGGGTTCCGCAGGGAAAACATGTGGTGTTAGCCGAACGGCGTATTCCTGCCGGTCCGTCTGCCGTTTGCGGATTTGGAATTTTATATCTTTTAATGTTGCCTACGCCGGCGGTTCCCCCTGCAAAGGCGGGCGGCCCGCCCTGGGACAAATGAACAAGGTCCGTAATCCCAAGTCTACTTACAAAATCCTCTGCGCTTATTTTGTTTTCAGCTACATCATAAAGTGATAATTCTGTATTACCGAAGGCGGTGTTTAATTTGTTCGTATTTACATCATTATAATTCACTTCATTGAAGCCGGCTTCATTCAAAACTGCTTTATGAGAATCATTATTTTTAAACTCATATTTGCTGCCGTCAAAACGCAGTTTTAACTGCTTAGCGTTTACAGTCTCCTTTATATTAACACTTCCGCAAGGATACAGATCCCTGACCGACTTGCCGGCGAATAATTTGTATTCTCCCTTTTCAATTACAAAAGCCGCCTTGTAAGAAGTTTTTCCGTATGTATCAAATGAAGCTAAATCACTTTTATCAAATGTTATTCTGACATGCTCTGTCTCATTAGGAGCAAGCAGTTTTGTTTTGTAAAAACCTTTAAGTTCTATATAAGGTTTTAAAAGTTCTCCTGCTGGCGGACAAACATAGGCTTGAACCGCTTCACGCCCTGCAACATTTCCGGTATTCTTAACATCAACATAAATGGTTATTTTCTCATCATTTTCGTCGCACATACAGTTTAAATATTCAAATTCGGTATAAGAAAGTCCGTATCCGAACGGATACATAACCTTGTCCTTTGCAAAGGTTTCAAAATAGCGGTAGCCTACAAATATATCTTCTTTATATTCTGTTTTACAAGGATAATAGTTAAAGCTCTTTGCTGAGGGATAGTCTTCATAGCAATAGGCGACGGTGTCGGTCAGTTTTCCGCTGGGATTCACATCTCCGCAAAGAATATCCGCAATTGCTCCGCCTCCCTCCATACCAGGCAGATATGACAGAAGCACCGATTTTATTTTTTTAAATCGGTCTATAAAAGACAG
Source organism: uncultured Eubacteriales bacterium (assembly GCA_934444895.1). GTDB lineage: Bacteria > Bacillota > Clostridia > Oscillospirales > Acutalibacteraceae > UMGS1279. The sequence continues at coordinate 6,439 of CAKSDA010000023.1, read as the reverse complement.
ATCAACAATTGCAGAAATGTTAAGTATCAAAACAACATTTTTTATGTTTGACCTCTCAATATTTAAAAACAGTTCCAATTCTTCCTTTGAAGGATAAAAGCAGTCTGCCGATGTTTCATTATCGGTCCGAAACGCACTGCAGTCTTCTCCGCCATATGCATTGTTGTCCGGGCCTTTAATTTCAACGGCGGAGTTTGGACCTAACTTTCTGTCATAACCCTCACAGCCGTGTCTTTTAAAGGTAACAATAGCCGTATTTATTTTTTTTGCAAGATTGTTAAGGTCTTCCACAGTGTAATTTTCGGTTTCATTCGCCATTTTAAAAGAAAAATCGGAAAGCTTTATTTTATTTTCATTTTCCTTTTCTTTAAGACCCTGTTTAAGATTTTTGGTATATTCCGTTTTAACCTCTGCTGATCCTCCTCCACCGCTTATAAACTCAAAACATTCTTTGCCTATAATGCCCACAGTATCGTTTTTTGTAAGAGGCAAAACATTTTCATCATTTTTTAGTAAGACCATGCTTTGAGAGGCTAAAACTCTTGAAAATTCATAATTTTTTTTAATATCCAACATAACAGTACCCTCTTTTGGATTTTTGTGATATAATAATATCATTATTTAAAACCTTAATATACATAATTTTTATCAAAAAATATAACAATATTAACTTTTGGCAATTTTATGAACTGTTTGGTGATTTTATGAACTGCGAGTTTATAACGACTTCCATCTCTACCTGCTCTCTTCACATTTATGAAGGTAAAACAGAAACAACAAAAAATGTAACATGCGAATGGCATCTCCACTTTGAGTACGAAATGTTTTTGTTGCTTACGGGGGAAAAGTATTTTCATATAAACGGTAATATAGAAAAACTTTCCGTCGGTGATATAATATTTGTAAACAGTAACATACCCCACAAAACGGAAACTCCCGTCGGTTCTCGCGGAATTTTGTTGCAGTTTAAAACAACTCTGAAAAACAACCCTTTAACCGAATACGAACTGGAGAGTATTTTTAAAACGGGCAAATCGGACTACATTGTTATAAAAAACAGCACCGACGCTAATAAACTTATCAAACAGTGTATGGAAAAAATATGCCGCGAATATGAAAACAAACAAAAGTACTTTGAATATTTTATAAAAGCATATCTCCTTGAGTTGTCGGCTCTTTTGTGCCGTAATGATATTTTGACCGATTATAACGAAGCGCTTGAGCGCATTTCAGATTTTATTCCGGTTTTAAAGTATATAGACGAAAATTACTCAAAACATATTTCTCTGCTTGAAGTCAGCAAAATCATGAATTTTCACACTTCGTATTTTTGCAAAAAGTTCAAAGAAACAATAGGGGTCTCATTTCTTGAATATCTAAACATTGTAAGAATAAATAAGGCCGCGAGACTAATAAAGGAAACCTCAAAAAACATTACAGAAATATCTTTTGAAACCGGTTTTTCTTCGGTATCCTATTTTATTAAGACTTTTAAAAAATATAATCGTTGCACGCCGAATAAGTATAGAGAGCTTTGCAGCAGGAGACAATAACAGGCGGTAAAAAACAGTGAAAAATACCAAAAATCAGTGAGAAACGTAAAGCAGCAGAATAACAAAAACAAAAAACGAAATATATTGCAAATGAAGGGCTTATGTGGTAAAATATGCCTGTCAGGCTGATCGTGCCCTACTCCTCGTACTTGCAAAATCGGCCTTTAAAAATTTAATATTGTTATAAAAGATACGGTTTGAAAAGTTGTAAGCTGAGTAGATGAAAAGGAAATCCGGTTCGAATCCGGAACAACCGCCATTACTGTATTTGACGAGTTAAAAGTATATTGTTTGCGGCAGACAGTTCTGCCTTAATTGTTATTAAACTATATACTTTTGTGGTATGTCCACCGCTTTTGCGGTATATCACTGCATCATAAGTCAGGATACCTGCCGTATTTTTTGGTTTAACACAACTTTGGTGAGAAGAGTGCAACCTACATGTCTTATAAATACAGACAGTAAAAGTTGCACTCTTTCGTTTTAGTTGGTTTGCCTTATCACTGCTAGCCTTAGGCTGGCGGAGTCATTTAAACAAAGGTTAGTATTACTACAATAAAAGGGATGCATATAAAACTCTTATTTGTTTTATTTTGTTCTCCCGGGAAGGATTTTTAAAAATGAAGAAAAAAATTTACAAAACGATGTCGGTTATATTGTCAGCGGTTATTGCCTTTTCCGCCCTTTCAATATCTGCAGGCGCATCCGGACCGGCTGAATTTCAAAATCCGACACTGGCAGAAAGTGGAGCAAAATATCTTAAAACTGCGTTGCCGATGCTGTCGGAACACAATCTAAAAAGCTCAGGTCAACCGGTTTCAGGCTTTACCGAACGAACAAAACTTTCGGCTGAACTGGCTGTATATATAAAAGATGCAATAGACAGCACAAAGAGTAATACCAAAATCAGCGGAACATTATTGGGCAACGATAAGTTTGCATCCGGAGCAAGTTCTACGGCAACTGACTGGATGGCTCTGGCTATGGGGCGCTTTGGATATTATGCAAATGGGAAATACAATCATATGTATAATGATGAAACGGGATACGAAGACTATCTTGCTTCAATGAAAAAATATATAGAAGAAACTTATGCAAAAAACAAAGGCCTTTTACATAAAGTTAAGGCGACCGAATGGCATAGGGCAGTTATTACAATAGCTGCTCTCGGCGGTGATCCCACAATATTCGGAAGTTATGACGGTAATGATATAAATCTTGTTGCAGACGGCAGCTATAACTGTAAAGCCAGATCAGGCCCCGGAACTCAGGGAATCAACGGCTGGATATGGGGTCTTATTGCAATGGACGCCAAAACGTATGATGTGCCGCAGGACGCAAAGTATACAAGAGAGACATTTATAGAAGAACTATTAAAGCAGCAGCTTACCGACGGTACAGAGGGTAACAAATACGGCGGCTGGGCTCTTGGCGGATTCGGCGGCAAATCGGATGTTGATATTACCGCTATGACCATTCAGGCGCTCGCCCCTTATTACAATGATGACAAGGTATATACATTTACAAACAAAAACTCCAAAGAAACAGTAAGCGCAACGGTAAGAGAATGTATTGAACAAGCTTTGGATCTCCTGGGCTCAATGCAAAACGAAAACGGCGGATTTTCTTCATGGAATACAGAAAATGTTGAAAGCATTTCGCAGGTTGTGGTAGCGCTTTGTTCTTTAGGAATTGATCCTTTAAAGGACGAAAGATTTATAACTTCAAGCGGAAAAACCATTCTTGATGCAATGTTCTCTTTTCATCTTTCAAGCGGCGGATTTTGCCATGTTAAGGGAACCGGTTGGAACTCAATGGCAAATGATCAGGCAACATATGCGCTTGTTGCATACTGGAGATTTGAAAACAAAATGAACCCCCTATATGATATGAGAGACGAGCAGGCGCAAGGGGGAAATCCGGACGATTCCGGGTCTTTAATAAAGGAAAAAGAAGAAGCAATAAAACTTATTGAAACATACAAAAATTTAAATGATTATCGCAGTGAACAAAAAAAAGAAATAAACAAAATTATTGCAGAAGGTAAAATTGCCATTACAAGCGCTGAAAATTCAGACGAAGTTTTCAAAGCGGTTACTCTAATAAAAGCAAAGCTTGATTCGGTTAAGACAAACAAACAACTTACCGATGCTGAAAATGCAAAAAACAATGGCAATTCCGGAAATAGTGGAAACTCCGGAAATAACGAGAATTTCGAAAATACGGAAAATAAATCTTCAAAACCCGAAAATTCAAAAGGAAATATTTCAGGCAGTAATTCCCTCTCTCCTAAAACGGCAGACAGTGCAAATTTAATACTTTACTTAGGATTAATGGTCATAAGTGTTATGTTTATAACTATGCAAATTTGTTTTATAAATAAAAAGAATAAGAATAAGTGTTGAAATCGGTAGGGACAAACTGCCCGGTAAACGGAAATTTTCCCGCCAAAACCAATTTGTCCATACAAAGCGCAATGTAAGAATTATCCTGCTAAACAGTCAAATAACAATAGCTTTATGCAAATATGAAAGGAGCAGAAAATATTATGAATATTAAAAGCATTAAACTGTTTTCGGTGTTTCTATGCACATTTATTTTTCTTAACATGTTCTGCCCCGTAAACATACAGGTTTGTGCCGCATCAGAACCTTCAATCAGAACAACCCTTAAGGATAAAACGGTTCAGCGAGGAAACAAAAAAACATTTGATGTGTGGGCAAGGAATTCCGCCGGAAAGAAAATATCGGCAACTGTAAAGTTTAACGGACAAAAACTGGCACCTACATGGGAAGACAATGAAAAGGCAAGTTATACCCTGGTGTTTTCAAAAGAGGGAGCTAATACAGTTGTTGTTTCCGCATTATCAGAAAAGGGCCAAAAAAAAGAAGTTACATATAATATAACTTATAAAAAGGCCGCAAACGGTGAATGCATTGGCTACGCAATTTGGAGTGTGGAAGCCTTTACAATAGATTGCGGATATATTGTGCACCCTGTCCAAATGCCTATATACGAGGGAGAAACCGCAGCAGACCAGCTTATTCGATTATTGCATCAAAATGGATTCGTAGGCTACTGCGGAGGAAGTACAAAGGCTTCATTTTATCTGGGATATATTGCCGACGGTTCTTCAAAAAATGAAAATTTCAGCGGATACAAAAAAAGCGGCGTTCCTAAAAAGGTTGCAAAACTAAATATTTCTCCCAACATTCCCGGCATTCTTATGCCACATCTTAAAAGTACCATGGATTTTCTGGACCCTAATGACTACAAAAACAACTGGGTCGGTTACTTGGGTGAATTCGTATTTTCAAACGGTTCCGGCTGGATGTATTGCGTAAACAATATTTTCCCCAATGTGGGCTTTTCAGACAGTTATTTGTCCGACGGAGATGTAGTAAGGGTGCAGTTTACTCTGGGTTACGGAGCGGATATAGGCGGATTCGGAGCAATAGGAGCGAAAATAGAAAGTGCCGATAAACAACCCAAAGGCGACTATTACAGTGTTTGCAACAAAGATAATTTAACAAAAGAAATATGCAGGGCAAAAACTTCGGACCTTCTTAAATATCAAAAAGTAAAAGTCGCATATAATGCCGCAATAGAAGAAATGAAAAAGCTTAATGCCTCACAAAACGCTGTTAATGCAGCAACATCGACGCTTCAAAAATCAATTGCAAATTTGCCTGTTGAAGCAGCGACAGGAAATACCAATGCAGCAAAACAAAACTCTGATATATCAGGCAGCAATACAGGAAAAATAAGTCAGTATCCTGCCGCAGGTTCAGCTGCATCCGGTGGCACAGGTAATTCTGCTTTGAGTTGTGATGATGCTTTAAATGATAATAAATCAAAAGATTCTACTAATTTAAAAAGCAATGAAGTCCCGGGGGAAAAAGGTTTAGATAAAGGCAAAGAAAATAAAGGTGGCAAATTCAAACTCCCTGTTTTGGAAATAGTTTTAATAATTATTGTTACGGCGGGGCTTATCGGTGTTGCTTTTATTGTCATCAAGCGCTTGCCTAGTGTTACAGGAGAAAACAATGAACGGAATATCAAATAAAAAAAGAGTCGCCGGTTTTTTTCTCGCCGTCTTGCTTTTTTTCGGCATACTCACAAAAGCTTCAGATGTCTGCGCCGCCCAAAACACGGCTGATAAAGTAATGTCGTTTGCAAAAGGAATAATTGCATGGAAAAAGGCTGATAACGGTTCAACAGACAACAACCTTATTAATGATAAATATCTTGAACTTGCCGGAACAACGCCGGGCGACTGGTATCAAATAGGGCTCGGCAGGCTTGGAATTAAAGACAACAGCGAAGGGTATCTTGCAGTCATTAAGGATAAGGTCGAAGAAAGATACAGACAGCCGGGAAAGCTAAGCGCGGCAAAAGCAACCGAATGGCACCGTATATCGCTTTCGGTTCTTGCAATGGGAGGGGATCCCACAAACATAGGAAAAGATGAAAAAAACAGGCCCATAAATCTCATAGCCGATGGAACATATAATCGCGGAAAAACGGCTCCTCTAGGCAGGCAGGGAATTAATGGATGGATATGGGGACTTATTGCTCTTGACAGTATGCGTTACAGTTTGCCTGCTGATGCTTACTATACCCGCGATGATATTATTGTTGAAATCTTAAAGCAACAGCTTACAAACGGAGGTTTTGCCCTAAGCGGAAAAACTGCCGATCCTGACATTACGGCAATGGCAATTCAGGCATTGTCTCCCTATTACAACAGCGAAAAAATTTATAATTATAAGCAAAAATCCTTAAATACAAATGTTTCAAAGGCGGTTTATGAGGTAATAGACGAGGCCTTGGGCTGTCTTTCACACCTGCAGCTTGGTACCGGAGATTTTTCCAGCTGGGGTACT
>CAKSDA010000022.1 GCA_934444895.1 uncultured Eubacteriales bacterium | reverse complement strand
CAGCATAACAAGGCAATCTTTTCCGCTTTGTATTAAATCGGTGACCTTTGATGTACCTGCAACCAGCTTGCCGGCCTTGCGACAAAATCCCAAAAGTGCCGTAATTTTATCACTATTCAATAGAACTCATCTCTCCTTTTAGGAATGCGAAGACTTCATCCGGGATAACTGTATTAAAAGTCCGTTGCAGCTTCTTTGTTCGAATTGCATTTTCAAGACACTTTTCATTTTTACAAATATATGCGCCCCGTCCGTTTTTCTTTCCGGACGGATCAAGTGAAATGTCGCCGCTTGTTTCCTTTACAATACGGATAAGCTCGGCCTTAGGTCTCATCTGCATACATCCCACGCACATTCTGAGCGGTATCTTTTTGGGCTTCATACCGTTCTCCCCTTTCAGACTATTTTATAGCGTTTCTTCGGTATCTTCTCCGTAATATCCGCTTTCAGGGCGAATATCGATTTTCCAACCCGTAAGCCTTGCTGCAAGCCTTACATTTTGCCCCTTATTTCCTATTGCAAGTGAAAGCTGCGAATCGGGAACCGAAACGCGGCAGGCTTTGGGGTCTTCGCTTACTATTTCTACCGAAACAACCTTTGCCGGAGACAGTGCTTCTGAAATGTATTCAACAGGGTCTTCGGAATATTTAACTATTTCAATCTTTTCACCGGACAGTTCATCAACTATTTTGTTTACTCTGTTACCCCTTTGTCCGATACATGCGCCTACAGCGTCAATGTCTTCATTTTCACTGTAAACTGCAAGCTTGCTCTTAACGCCGGCCTGGCGCGAAACTGATTTGATTTCGATTGTACCGTCAAAAATTTCAGGAACTTCCATTTCAAACAAGCGCTTTACAAGGCCGGGATGTGTTCTGGATATTATTGCCTTGGGCCCCTTTTCGGTTTCCTTAACATCAACAATATATACCTTTATATGGTCGCCTTCTCTTATTATCTCATCCGGCACCTGTTCGTTTTTAAGGAGAATTGCTTCGCCCCTTCCGATATTAACGGTTGCGTTTCCCGTTTTGGGATCTACCCTTTCAACCGTTGCCGTAACGAGTTCACGGTTTCTGCTTTGGAACTCAGCCAAAGTCTGACCTCTCTCCGCTTCCTTTATTCCCTGGCGTATAACATGTTTGCAGGTTTGTGCCATAATACGACCGAACTTCTTTGTATCAAGTTCAATCTCAACAACATCGCCCGCAACGGCATTTTTCTTATACTCTGCAGCCTGTTCCGGAGTTAAATCGGTATATACATCCTCAACCTCGTCAACAACATTTTTCCTTACATATACGCGCATCTTTTGTTTTTCAAGATCAATATTACAAAACACTATGTCTCTTCCGCCGTATTCCTTTTTTACGGCTGTTACAATTGCATTTTCTATTTTCTCTGCCAAAAACTCTGCGCTTATGCCTTTTTCCTCTTCCATAAGTTTTAAGGCTTCAAAGAATTCTTTACTATCTTTTCCCATTTTCCAAAATACCTCCAAAATTACTTGATTTCGCTGCAAACTTTTGCGCCTGCCAGGGATGAAAAATCAATTTTTTCTACACCTGACTCTGTTTTTATTACAGGACCGTTATCAAAATCTTCCAATACACCGGTAACGGTTTTTGACCCGTTTACCGCCTTATACAAAGTAACAGTAATTTTACTGCCTATAAAAGCCTTGAAATGTTCTTCGGTTTTAAGTTCTCTGTCTATTCCCGGAGAGCAAACCTCTAAATAATAGGACATATCAATAGGATCGGCCTCGTCCAAAATAGGATCTATAAGGTGGGAAACCTCGGTGCAATCATCTATTGTCACCCCGCCCGGTTTATCAATATAAATCCGCAGATACCACGACGCTCCCTCTTTAACCAGGCGAACATCCCAAATGCTTATACCGATACTTCTAACCGGTTCTTCAATAAGCTTTAAAACTCTACTAGCTGTGTTTTTTCCGGCCACTTAAAGTTCCCTCCGTTTAATGATTTTCATTATATGTCAGTCATCTCAACCGGCAGACCTGCAATAACAAGTTCAAACTTGCTCTAACTTTTTTGCCCTTAAGATCTTGTTTGTCTTCAGTATCCTATTTGCCCGGGTTCTTGCTTGCCTAGGCTCTTGATCGTCGAACAATAATAGTCTGACTATTTGCACTGACAGATATAGACTTCGGAAAAATTGTGATGCAATAAATGCCGTACTTGCCTATAAAAGCCGCACATTAAATGCAACACTTTTAATGATACTGCAACAAATGCTTCAATAAAAAGCAGAGAGCGGGTCGCCCCACTCTCCTTAAACTACATCTTGACTATAGGTAGTATACCACACATTTCGCCTAAAATCAAGAACTTTTTAAATTTTTTGTAAATTGCAAATACGGACTTCAAACATTCCTGCCGATTACATGGCTTTTTGCGAGTTGCAAGCTATTTAAGCCTGGTTATCGACAGCTCTGCCTTAGGCAAACTGGAATTCATAATCTAAAATTAGTTTAATAATCGGATTTTTAATCGGATTTAAGTTTGTATTTACAATCAGTCTCCTATAGAGTCTGTCTTATAAATGAACTTAACACTGCCGCTCATATCGTCCGAAATACCCGCAAAGCTCTGATAATCCTTAGAAACATCCACGGTAGCTCTAAGCCTTGCTGTAAGTTTTCCGATGTTTCCATGTGCGGCGCCGACCAGTTTGCTTATGCCTTTTGAATTGAACTGTTTCATTCCGCTTGAAAGCTGCATTGCGCCGGTATTTAACTTTTTAACTCCATCTATTAAGGCTGCGGATCCATCTTTAAGGGTTCCTACTCCGTTATACAGCTGGTTTGCTCCGGACACAAGGCTTTCGGTTCCTGCATAAAGTTTTTCCGAGCCTGCGCCGAGTTTGGTTGTTCCATCATAGATTTGAGATGTTCCGTCGGTATACAGAGCAAGTTTTGTATAGAATTCGTTGTAGCTGTTAAGGCTTGTAAGCAAAGCATCTACCTTTGCATAGGCAACCTTTGCTTTAGTAACTGCGCCGTTTATTTCATCTGTTACAGCGCTGCTCTTCATATTTTCATCTATGAGCTGCTGAACCTTATCGTTTGTTTCTTTTTCAATTTGAGCCTTGATTTCAGCAGAATTCATTTGTTGGTCAACCGCTGACAATACAGTAGTTTTAACTGCCTCGGGAATTGAACCGTCGGCAACTTTTTTCTCAAATTCCTCAGCAGTGATATTGTATCCGGCCGCTTTAAGTACGGATTCTGTTATATTCTTTTTATAAGCGGCTTCAACCCCGGCCTTAATTGCAGGCTTGTTTGCATTAACACTGCTTGTAACCTTTTCAAGGGCTGTATTGTAGGCTAATTTATAAACTTCTTTTTCATCCAGTGATTTCTTTAAGTCTCCCAAAACTTTTTGGTAATTTTCAATTGTAAGTTTTGTAAGTCCCGGTTTGCTTTCTGCAAGCTTTTCATCTGCCTGACTTAGAAGAGCGTTGAATGTTGTTTTGGCAGCGTCATTTATCTTATCGTTGTTAGATACTAAATATCCGAGATTGGCGTTTACTGCTGCAAGACCGTTTTTAATATCCTCTGCTCCTACACTTAAATCTGAGGCTCCGCTTTTAAGTTTTGCGGCTCCTGCATAGAGGGTATCTATACCTGAAATAAGTTCGCCTGATTTATTTAAAAGTTGTGTAAGTCCGCCGTACAGGCTTGATGAGCCGTCAGCCAATTTATTAAAGGAGGATTGAAGTTCGTCAAGAGAGGCTACTAAATCATCGGCCGTTTTAACATTATCAAGGTTAATGTTGTTAAAGACATCATTTGTTGCAAGTGTAAGTGTTGTTGTAAGTGAGAATTTGCTTACATCTGCGGTGATTTCAACATAATCCGGAATATCAAATTCCGATTTGCTTATATCAAGGTTTTCCTGAAGTCCCGGAAGAGCAAATCCCATTACAACGCTGCGATCGCCGTCATTAATCATTTTACCGTTTGAAACCTGAATGTTTTTGAAGTTTTCGTTATCAAGTATCATTCCCGTTACCATAATAAACGGAACATAGATTTTTTCGTTTGCGTTATCAATAGTTACATATTTTGACTGATTATTGGTATAATCAAACCTCATTGTAACCTTGCCGCTCTTACCGGCAAGCTCGTCGGCAGACACGGTATTGCCATTAAGTTTATAGCTTACTGCAATATCCACAGGCAATGTTTTATCGGTGGTTCCCTGATAGTAAATATCCTCACCATCAGCGTTCCAAACCTTCATGTTATCCGGATTCATGGTGTAACTCTGGTCACCTTTAACATTAACGATATTGTTAAGTTCGGTTTTATCGTTTATTGTTTTACTTTTATCGGTGTTTTTAAGCCAATCACTTACTATTACCTTTTTAACCGTTCCGTCGTTTTTAGCCAAAACATAAACTGTTTCTTCTTTGCCTACCGAGCGGTTTGAGTCGATAACCGATGAAATTGTATCCGCTATGCTTTCTTTTTTCTCTTCGCTTGAACTTTTTTTGCCGGCTCCTGCTGCATAAGCGCCTGCACCGACAGAGAATGTTAAAACCGCTACGGACATAATTGCCGCCGTAGTTTTAAGTAATTTGGATTTATTCATAATCATACCGACCTTTCTTATGCTTTTACAGTGTTTTCTGTTTCAGACTGATTAAGGTCTGATTTTTTTACACTGTGTTTTTTGTTGTATTTAAACCCCATGCCTGTGTTGCAAATCACCTTGTCAAGCAGCAGCAGCATTGACGGCAAAACAAGAATTACCGCAAACATACTTACTATTGCGCCTCTTGCCATAAGGTTGCATATAGAGCTTATGATATCAACTTCGGAGTAAAGTCCAACACCGAATGTTGCCGCAAAGAATCCAAGCGCACTTACTATTATTGAAGGTATTGAGGTTGCAAGTGCGGTAGTAACTGCCGCTTTTTTGTCCTGACCCAAAGATCTTTCTTTTTTGTACCTTGTGGTCATTAAAATCGCATAGTCAACCGTTGCGCCGAGCTGAATTGTGCTTATACAAATAGGAGCTATAAACGGCAGGGTTGTGTTGGTATAAAACGGCAATCCCAAGTTTATAAATATTGCAAATTCGATAACCGCAACAAGTATAACCGGAAGAGAAATATTTTTAAATACCACTGCAATGATTACGAAAATAGCGATAATGGAAATCCAGTCAACTACCATAAAGTCATGGTCGGTTACTTCAATCAGGTCCTTAGTACACGGCGCCTCACCTATCAGCATGCCGTTTTTATCATACTTCTTTAATACTGTGTTTATACTGTCAACCTGAGCATTAACCTCGTCGCTCGCCGGCTCATATTCCGAGCTGACTAAAAGCAATTCATACTTGTCGCCCTTAAGAACTTCTGAAATGGATGAAGGAATAATTTCTTCCGGAACCAGAGAGCCTACAACGCTTGAAAGCCCAAGTGTTTTCTTTACTCCCTTTATTTCATCTATTTCATTCATCATGGACTTCATATTTTTTTGAGACATTTTCGAATCTGCCAGTATCATATGAGTACTGCCCATATTAAAGTCTTCTTTAAGCTTTGTGTTCGCGACAACATAATCCATATCTTTTGGCAGTGTCTCGCCGAGATTGTAGTAAACATTGGTCTTTTGATATCCGTAAAATGCCGGAACAATAATAATTGCAAAAGCTATTAAAAATACCGGAGCATGTTTAATTATCCATTTTGCAACGCCGTGCATATCCGGAATAAGGGGTTTATGTTTTGTTTTCTCAATAGCCTTATCCAAAAGAAGTATCAGTGCCGGAAGGGTTGTTACAGAACCTATAACTCCGAAAACAACGCCCTTTGCCATAACAATACCTAAATCGCTTCCCAGTTTATAACTCATAAAGCAAAGAGCTATAAATCCGGCTATGGTTGTAATGGAACTTCCTACTACAGAGGTTACGGTATTTGCAATTGCCTGTGCCATCGCTTTGTTTTTATCGTTATTGTAACGGAGCTTTTCTTCCGAATAGCTGTGCCACAGGAAGATTGAATAGTCCATTGTAACGCCAAGTTGCAAAACAGCCGACAAAGCTTTTGTTATATAAGAAATTTCTCCCAAAAATACATTAGTACCGAGGTTCCACAGAATTGCGATTCCTATACTTGCAAGGAAGATGAATGGTATCAAGAAGGAATCCATGAAAAGCATCATAATGATTGTTGCACATATAACCGCAAGGCCTACATAAATCGGCTCTTCTTTTTCACAAAGCTCTTTCATATCGGTTACAAGCGCCGACATACCTGTCACAAAACAATCTTTTCCCAGGGTTGATCTCAAATTCTGAATAGCTGTAATTGTTTTATCCGCACTTGTTGAAGTGTTGAAGAATACAGCCATTAAGGTTTCATCGCCATGGTTAAACACATCGTAGTACTTTTCAGGAAGCATCTCCATCGGCACTGAAATATCAGCCAAAGAATCATACCAAATAACCGAATCAACATTGTCGATTTTTTCAACCTTTTCTTTTAAAGCTGAAACCTGTTTAGCTTCCATTCCTTTTACAATGACAAGCGAAAAGGCTCCCTTTCCGAAGTCATCCATAAGTATGTCCTGTCCCTTAACGGTATCCATACTGTCCGGAAGATAGTTAAGCATATCGTAGTTAATTCTTGTCTTAGCCATTCCGTAAACCGAAGGAATAATAAGTAAAATTGCCAGAACCACAATTAAAACTCTGCATTTTACAACGCCCTTGCCGAATTTTAACATATGATCACTTACCTCTTTTCATTAATGATATAATCGTCGGAATAAGAATTATCTTTGTTTTCTATTATTTTAACTGTATATGCAGTTACGCACAAATTCTGAATACCATCTATTATAAGCGTAATTCCAAGAAGAACTATAAGCGCGGCAGCACTCTCAAACGGGTTTATTACCAAAACAAGTCCTCCAAGGCAGGTAATTATCGCAAGACACAAAATACTCCACCATGCGCTCATACCAAACGCCTTTGCGTCAAACGCGGTTTGAAGTTTAAACGCACCGTCCATTATAATAAACACACCGATTATTATCGGAACGCTCTTTACAATATTAACCGGATGAATAAGCATCAGCGCTCCGGCGATTATTGCAAAAATTCCAAGAGCAAAATCAAATTGGAAAGCCAACCTGAACGGATCCTTAGAGAAGTATCCTATCAGCTTCACTATACCGAAGACGGTAACGCCGGCTCCGACAATGTAGCATATCGCAAGGGCCGAAATTTGAGGGAACAAAACAAATACAAGTCCCAAAATTATCATAACAGCAGAAACAGCGATATAAGCCGCTTTTGCTTCTTTTATTAATTTCATATCATCATCCCCACTTTCATCATCTTGATTTTCACCATCACCATTATATATTTTTAAGAAATATTTTAAACAGTCAAAAGAGGCTCTGTGCTAAAAAAATGTGCACAGAGCCTCTTTTGACTAATTTTTTGTTTTTTATTGTTTTAAAACTTTATTGTTTTTTACTTATTTTAATTTACGATTTATTGCTTTTGCTTATTTTTATTATACATAATTATACATAATTTATTGTTAGCTTTTTGCTTTTTACTTGATTTTTATTGTTTGCACGCCCTTAAAAGAGCCTCTCTTATATTTCCGTCAAACAACTTTCCTATTCTGTGTATCGTGTCCTCTGCGTTGTCTTTCATACCTTTTTGAATCCATTCCATAATGCTTCCCACAATAGCATGCTTATAAAAAAGCGAAATGCAATTTATATCAGCTTCCGAAACATTAAGATCAGCGCCCTGCGCCATTACAAAATCCCGCATAAGATCATCTGCTATACTGTCAATATATCCCTCAAGCTGCGCCCTGTTTACTGAATTGTAAACATGATAAATCGCCTTTTTATTTTTAAGGGCAAACTCAGCCGATTCTATAAGACCGTCCTGCCAGGTGAGATGCTCTTTGTTTTTGTTTATTACATTTTCGGACTCAATTTTGAATATGTACTCAACCAAATCGAATATATCTTTAAAATGATAATAAAATGTGTTGCGATTTATACCGCAATCCTCAACAATATCCTTAACGGCGATTTTACTGAGCGGCCGCTCGTTTAAAAGTTTTATAAAAGATGATACTATAGCCTGTTTTGTTAGCTCTCTCGGCATAAAAACTCCCCCTTGATTTTTATGTTTTAAAGCTTCTTTACAATTTTTTGTTCATTACCGTTTTCATCAATATAATACATATTGTCAAGCTGAGATAAAAGACTTCTTTTGTAAGCCTCAATATATTCTCTGCGAAGCTCTTTTTGTTCAGCCGCTTCGCTTTCGGTAAGCCCTTCGCTTTTCTTTTTTCGTGCCAAAAAATTTATTCGGTCAATTTTTTCCTGATTCATAATTTTTTCTCCAAAATATTTTATAATGAAATATCACAACATTACTATTTTGTTTTGCAGCCTGTGTTGCACTCGATTATTTTGTTATAATATTGCTTTACTATTTTATCTCTTCTATACGCTTTTTTTGCCTGACATCCTCGCCGCAAAAGCGTTTTATCGTATAACATCCGAAAATACGCGAAGCCACGCGCGGTGTATATCTTTCCGCCAAATCCTCAAGGGAAAGATTCGTGCTTATAATTACCGGTTTTTTTGCAAGAAGCCGCGTGTTGATAATATTATATATAAGAGACTGTGAATAAGAATTTGAAAATTCCGCTCCCAGATCATCCAATATAAGAAGATCGCAGGACATAACATCGTCGAGCAGAGGAGTCTTAGAATCATATGAAAAATGTTCTTTTTCAAGGCTGCTGATTAAATTCTGAGCAGGCGAATAAATTACTCCGTATCCCAGTTCCAAAGCCACTCCGGCAATTGCAAGAGATAGGTGAGTTTTGCCCAGTCCCGTTCCGCCCATAAACATAACGCTTTCAGATTTTTCGTTCATGTTTTCGGCGTAGTTTTTACAAAATTCAAAAAGCTTGCCCATTTTAACGCGGTCCTCGCCTGAATAATAATCCAAAGAAAAATTATCAAAACGGCAGTCCATTATAGGCATTTGAGAGGACAACGCGGCAAATGACATTTCTTTTGCTCTTTTTATAACACATTCGCAAAGCGATGTGCCTATGTACCCCGTATCCTTGCATTTTGCACAGCCGGGAATGTAATCCTCAATCTTATTTTTTTTAAGTATTTTTTCTTTTTCTTCTGAAAGGGCTTTGCACTTTTCCCTAATACCCTGTACCCTGTCTTTGTATCCTGCCATAGCCGAAATGCCAAGCATAGGCCCCAGTTTCATTATTTCGCGGTCAATTTCCGCAAGTCTGGGATTTTCTTTTAAAACTTCGGCTTTCTTTCTTTCATACGAAATACGCTTTTTTTCACCGTTAGTTCTTATTTCGTCAAGCGCAGATTTTATCAGTTCTTTGTTATATCCCATTTTTATTCTCCATCTATAATTTTATCCATAAGAGAAATATCATAAGACGCATAATATTGGTTGCTTTTTTTTGTTTGTTTTTTCGGTGCCGGATTGGTGTTTTCTTCTTCGGCGTTTTCGAGATCCTTTACAGTTTTAATTCCTTTTTTGTGCCACGCAGTAAGCACTGTTTTTATGTAAGACGCCTTGTATTTTCCAATAGAGTCAATGCAAATATTGTATGCGTTTTTAAGTAGTTCGCGGCTCATACCCCATTCAAGCACGCACTGCTTTGCAAGTTTGGCTTCAGAGTCGCTCGGTGCCCTTTGATCAAGTCCGAAAGCCGCCCTCATAACATTCCATGCACTGCGGGCATTATTAAGCTCCACAATTCTGCTTTCCGCATCGGAAATGCTTTCAATTCCGCTTTGTATCCAATCCTTTGCTACCTTTTCAATATAAGATATGTTGCATTTACCGGCTTTAAGGGCATATTCAATTACCATTAAAATAAGCGAAGCGTCCATCCCCAGATCATCGTACATCCACACAAGCGCAGAGCTTTCGCTTTGTTTTAACATTCGGCCGAATTTTTTCTGAGCCTCGTTCAACAAAAAGGCAATTTCCGGAGATTCAGTTCCTCTTCTTGCAACTTCCGCTCTGTCCGGTTTTATTATCTTATGAACCTTGTTTTCGGCCTTTATATTTTGTTTAACCGCAACCGGGTTTTCACCGTCGGACGACAAAATCCCAAGTTCGCTCCAAAACATAAGTGCATCGGTAACATCCTGGGGTGAAACCGATATGGCTTTTGAAATCTTAGAAGGGTCAATTTCCTCCGACATATTTTTAAAGCAGTACAGTATAACTCTAAGCTGCACCGCACCGGCAAGCTTTAAACACTTATCGGCAACATCTG
Organism: uncultured Eubacteriales bacterium; assembly: GCA_934444895.1. GTDB lineage: Bacteria > Bacillota > Clostridia > Oscillospirales > Acutalibacteraceae > UMGS1279. The sequence goes on along the minus strand of CAKSDA010000022.1, from coordinate 7,807 downwards.
CAGGAAGCGAAAAACTGTTGCTCATTTTTTCAAAACAAATTTTAAATCCCATATTCGAAAAACGGGAAAACCCTTTTCCCTTAAATCCCCCTTAAGACATTATACCATTAAACAGTATATCAGATTTTAAGTGTTTTGTAAACCGACATTTTTTTACGGTTTATCCCAAATCATCGGCGTCAGCCTATGGAAATTTATGCCTACTAAGTAATATTAAATATCCCGGCCTTAATTTGGGTAAACTTATTTTATGGGAGGTGATTTTTTTGACTAACTCTAAAACACCATTTTATGATTTCCTTTCCTATGACAACGAAATGTCGTGCTACTTTAATACATTACCTAAAAATGTTCAGGAAACCATAGCGCAGTCGCACGGCGATATTAAAACGGTAGGAGATCTTAAAAGCATTGCCGAAGGTCTTTTAAAAAACCACTGATTAAAAACAACTGATTTTTTAAATCAACTGTTTTAAAAAACTGATTTGTTAAAATAAAAATCGTTTAATAAGCATTATCTTAAATACGGGTAAATAATAAATTATGATTTTTAATTACTTTGTATTTTAAAAAGTAATCTCTTAAATGCTTTAAATGCGCCTTTAATTTCAAAAGAATTAAAAGGCGCATTATTTTATATAACCTATATAAGGTACTCGGAAAGTTTAAATATCTTAGTATTTTAATTGTTAAAAATCATGCGGTTTTACTAGGCAAGCAGGGATAAATTAACCGTGCTTGACAAAAAAATGCCTGAAGTTTATAATTAAACTGAAAATATGTTTAGTAAAAATGCTGCACAGAGCAGGCCTTAAAAAAGTATGCTTGGCGCACTGTGATTTTAAGTGAATGTGATTTTAGGTGAATATTATGAAAAAAATCGGTTTTGTCGGTTGCGGAAATATTGCCACGGCAATTTTAGGTGGAATTTTGTCCTCTGAAAAAGCCATTTCCAAAGATATTTACTGTTATGATACCGACGAGGAAAAATCCGCGATTTTTAATGAAAAGGGAGTAAATGTTTGTTCCTCTGTCATAGAACTTGCCGGCACAGTAAATATTTTATTTCTTACCGTGAAGCCACAGGTTTTTCCTTTAATATATAAAGAAATTGAAAACGGCATAAATTCCGGTACGGTTATTGTTTCCCCAATGGCAGGAATTAAAATTTCCTCTATTGAGCAAAAAATTCCATCTTGCCGCATAATACGCGTTATGCCCAACACTCCGCTGCTTTATTCGGCCGGTGCCACGGCTATTGCCAGAGGTGAAAATGTATCCGACGACGATTTTAATTTTGTTTTCAACATTTTTTCCGGATGCGGAATTGCCAAAGAAGTTCCGGAAAAGTTAATGGACACCGTAACCGGAATAAGCGGCAGTTCTCCTGCATTTTTCATGCGAATGGCAAAGCAGTTTGTGCTTACCGGTGAAAAGGAAGGTATGGATTATGAAACCGCCAAACAGCTTGTTGTTCAAACAATGCTGGGCACCGCAAAAATGGTGCTTAAAAGCGATAAGGATATAAGTGAACTTATAAAGAATGTTGCCTCTCCGGGAGGCACAACCGAAGCCGGCCTTAAGACAATGGACCAAACAAACTTTGATGATATAGCATATAAAACCGTTAAATCCGCTATCGATCGTTCGGCCGAGCTTTCAAAATAGCATTTGATGACAACATTTGATGACTATAAAAAAATATAAAAGTATTAAAAATAACATGATAAATTAATTATAAAAAACAGCGTTTAACAGCATTATGAATAGCATTATGAATAGCATTAAAAATACTATAAAAAATTAAAATTCAGGGAGGCATAACGGCATGACAATTAACGATGTAAAAAACATTCTGCACGCTGAAGTACTCTGTTGCGAAGATCTTTTGGACAAAGAAGTTCATACTGCATGCGGTTCCGATATGATGAGCGATGTTCTGGCGTTTGTTAAAGATCAGTCGGTTCTCATTACGGGGCTTTGCAATCCGCAGGTTATTCGCACAGCCGAAATGATGGATATTGTATGCGTGTGTTTTGTAAGAGGTAAAAATCCTGACGAACCTATGGTTGACCTCGCAAAAAGCCGCAGAATTGTATTAATGGCCACCGATATGAGAATGTTCCCTGCATGCGGAGAGTTATACGAAAACGGACTTCGGGGGTGAGCCTTTATGAAATTACATTATGAAGTATCCGGAGACGATTTTACAAGAGCCGGAGAGGCATCCGGAAATGTTAAATCAAAACTCAGAAAAATCGGAATCGATCCTGAAGCAGTAAGAAGAGTTGCAATCGCCCTTTACGAAGGTGAAATAAACCTGGTAATTCATGCGGGCGGCGGCAGCATCGATGTTGAAATTACTCCTGAAAACATAAAAATGACCTTAACCGATCACGGCCCCGGAATTGCCGATGTTGAAAAGGCAATGAAGGAAGGATATTCAACTGCGGGTGAAAGTATCCGTTCACTGGGTTTTGGCGCCGGTATGGGTCTGCCTAACATGAAAAAGTATTCGGATATTATGAAGATAGATACCGAACTAAATAAAGGAACAACAATATTTATGCAGGTTAACATTTGACCTCGTGTTGAGAAAGTGAGGCTGTATGTCAACATTTACTCATTCGGTTTACTTGGATTTTGACAGATGCAACGGGTGCATAAATTGTATTAAGAGATGTCCTACTGCCGCCATTAGGGTGCGAAATGGTAAGGCACATATTATAAAGGAATTTTGCATAGACTGCGGCGAGTGCGTGCGTGTTTGCACAAACCACGCAAAGCGCACAAGGTATGACAGCATTAACACCATAAATGATTTTGAATATACGGTTGCGCTTCCTGCCCCATCATTTTATGCTCAGTTTAACAATATTACAGATACATCTATAATTTTAAAAGCTCTTATAAAACTGGGTTTTGACGATGTATTTGAAGTAGCGGCTGCCGCCGAAATGGTTTCAGAGCTTTCGAGGGAATACATAAAAAATCACAGGAATGAAAAACCTTTTATAAGCACCGCATGTCCTTCAATTGTGCGGCTGATAAGGGTTCGCTTTCCGGGTCTTATTGAAAAAATGCTTCCGATTGCCGCCCCGGTTGACCTTGCCGCTTCTATTGCGGCGCAAATGGCGGTTGAAAAGACCGGACTTGACAGATCTAAAATCGGAATCTTCTTTATATCACCCTGCCCTGCCAAGGTGTCGGCGGTTAATGATCCTATGGGTATTAAAAAAAGTCAAATTGACCGTGTTCTTGCGGTTAAAAAGGTGTATACCAAAATTTTGCCGCTTATGGATATAAACGACGCCGGCGACTGCGAAATGAAGAGAGCAGGGCGTATTGGCATAAGCTGGGGGCAAACCGGCGGAGAAGTCGGCGGACTTTTTACCGACAGTTATATCGCTGCCGACGGAATTGAAAATGTTATAAAAATACTTGAGGACCTTGAGGACAACAAGATTCATGATATAGATTTTGTTGAACTAAACGCCTGCAACGGCGGATGTGTTGGCGGTGTTTTGCAGGTTGAAAATCCGTATGTTGCAAAAACCAAACTTACATTGCTCAGAAAATATATGACCATTGCGGGAAGCCATTTGGACGGAAGAATTCCAAAAGGCGCTTTTTGGACCGAAAAGGTCAAGTTTGAACCGGTATACCGTTTAGGTTCAACACCTTTGGAAAGCATGAAAATGATGGAGAAGGCTGATGAGATAACCGACAGGCTTCCCGGTCTTGATTGCGGTTTGTGCGGATGTCCCTCATGCCGCGCTTTAGCGGAAGATATAATAAGGGGTTCAGCAACCGAAAAGGACTGCATTCATCTTTTAAAGCAATATCTGCATAAAATTTCAAGCGATCTTAACGACCTGTAATTTTTATAATTTTTCATATAGTATACCTTTTATTTAAAATATGCTATATTGCAAAAAATCAGCATACCAAGGGTTTGGCCCATGATATGCTGATTTTGTTTTTTATTTTTAAAGGATTTTACAGAATAACAGTATCAAATCCGTCAAGAGTAAATTCCCTTACTCCGTTTTCTGTAATAACAGATGTGGTTTGAGTTTCGTTTGTATTGTTAATAACAATAAGCTTGTTATTATTCGGGAAATATGCACATTCGCAGTTAGGATTGGAAGAAATGTACTTGTAATTCTTTGCGCAATCCGAACCTACTATCATATTCATAAGGGTTCTGTTATTTTCGTTTCCGGTTCTGAAGTATGAGAAATAGAATCCGCATCCCTTTCCGAAATTATGCTTTGTAATTATCGGTTCCCCATCTTTACTAAGAAGCACTTCAGTATCCGGCTTTGAAACATAAAGATAATCTTTAATCTTAGCGTCTGTACCCTCGCAGATAAGTTCACTTTCGGTGCATTCCGGTGTGATTTTGTTATGGCAATATCTTTCTCCGTTATCAATATCAACACCCAAAATATGCTCAAGTCTGAAGCTATAGTCGTTTCCGCTGCAATACGAAGGGGCATTAACGCCGATAAAGGTACCGCCCTCGTATGTCCATTTGGTAATCTTATCAACAACATCAACGCAGTTCCAATTTTCACCGCCTGACCATGAACTGAATTCTCTGCCGGCATTTATAATAACATCGTATTTATCAATACCATTTTTTTCAACATCGTCAAAACTTATAAATTCGACATCAAACGGCATGCCGGAAAGCGCCTCATTTACATTAAGCACATCTATATCCGACTGATCATGGAAATGGCCGGCGCATGTCCACGAACGAAGCTTGCCCCAATATGTAAGCACTGCAACCTTCGGATTTAATGTGTAGGGTTTTCCGTCGCTGTGAAGATCCCTTATAAGGCGGAATTCATCTGCAATTTTTTCAATATAATCGTTGAAATCAGGGAATGGCAAGGTAAGCGACAGATATCCGCCAAGTCCTATACGGTCAATTTTTTCTCTGAGCAATGCTCTGCGTACTGCGCCCCAATAAATTTTTGCGTCTCTTGTAGGATTTCCGCCCTTTGAAAATGTCGGAGAACCGCCGAGACCTGTTGGGAACAAGTAAGGATGGAGGCGAATTTCGTGGGTTTCTACGCCCTCGCATCCGGCACACAGTCTTACTTCATATCCGTTAAACACGCACTTGATAAGACCGTCAAAACCGAATTTTTTGAATGTATCTGCCCAGGGTTCAACACCGATCCATGAATCATCATAAAAAACATAAGCCTTTTTGCCGTATGAGTGAACAATGTCTATAAGCTGTTTTCCGAATGAAATAACAAAATTATTAATAAATTTCATCCAATCGCGTTTTTTGCTTTCAGCAGGCATATGGGTAACATGCATTTTACCCTTGTTAATAAAATCTTCTGCCTCAAGAGTATATCCGTATTCTTCGGAAAAAAGATCCATAGAGCGAGGACTTACGGTAAAATCATACGAAGCCCAGTCGCCGTAAAGTGTGCGAGCCTTGCTGTCAAATACCCAGGATGAATTGTAAAACATTGAGGTGAATCTGGCAACCGTTGTTGCCGGATGTTCTTCGCACCAATCCTTCATCCATTTAAGCATATATTCCCTTGTTTCAGGATAAATAGGGTCTATCTGCATCAGGTGCTCTTTATTCCAATGATTTGTAACATGGTTATACATTGAAATTTCTTCCCAAATGCGCCATGCGAAGAAGTTTACCGTATATTTATGAAACTCGGTAGCGTTATTTATGTAAACCTTTCCGGATTCATACTTCCAGCCCTTGATTTCTTTGTTTTCGGTTCGGTCAAACACCTGCATATATTTAATGGCGTCAGGAGAATCGTTCACCAAAAACTGTTCCTCAAAGTATCCGTCCATAAGGCGGATTTCAACCTCAGCGCCCAGTGCCATAACCGGGAAGCTTTGAAGAATTGTGCTTTGAAGTTTATCCATATTTTTGCGAGCCCATTCGTTATGGTCGCGAATTATGCAAATGGTTGAATAAATACCGTACCCGGAATTTATAATTTCAGGAGATAATTCCGTGCCGTCGGAATCACGAATAATATCCGCCCCCCACTTTTCGGCTAATTCCAGAGTTAATTTTTCATGCCCGCTTTCACCGGGAAGCGTAAAACCGCCTTTGGTTTTTCCCATATTATTTTCTCCTTTTTTTAAACTTTAAAGGGGTCAAAACCCCATTTTAAATATTTCTATAGTAAAATATCATATCAAAGCGTTTTTGTCAATATAAACGGCTTTACATTTTATCGGTTTTCGGTAATTTTATAATAAGTTTTTAAAATTGCGGTTTGAGTTTTCGAATCCTTTATTTCTCCGCTCATAATCATTTCGACCGCTTTCTTTAAAGGCACCCTTTTGACCTCTAAAAATTCATCGTCGTCAAAATCCGTATCGCCGTATGATAATTCGGTTGCAAGGTACATATATATAATTTCTCCGCAGTACCCAGGACTGGGATACAGTTCCCCTAAAAATTCGAATTTTTGAGCGGTTGCACCGGTTTCTTCCCTAAGCTCTCTGATTCCGCATTTCATAGGGTCCTCATCCTTTTCCCTTTTACCTGCAGGAATTTCCAAAACGACCTCACTGTAAGGGTATCTAAACTGTTCAACCATAAGTATTTCATTATTTTCGGTGAGCGGAACAATACAAACTCCGCCGCCGTGTTCAACAACCTCTCTTACCGCCGTTTCACCGTTCGGCAGCAAGGCATTGTCAACCCGCAGCGAAATTATCTTTCCTTTGAAAATATACTTGCCGTCTATTTGTTTTTCGGTTAAATTCATTTTAATAACCTCCGTCGCATACTATATATTATATATAATTTATTTAATTTTTATAAAAATCGGCAGCAATTTAAAATGATTTTTACCGATTATGTTTTTAAAAAATTTAAAGCAGGTATTTCTCTTTAAAAAATAAAGGCAAAGCCGCAATATAAAAGCCTAAGGAGTGTTAATATGGAAAGCAAAATATTCCCTTCTGAACACAGTTATTTTGAAATAAAAATGCTTATAAACAAGCTTATTTCCAAATATCCGTTTGTTAATATTTCCAAAATAGGAAAAAGCGTTGCCGGGAGAGATATACCGGTGCTGTTAATCGGCTCCGACACTGAATATACTGCATTTATTGCGGGAGAAAACCCAAGATGCCGCATAACCACACTTATTCTGCTTATGTTTGCCGAGGAATTGTGCGACAAAATACTAAACGGCAAAGAAATGTGCGGCATAAATATGCGAAAAGCAATGTTCGGAAGAGGCGTTGCAATAATGCCCTGCCTAAATCCGGACGGAGCCGAGATATCGCTTCGCGGAGACATGGGCTGCGGATACATGGCAGGAAAAATCGCCGGTCTTTGCAACGGAGATTTTTCAAAATGGGAAGCGAACTTGAGAGGTGTTGAAATTGTAAGGAATTTTGCCTTTGATTTTAAAAAACGCCAAAGCATCGAAAAGGAGAATTTCATTTCAGGGCCTTCATATAAAGGCTTTAGCGGATACAAGCCGGAAACAGAGCCCGAAACCCTGGCTCTTACCGAACTCTGCCGTACGAAAAACATAAGACATCTTATAAATGTTACCGCTTTCGGAAATACTGTTTCATACAGCGGATGCGAAAAGGTTCCGAAACCGAGTGTTAAAATGGCTGATGTGATTTCAGCGGTATCATCATTTAAAGTAAGTCCGCCTATATCAAAAATATATCCGGAAATATGCGACTGGTTTACCTTTGAATTCAACCGTCCCGGAATTACCCTTAGAATAGGCGAAGATGAAATTCCGCCTGCAAGTGAACTTACATATTGGTA
>CAKSDA010000021.1 GCA_934444895.1 uncultured Eubacteriales bacterium | reverse complement strand
GCAAGAATGAACGCAAAGCCGCAATCTAAAAGGCGGCGAGCGAAACCGCGGCCGGTTCGAGTCCTGTAACACTAGGAGCACAGCGCTTAATTTTACTCCGCATTACATTTTATGTGATTTTTAAAATTTGTTAATTTTGCGCCGGATGTTCGACTATAAGGAGCCTAAAAAACTTATTTGTTATCACTCTTTGCAAAATCAGATTTTACTTTGCAAAGATATTCAATATCTGCCTTTGTGATATCAGCTTTCTCAAGCATGTCCGGGCGCTTGTTAAGGGTAGTTTCAAGCGATTTTTCCCTTCTCCACCGCTCAATATTTTTGTGGTGGCCGGAAAGTAAAATTTCCGGAACCTTCATACCGTTCCATTCAGTCGGACGGGTGTATTGCGGATATTCAAGCAGACCGTTGAAATGGCTTTCTTCGCTGAAGCATACATCATCCGAAAGAACCCCGGGGAGCATGCGGCAAACCGCATCCGCAACGGTAACGGCAGGTATTTCACCGCCGGTAACAACAAAATCTCCGATAGATATTTCCTCGTCAACAACCGACTCCAAAACCCTTTCGTCAATTCCCTCATAATGACCGCAAAGCAATATGATATTATCAAGCTTTGAAAGCTCTGCAGCCTTTTGCTGATTAAAAATTTGGCCCTTAGGCGACATATAAATAATCCTGGGGGTTGTTTCACATTTCTCTTTCACTGCATTAACACAGTCAAAAACCGGTTGGGCCGAAAGAATCATCCCCATGCCGCCGCCATATGGAGCGTCATCAACACGGTTATGTTTATCTTTTGTATAATCTCGTATATTATGACATTCAATATCAACATAATTATTTTTTCTTGCGCGACCTATTATGCTTTCGCTTAAAAAGGCTTCGCACATTTCAGGGAAAAGTGTTAAAATATCTATTCTCATAACATCAGTCAAATATTCCCGGTATAGGGGATATTATAACCCGCTCCTTTTCAATATTCACTTCTTTCACAACGCTTTCAATAACCGGTATAAGATATTCCTTGTTATTGTCTTCTATATGCCATACATCGTTTGCTCCGGTTTTGGAAACATCTGTTATAATTCCTAACTGCTTGCCTGTTTTAAAATCAATTGCCGCGCAGCCGATTATATCGTCAATAAGAAAATTTCCATCTTCTAAATTAAGGTCTTTTCTTGCAATATAAAGAATTTTGTTTTTTAATGTATCTGCCTTTTCAATGGAGGTTATACCGTCAATATTTACAAGAACCACATTTTTGTGAGCATGTGCCGATAAAACAGTCAGCGGCTTAAATTCGGCCCCTGATTTTATATATAATACTTTAAATTTACATAAAAAATCAGGCGTATCACACCAGGGCTGAACCCTCAGCGTGCCTCTTACGCCATGTGTAGTTACTATTTTACCGGTTTCAATGTAATCCTTTTTCATTTAAGATCTCCCTAAAATCCTTAATGCCTCCGATATTAAAGCCAATGCCTAGGCAAGTAGGCAATATCGGCGGCATTAAGGATTTCCCGTTTTTATACGGCGAACACAAAAGGCGAGCAAAACCGCGATAGATTCGGATTTATCACTGCTTGCCCATGGTTTTCGCCTAACGGGAATACAAACAAAAATTAAAATCAGTCGATTTCAACAGCTATTTTTTGGCCATTTTTGTTTGCAGCAGCTCTCATAAGAGTACGGATTGCCTTTGCAATGCGTCCCTGTTTGCCTATAACGCGTCCCATATCGTCTTCGGCTACATGAAGATGGTATAAAACAACCCCTTCTTCATCTGCTTCATCAACGGTTACGGTTACTGAATCCGGATTTTGAACAAGACCGGATGCAATGGTAACTAAAAGATCTGTCATTTTGATTTTCTCCTTCGTAAAATGAGATTAAAGAACACCGTTTTTCTTAAGTAAGGCTTTAACAGTGTCGGTAGGCTGAGCGCCGTTTTTGATCCATGTTTTTGCCTTTTCTCCGTCAACCTTTACCTCTGCCGGATCTTTTTTAGGATCAAAATAACCGATTTCTTCAATAAATCTTCCGTTACGCGGTGATCTTGAATCAGCAACAACTATGCGATAAAACGGTGCCTTTTTTGCACCAACGCGGCGAAGTCTGATTTTTACTGCCATTATAAAACACCTCCTGTAATTACATTTGCCAGGTATAAACCTTTTTAAAGGACAATATCCTGATTGGTCTAAACCTTTACGGCTTTATATTCAAAGAATATTTTTATGTTTAATATCTAAAATATTCTGTGAATTTAAAAATTAAAATTTAAAACCGGGTGGGAATCCCATCCCTTTGCCAAGGTGGCGCCTGCCGCCCTTGGAACCTGCCTGCCTGAACATTTTTTTCATTTGCTCATACTGCTTTAAAAGGCGGTTTATTTCTTCCACACTCATGCCTGAACCGGCCGAAATGCGCCTTTTTCTTGAAGCGTTAAGTATTTCAGGTTTCGCGCGTTCTTTTTTTGTCATTGATTTAATTATCGCTTCAACCCTGTCAAGCTGCCGGTCATCAATATCAACATTTTTAAGCTGTTTATCCATTCCCGGAATCATTGACATTATGTTTTTAAGCGGCCCCATTTTTTTTATGCTTTCAAATTGAGCCAAAAGGTCGTTCATATCAAATTTGTTTTCGGCAAGGCGTTTAGCCGTTATTTCAGCCTGCTTGTCGTCAAGCTTTTGCTCCGCCTTTTCTATAAGAGAAAGCATGTCGCCCATGCCCAAAATTCTTGAGGCCATACGATCCGGGTGGAACTCATCCAAATCGTCTATCTTTTCACCCACACCGGCATACATTATAGGCTTGCCCGTAACAGACTTTACCGAAAGTACCGCACCGCCTCTGGTATCGCCGTCAAGCTTTGTAACAATAACTCCGTCTATTTCCAGAAGATCGTTGAAAGCTTTTGCAACATTTACCGCGTCCTGACCTATCATAGCGTCAATTACAAGTATAATATTGTCTACATGAATGGTCTCGGTTATTCTTTTTAACTCGTTCATTAGGTCTTCGTCAATGTGAAGTCGGCCGGCGGTATCTATAATAAGAAAATCATTTCCGTAATCTTTTGCCTGTTTAAATGCGGCGTTAACAATTTTTTCAGGGCGCTCGGTTCCCATCTCAAAAACGGGAACTCCGGCAGCATCCCCCACAACCTTTAACTGATCTATAGCCGCCGGGCGATAAATATCACAGGCAACAAGCAAGGGCCTGTGACCTTCGGATTTCAGCTTCTTGGCAAGCTTGGCACAGTGGGTGGTTTTTCCGGAACCCTGAAGACCGCACATCATTATTACTGTAGGACCTTTTGAGGCGGTTTTAAGTCTCGCTCTCTCTCCGCCCATAAGCTCTGTCAGCTCATCTCTTACAATTTTTATAACCATCTGCGCCGGCGTAAGACTTTCCATGACCTTTTCGCCTATGCACTTTTCGGTAAGTTTGTTAGAAAAATCCTTGGCTACGCGGTAGTTAACATCCGCCTCAATTAACGCAAGCCGTACTTCACGCATAGCAGCTTTAACATCACTCTCGGTGAGTCTGCCCTTAGAGCGAAGCTTTTTAAATGCAGCAGCCAATTTGTCTGAAAGACTTTCAAATGCCATAATTTTCTCCTGTGTTTGTCAATATAATTTGTACTTATAAAGCGTAATAACTACCTGAATAAACAGTAATTTGCAATAAACCGGAACAATTTGATTGTTTCCTTCTTCTTTTTTCATCTGAAAAATCTATATTGTTTTTTTAAAGTTTAAAACAAGGTTTGAAATTTTGTCAATGTCTTTTTCCTTTATCGCAGAATCTATTCCTTTAATAATTTCACTCTGCCTGATGCTTTTTTCATAGATCTTAAGTTTTTCTTCAAGATAAAGAAGCTGCCGTTCGGCACGCTTTATTATATCCTGCACACCCTGTCTTGAAATGCCTTCGTTTTCGGCGATTTCGGAAAGGGAAAGATCATCAAAAAAATACATTTCAGAAAAGAGGGCCTGTTTTCCGGTAAGTACCGGACCGTAAATTTCAAGAAGGTCACACATATGCAGATCTTTAGACATAATATAACCTCCAAAATTTTGTTTAAGCCGGGCCTTGGCAGATGATAGTCGTACCACTACAGAATACCGGATTAGTATAACACAAGCTGGGCCGCTTGTCAAGTTTTTTTCTTTACATGCTGTATGATTTTGTTATTGAAAAATGAAGGCGGGGGATTTATAATATATTTTATAAGTAATGCAGAAAAATGTAGAAATTTTATAATATATGTCATATAAAGGATTGTTTTTAATGAAGTTGTATAAAAAGTATATATCAGTAATTCTATGTGCTTTGATTTTTTGCTCTGTTTTCACCTTAAGCGGATGCGGAAACGACAATGCATATATTTTAACTGTTGAACTTGACAGTAAACCGCAAAATCTTGATCCGCAGCTTTCAAGCACCCAGCCGCAAAAAATTGCCGTAGGAGGTCTGTTTGAGGGCCTTGTGAGGATTGATTCAAGCGGAAACATTGTTCCTGCGGCAGCAGAAGAATATAAGGTTACAAACAATAATCTTACATATACATTCAATTTAAGAAAGGACGCAAAATGGTCTAACGGGGATGATGTCACTGCGGCCGATTTCGTCTTTGGATTTGAGCGCGCGCTGAGTCCGTCCACAAAGTCGCCTATGGCTTCGGAATTGTTTTGCATAAAAAATGCGGAGGATTATAATAACGGCAAAGCGGTATCCCTAGGGGTTGCGGCAGAGGATGATTATACCCTTACAGTTACCCTTGAAAAACCAAACGATAACTTTTTAAAAATTCTTACTGCTCCGGTGGCAATGCCCTGCAACAAAAAGGCTTTTGAAAAAGCTCAGGGAAAGTATGGAATGGATGGTGAAAATGTTGTTTCAAACGGTTCCTTTTCTTTAAGACTGTGGGAAACCGAGGGCGATTTTTTGCTCAGATTAAATAGAAATAAAAAATATACCGGCAAATTCAAACCTCAAACTGCCGCCGTTATTTTCAGCATGGGCGACACCGCAAGCCGCGCTAAAAAAATTGAAAGTTCAAATCTCAGCATGGGGTTTGTTGAGGTTTCAGACAATATTCAAAACTGCAATATATACACATTTGAAAGAACAGTATATGCTCTTGTTATAAATAAGAGCGGAAAATTCAGCAGTCTTGATTCAAGAAAAGCCATTGCTGCGTCTATCGACCGCGACAGCATTAAATCCGATCTTTCGAAAAGTTTTACAACCTGCAATACCATTGTTCCAAATGTTGTAACGGCAGACAATGAACCGGTTTCAAAAAAACTGAATCTAACGGTTTCGGAGTCTTTTGATCCGGATGCCGCCCGCAAAAGCTTTGCCTTAGCCAATAAGTTCAAAGGGTATAAAATGCCTACTTTAAATTTAATATATTACGGCGGCGAAGCTATAACAAAAATGGCGGCGTCGGTTGCCAACAGTATTCAGAAATCGCTTGGAGTTGTAGTTAACATTGTAAATAAAAACGACGAAACAATGTTTAAGGAAGCTATAAAGAGCGGAGATTATAACCTTGCAATAGCGCCTATTACAACTCCCGGCAGCACACCCGGGGAATTTATCGGCACATTTTCTTCGCTTAGCGCAAATAATTGCTTTGGATACAAAAATAAAAGCGTCGATTCTTTTGTATCTTCTCTGCCTTCAATGACCGAAAAGCAGGTTTTAAATAGTTTGCCGTCGGTTGTAAATACAATCATGTCCGACTGCTCGCTGATTCCGATATGTTTCTATTCGGAAGCTTTTGCATATGAAAAATCACTTACATGCTCCAATATTTCGCCATTTGGCAATGTTGTGGATTTTGCACTTGTAAGAAAAAGCAGCAGCTTTTAAAACAAACCGAAGAATTAATTTAGGCTCTTTATCATCAAAACCATTACGGTCTCGATGATAAAGAGCCTAATTATTATATTATTATATTATTATTATTTATATTATAATTTGGAGAATGAAGCGATCATCGGTAACCGAAAAGCGGCAATATCCGTTAAGATTTTCAACAGTGTACCGTATGCTCTGTGTACCGAAACCGTGTTTTTTATCGTTTGTTATAGGCATGCCGTCCACCATTTTCGGCCTTTCGCCATATGTGTTTGAAACCGAGATCAGCGTTTTTTCGTTTTTTTCGGTAATGGTAAGCTCAATAATCCGGTTTTCTTTATCAAGCGGCAGAACAGCATGAATGGCATTTTCTATTGCGTTTGATAATATGGAAGTAATGTCAACCTCCGAAATCGGCAACTTGTTAGGTATTTGCAATTTGCATCTTAGGTCAATATCATTCTTTGAAATTGTGGTTTCATAGTTTGAAAGTATCATATTGACTGTTTCGTCTTCGCAATAACGGTGACTGACAGTTTTATCGGTTGAATCTATTAATTTTTCTATATATTTCTGAACTTTCTGAGTTTCGCCTTTGTCAATCAGTACCGAAATGCCGCTTAAAAAATGGCGCATATCATGCCGCAGAATTGAAATTTCCTGTTTTGAACGCCGGATTGTTTCAATTTCCTTTGCAGTTTGCGTTTGCTGCATTTTTAAAAATCTGTTGCGCTGCTCCGCTTCGCTTTTTTCCTCGTATTGCTTGAAATATAAAAATATAAAAAGAATGTAAAATATGCAAAGCATAAATCCCAAAAATTCGGTTGCAACCCTTACACCGGAATACAAAATGTCGGTATAGACTCTTGCCGCATAATCAAAAATATAATAAACAAACGGCATTAGTCCCAATATAAGCAGCGATTTTGTAGGCTTTTGAAGCAGCACCGCCGTGGCGTCGGATACATACCGTATAAGCAGAATGAAAACCACAATCGTAACGGTTATACGGGCGATATAATAAAATGTTTCAGAACCTGTTATACTCATTACGGCAATTCCGATCCAGTTACTGATTTGACAGCATAAATAGGCCGTAAGAACCGAAAGAGAAGAGAGAGCCACTTTGTATTTGTAATAAAAGGTTAAAAATAAAACCAGCGGTATATGAATTATGAGTGGATATATCTTTTCGGTAGTAGGTATTCCGAACATCAGGTAAGAAGAAAGGTAAACCACACCTGACGCAAGCGAAAATATAAGCAGTTTTAATATATTTTTTCGGTTCATTTTTATTCCTAAAAATGCCGCCGAAATGTACACGCCGAACAAGAGAGTAGTTGCGTTATGTATAAAACTTAAAAACATGTTTTATTCTCCTATTCTTTGAACATAACCGTAAAATATGATTCTTTAAAGGCTTTTGCGTAACCCCTTGCAATCGGCACCGTGCGTTTTGAATTTGTTGTTAAATGGGTACTGTTGAAACTTTCAATATTCGGCATATAAACAAGATAGCTGCGGTGGCACTTAAAAAATCCGTTTTCCAGGGTTAATTTATCTTCAAATGAATAAAGCGGTTCGGCAGTTTCGGCTGTGCCTCCGCCCTTCAAAAAAAAGATTACCTTTTTGTTTTGAGCCTCTGCATATTCAATATTGTGTAAATAAAGCTTTTGATAACCAAAGGGTGTTTTAATAACAATGTTTTGAGGCTCTTCCTTTACAGCGCTTGCACACTCATCCAGAGCATCTTTAACTTTTTCATATGTTACCGGTTTTAAAATATATCCATTTGCTTTAACCGAATATGATTCAAGCGCAAATTCAGGCGAAGAGGTTAAAAAAACTATGCGCGCCGCTTTATCAGTCTTTCGCAGTTCTTTTGCAGCGTCTATACCATTTAAAAGGGGCATTATTATATCAAGAAAGATTATATCATGACTTATGGAATGTTCGGCATTTAAAAGGCTGTCGCCGTTATCGTATGTATGAATACTAACAGGGATTCCACTCTTTTCCGACCATTTATTTATGTACTCAACCGTGCAGTTCAAAGATTCTGCTTTGTCATCACATACCCCTACAGTAAGCATGATAACCCCCCTTTTTTGTTTTTTAATCTATCGACTTTATTTAATATTTTTGTCGAATTATATACAAATTTATAACTTTTTTAATTATAACATAAATTTAATACACTTGGCAAGATGGAAATAAAATAGGTGTTTTATATATAATCCGTTAATTCTAAGTATAAAAAACCGCCTGCACCATAAAAAAATGCAGGCGGAAACAGAATATCTGAGAAAAGTAATTAATACCGTTTAAAAAGATATAAAATAAAAACTATTTTATCAACTTATAAAAGAATAAATTCCTTTGCTGAGTTTATGATAATTGCCCATTGCTTTGGGAATATTCGTTAATTAAACGATATGGGGAATTTTCTATGTCATATAATTGTTCATGCATACCTTCAAAATTAGAATTTAGAGCATTAAAATCCTTCATTGCATCAGAGCCAGTAATGTTTTTGCTAATTTTATCGAGTAAATCGATTAATTCTCTCATATATGTATATTCATTTTCGGTAATTTTTGAATCATCATAAATGCCGGTTGTTATAAAATTTTGATTGCTTGCAGGGCCGATAAATGTAGCCCCAATATGCTCAAAATCGGAACATGCATAATTATATATATTACGATTTGCGTGGCACAAATGATATAATGTAGAAAATTTTCCGTTTAGCACATACATCATTTTACTTTGATAAAAAGAGTCCTTGCTGTCAATAAGATTTTGTAAACATTTCTTTGTGTCATTAACACATATAAGAATTTCAGTAATAGTGTTTGATGTTCTTTTGGAAATGTAACGATTATTTTTTATTACAATAAAAATATTAAAAACCAGTAGAAGAACTAATGAAACAGACAATATTGTCCCCAAGTATCGTTTCACACTCAACAACACCTTCCATTTTTTAATATAACATATCCGAACCATTATTTCAAGGGTGTAGAACCGCCTATGCAAATGGTTTCATTTTCACCATCAAAGTTGGATAATACTTTCGTTCGTACCTGATAATATATAGCACTATTATGATAAACGGTAACATTATCTAATGTAGCTTTAATTTTCAAAAAAGAGTTTTTATATCCTAATACGGGTTGGAATGTAGAACCAACTTGCTTTGTAACTAAATTACATGTGGGGTGAAAAAAATATTCATGTGTTGCTTTATTATAACTATAGTTAGTTATTGTATTTGAAACTTCATTCAGAAAACTAAAACCAGAATAAATATTAGAAACAATACTTGCAAGTTTTCCTAAAATCTTAATACTTGAAGTTGCATATCCCAATGCAGACAATGCATCATCAAGAAAGTTAACATTACTCGTATTGTTGCCACCCAAACAAACTTCAAATGAACATTTATCTACATATGCTGATTGACACCCAACTAAATTTAATGATATTTGAGTATTAGAAGTAACCACATAGGTTTTATTGTTATCGCAGTATACAACTTGAATTTTATCAGTGCTTGGATAATAGTAAACAAAAGCGTTATAGGCTTTTTGGTATGTAAACTCAATTAATCTGTCTGCATTTTGTGCCGAACTGATTGTTGGATTCAAGCTCCAAATTGCTATTTTACTAATATAAGTGCCATTATAATCAAATAAGGTATCTTTGTAGTATGCTGCAGTTGGTCTGCCATAAATATCTTTTATAGTACAGTATTCAGAACCTGATCGCTTAACAGCAGATTGTGGAATTGTTGCAAAAATATTATATTTATCGCCACTAATACTTGAACGCAGCTTTGAAACATTTATAATTTCCGAAGAGAAAATATCTTCATTCGACATATACATGTAATTTTCCACAATTGAATTTGCTTTATTTGAATTCGCTCTATTTTCGTTATTAGTAGAATCAGGCATGCTAAATTTTGAAAACCATGTTTCCTGGGCAGAAATCTTTTGTATTTCTTCTTCATTTTCTGTAGATGGAGAATTTGTGATTATATCCTTAAGTAATTCAGATTCTTTTAATGAAACAATTATTTTAAAGTGGTATACACATGAATTTTCTTTAGAAATAAAAGCAAATTTAATTAATGCATTGCCTTCTGTAACAACAGTCTTTGAATTAAACATATCATTATTTTGACAAATGACAAATTGTAAAATATTATGGCTTGAATTAATGTTGTTGGAGTATATTTTATTATTTGTAATAAGCGAATTAGATTTAGCTTTAATAAAGTCACAATTCAAATTTATCGTTTCAATATTATTTCTGTTAACTATACACACTTCAAAGTTGTAGTTTTTGTCTTTTTTAAAGTGATAACTTAATACTTTCGCTTTACGAACAGAAAAAATATTTTTTGGCTCAATGGTAAGATTTAAATTGAAATCTGCTCTGTCACCTCTATATGTATTTATAGGATGACATTTTTTACCGTATTGCCAAAAAGCAATATGCTCTTTGGCAATACAAGAAGGAGCAAAAGGACCCCAAATATCAGGTTTTTCATTATGCCCGTTCTTGGTTTCATAAAATTCTTCCATTTCAGGTGAAAGTGCCCAGATTTTACACTGTTTCATTAAATTTTCATTTGATTGATATGCTCTGCTAAAAAAACGATCAAAATCATGATATGAATCTGTATCAACATAGAAACCAGGGATAAAGTCATATGCAAGGATTTCTGTCGCAAAATCCTTTAAGAATTCACTAGTGAGAATATTATCATCGATTTCTACAAAAATGGGTGTTTTCTTTTCAATTTGCAAATCCTCAAGTATTGCAATAGCAATTTTTGCATTATCCTTTGCAGATTTTTCTGGTACGACTGTTAAAATGGGAATTACTTTAGAACCGTTAGAAACAATATAGGACATTTCCTTGCTTGTCAAGGCGTTTATGCCATTAATTCGTCGGCCAATAAAGTACGGAAACCCTTGATTCTTCCTAATCCATTCAAAAAGAGTTATGTTATTTTGCAACAATTCATCTACTCTTGTTATAGTATCAATTCCAAAATATTTAGAAATTGATTTTTCCTTTTCTAAATTCAGTTTAACCTCCCTCCATTTATTGTTTTTCTCTTTTGCTTTAAAATTTATACAAGACATAATTAATTTCTCCTTTCATTATACTATCTTTTATTAAAATGTCTTTTACTTTTAAAAACTATAGTTAAAGTTTTTACAGTTGCAAATGAATTATAAAACTTAACTCTGACAAATAATGTCACAGTAAAAAAACTTTTATGAACTTTTTAATTTAAATAACCACAAAAGGAAGGGCTTGAAATTTTTCTGTTTCAAGTCCTTTCTCAAGTTTTTGTTTAAAACAATTTTTATAAATTCAAGAGCGTTATAAAACTATATTGGCATATTGAAAATTATACCAAAGAGCATGTAGTTTAAAGCTTTGCTACTATTGTAACAAAAGTCAAAAATATCCCTTTGTTTTTTTCAATCAAAACCTAAAACATTTCACTCCGAAAAAATAACATTTCACGCATTTTGCATTTTTTTATATATTAATTATGCTAATATTTTAATGTACTGATTTAAGGGAAATTTTCATAAATCTCCGTTTTTCCTTAAATCAAAGATAATAAAATATTTTGCAGACAAGGAATGAAAAAAATGCGTAATTTCAAATCCCTCAATTTAAAAGAAAAAGCAGAATATTGTGCAATAATTGCCCTTTATCCGCTTTTTTTGATTTTTAAATATTTGGGTAAAAGTTTTAAGTTTTTCGAATCACGGAAAAGGCAGATTATTGCCAGCGCTTTATGCTTTGCAATGATCCTTTCGGCTGTACCCGCATTGTCAATCAAAACCTTTGCGGCCGGCAGTCACACTCATTGCCTTTGCGGGTCAAGTCATAAGGAGATAGGCGATCACAAAAACGAAGCGTCTACCGATTTCGTCGCCTGGACCAAAGGCGATTCTTTACCTTATGATGCCGGCTGTTATTACCTTACCCAGAACTGCCGTCTTTCCAAACCTCTTTTCATTCAGGGTGGCAGAACAATAACCATTTGTCTTAATGGCTACAGTATAATAGAAGACTTTGAACAATTTTATAAAGATGCGGCAGGCAGTGGTTATCCATACGGAGCCATTTATGTTCAGGACGGTTCAAAGCTTGTGCTGACAGACTGTAAAAACACAGGATCGATTTATTCTTCTGTCAAGGGTTTGAGCGGTATTTTGGTTGATGGCTATGCCGATATTTACAATGCAATCATTAAAAACAATTCTGTCGACGGTATTTATCTGGATGAAGGAACTGTTAATTTTTATGGCGGAACCATTAAAAACAATAAAGCTTACGGTATATTTATGAGGTATGGAATACATGGTACCAACGCCTTAAACATATACGGCGGTACTATTACCGGAAACGGTTTATATAGCTATACTTCCGAAACCGGCGAAACTCTCGGCGGAGGTGTATGCAACAGATCCAGCAAGTTGAATATTTACGGCGGTACTATAAGCAGAAACTACGGAAGTTACGGCGGCGGAGTAAACAGCAACGGCGAGTTTAACTTTTACGGCGGAAATATAAACAACAATACCGCAAAAATCGGCGGCGGCATTTACGCCGAAGGCAATTTTAACATGCTTGGCGGAAAGATACAAAACAATACCGCTATTGAAAACGGCGGCGGTGTTTATGCCACCAAAGCTAATTTAAATATTAAAGGCAATGTTACCGTATCAAACAACAATAAAAATAGTGTTGCCAACAA
The DNA here is from genome assembly GCA_934444895.1 of uncultured Eubacteriales bacterium. Taxonomy (GTDB): domain Bacteria; phylum Bacillota; class Clostridia; order Oscillospirales; family Acutalibacteraceae; genus UMGS1279. The sequence goes on along the minus strand of CAKSDA010000021.1, from coordinate 5,732 downwards.
TTTCTATCTTTACAATTCAAGCCGCATTACAACTCAATTAAATATAACCGGCGGTCTTACCGGCGGAAACATAGGTGTAACATCTTCAAATGCTAAGTTAAACAGCGGCATAGTTGCAAGCGGCAGCGGATATAGTATTACCGAATCAGACGCCGCTAAAATAGTAAGTGATGTTGAAGGATATGAGACCTCGCTTAAAAACAATAATGTTATAATCAAAAAAATACTTGCAAGCCTTTCGGCCGATGATTTTGTGTTCACACCTCCTGCCGATTTAATCTATAGCGGCAGCAAAAAGGAGGCAACTGTTAAGGCCAAAGAAGGGGTTTCCTGCGGTAAAATTACGGTTAAATATTATAATTCAAACGGAAACAAGCTTTCCGCAGCTCCGACAGATGCAGGAGACTATACAGTTAAGATTGATGTAGCGGAGTCTGATGAATACAACTCGTTAAGTAACTTTACTGAAAGCTCATGGAAATTTACAATTAATCCGAGAACCCTTACTGAAAACGATGTAACTGTATCCGGACTTGAAAGCAACTATATATTTAACGGTAACAGTCAAAAACCGGTTTACGAGGTTAAATACGGTGATATAACTCTGGTCCCCGGTAAGGATTACACAGCGTATTATGATGAAAACATTAAAGGCACCGGAACAACTTCCGTAATTTTTAAAGGGAACTACACCGGAAAGGTTAGTTATACTTTTGAAATAGATTATGGTACTGCCGACGATTCAATGTATACTGTACCTGCGGCAAATGAAAACGGCTGGCATAACGAAAACATTACCGTAAGGGCAAACAGCGGATATAAGATTGGCACCAATGACAGTGATTTTTCAGACAGTGTTTTAATAACCGAAGAATCTCAAAACGGTTCCTTAAATATATTTATTAAATCAGACGAAAACGGCAATGTTTACAAGGGCAAAATATCATACAAACTTGATAAAACCGCACCTGAAAATATTAAAATAAGCTACAACGAAAGCGGATTTAAAAAGTTGCTTAACAAGCTGACATTCGGTTTGTTCTTTAAAGAGACAGTTGAGGTTAAAGCACAGGCAGAGGATGCGTTAAGCGGCGTTGACAGTATCATGTATTATGCCGGAGACAGTGAGGTTACAAACTTTGCGGATGTTACCGGTTGGACCGATAGACTGAGCCTTGTTCCCAACTGCAAAAAGATTATTTATGTTAAGGTAACCGACAAGGCCGGAAACGAAATAATTGCAAACGATCAGGGCATTGTGCTTTACAGTGAAAGTACCGTAAGCGCTAAAAACGGGGAATTTGATCTTAACACCGAAAAGCAGGCCGATGTTACGGTTGATTTAAAGCTTAACGGTAATACACTCAGAGAAATCAAAAGCAAATCCAAAACACTTTTGCCTGATACTGATTACACTCTTAATGGCGAGACGGTAATTATTAAAAAAGACTTTTTTGCCGGTTATAATGATGGGGACGAAGTAATCCTGACATTTGTTTTTAATCCCATGGGAGTTGAGGATGAGACCGTATCTGAGGCGTCGGCTAAAATTAAAATAACCGATACTACCGATTACCACAAAACCGCGGTAAAAACCGATTATAAAGCTCCATTGTGTCTTGAAAACGGCAACGAAGCATATTGGACATGCCCTGTATGCGGAAAATATTTTGCCGATGATAACGGGAATATAGACACTAAAAAAGCTTATGACAGCACAGATAAGTTTGTTTTGGCTGCTCTTAACCATGATTTTACCAAGGTAGTACTTGACAATGACCATTTGATAAAAGCCGCAACCTGTACCGATAAAGCAGTTTATTGCTATGGCTGCTCTCGCTGCGACGAAATGGACAGAACAAAAACATTCGAAAGCGGCAATCCGTTGGGACACAGCTTTACAGAAAAAATAATTGATGACAATCATCTTATAAAGGATGCAACCTGTACCAAAAGCGCAGTTTATTGCTATGACTGTTCCCGCTGCGACGAAATGGACAGAACAAAAACATTTGAAAGCGGCAATCCGCTAGGGCACAGCTTTACAGAAAAAATAATTGATAACAATCATCTTATAAAGGCTGCAACCTGCACCAAAAGCGCAGTTTATTGCTATGACTGTTCTCGCTGCGACGAAATGGATAAAACAAAGACATTTGAAAGCGGTGAACCGTTAAATCACAGCTTCACAGAATACAAATACAATGGCGATGCTACCTATTTTGAAAACGGAACCGAAACCGCAGTATGTGATCGTGAGGGCTGCGATGAGAAGTTTACGCGCGAATGCAAGGGCAGTAAACTTATTGATTCAGGTCTTCCTGTAGCCGAAATTTCAGTTGATACAAACAAATGGAATAAACTTTTAAATGATATTACTTTCGGACTGTTCTTTAACAAAACGCAAAAAGTAACCATTGACTACAGCGATAACGAAAGCGGTGTAAACAAAAAGTTCTACTACATTGCAAACGGAAAAATAAGTGATATTGACAGCATTGAGTGGAAAGAATATACCGGCGCATTTAATATTGATCCGAACGGAAAATATGTAATTTACGCAAAGGTTACCGACATGGTGGGAAATGTCGGCGTTTACAGTTCAAACGGCCTGGTTATGTATACCGAAAGCTCGGCCATTGCAGAAAAAAATGAGTTTGATTTGAGCAATGCAAATCAAAACGGAGTTTATGTTAATTTAACAACAAACGGCAATACTTTGCGTGAAGTTGTTAATGGTAATGAAAAACTTGTTTTAAACAGTGATTATACCTTAAACGGCACAAAAGTTACCATAAACCGCAGCTACCTTGAAAAATACAAAATCGGTGATGAAGTTACCCTTACCTTTGTATTTAATCCTATGGGTGTTGAGGGTAATACCGTTTCAAAAGCCGATGCAACGATTGAAATTACAGATTACCATAAATCTGCCGAAAAGACCGAATTTAAATCTGAAACCTGTACCGAAAACGGCAACAATGCATACTGGCATTGTAATATATGCGGAAAGTATTTTGCAGATAATAACGGTATAGATACAAGGGAGGCTTACGATGATACAACCGCCTTTGTAATAGAAAAATTCGCTCACAAAAACGCACAGAAAATAAATTATTCAGCGGCAACTTGTCTTGAAAAGGGAAACAATGCCTACTGGTATTGTGATAATTGCGGAAAATATTTTGCCGACAATAATGGTTTGGACGCGTCTAAGGCATATTCCGATAACAGTAAATTTATACTTAATGCTTTAGGGCACAGTTTCACGAGATACAAATACAACGGTGACGCTACCTATTTTGAAAACGGAACCGAAACCGCAGATTGCGATCATACCGGCTGTAACATTAAAAACACTCGCGAGTGTATGGAAAGCAAACTTATTGACACCGGTCTTCCTACCGCCGAAATCACATTGGGTGTAAATAAATGGAACACACTTTTAAATGATTTAACATTTAAACTGTTCTTTAATGAAACTCAAAGAGTAACAATTGAGTACGGCGACAAGGAAAGCGGCGTAAATAAAAAGCTATATTATATCTCAAAAGAGAAAATAGAAAATTTTGAAAATGTTGAATGGTCTGAATATACCGGTGCATTCAATATAGATCCAAACGGGAACTATATAATTTACGCAAAGGTTACCGATATGGTCGGAAATTACTCAATTATAAGTTCAGACGGCGTTGTAATTGATAACATAGCACCACAGTTAAGTGTTAACGATAAGGATATTTATTGCGGTGAAGTTAAGGTTAAAGTAACCGATGATAACCTTGATTATTTAACTGTTGATGATGAAAAGGTAGAAGTTGAAAACGGCGAAATTAAACTTTTAGGCAAAGAAGAGCCCCAGGTTATCGCAGTTTATGATAAAGCAGGAAATAAAACCGAAATTTCGGTTACAGTAAATAAGGACCACACCTTTGAAGACAGTAAAGTTACAACTCCGGCTTCGGTAACCGAGGAAGGTGTCAAAACCTACTACTGCAAATACTGTGACAAAACAAAAACCGAACCGATCAAAAAGCTTGCTCCGCAAATCACCGAAGGTATAAATTGCAAGTTTACAACCGGTGCAAAGGAAGATTTAGTATTCCGTTCAAATGCACTGCTTTCGGATTTTGTAAGCGTTTCGGTTGACGGTAATGTTATAAGCGCTGATAATTACACCGTATATGGCGACGAAACTACGGTAAAACTCAAAGCTGCATTTTTAAATACACTGAAGCCCGGAACTCACACCATGTCTATAAACTCGGCTTCAGGTTCAGCTACAACAGAGTTTACTATAGAAGAAAAACCGGCAAACAATTCTAAAAATATTTCTTCTCCTTCAACGGGCGACAGCGTAAATATTTTACTGTGGTTAAGCCTTGCTGCGATTTCAATTATTACATTGTCTATGACTGCAGTACTTCGTAAAAACAAAAAGCGTTCGGCATAGTCCGCAAGCGGCAGAAGTCGGTAAGACGCTGTTAACAGTTTAAAAAGCGCTCAACAAAGAATTATTCTTTGTTGAGCGCTTTAATAATTTCTAATTGATAAAAAATATAAATTTGTGCTCGGCGTTTTGCACTCTGCAAGCGCCTTAAATCTTAAAAAATTCATAAGAAATATACATAAGCTGTGTATTGACGGCGCATAAATTTGATGATAAAATTTATAGGTACAAACACTTCTTTCAGCAGAATAAAAGGGCAGATATTTTATGCAAAGCAAAAAACAAAAAATATTAAGATCTTTTAAGTATGCTTTTCCCCGGACCATTCCGATTTTTGCCGGTTTTTGGTTTTTGGGAATAACATACGGAATTTACATGAATGTATCCGGATTTAGTTTTTTATATCCGCTTATTATGAGTCTTACCATTTTCGGCGGAAGCCTGGAATTTTTGGCTGTAAGCATGTTGCTGTCTCCATATGCACCGCTTCAGGCATTTTTCACAACCATTCTTATTCAGGCAAGGCACCTTTTCTACGGCATTTCCATGCTGGATAAGTTTAAGGGTCTTGGTCTAAAGAAACCGTACCTTATTTTCGGAATGTGCGATGAGACCTTCAGTATAAATTACACAGCATATATTCCAAGCGATGTAGACCGAGGCTGGTTTTACTTTTTCGTTACCCTTCTTAATCAGATTTACTGGGTCAGCGGCGCCACTATAGGCGGACTTTTAGGAGAACTTATAAAATTTAATACAGACGGTCTTGATTTTGTTATGACAGCAATGTTTGTTGTAATTTTTACAGACGAATGGCTTAAACAAAAGCATCATTTCAGCGAATTTATCGGACTTGTTTCGAGCGTTTCCTGCCTTTTGGTATTCGGCGCCGATAAATTTTTAATTCCGACAATGGTATGCATTTTGGCATTATCTACGGCTTTTAAAAAACCTATTGAAAGCCGATTGGAGGTGACCGGAAATGACGCTTAAACAACAAATTATAACAATTGCGATGTGCGTTTTCGGAACCGTTTTAACTCGTTTTTTGCCTTTTTTGATATTCAGCTCAAAACGCCCAACTCCTAAGTATATACAGTATTTGGGCAAAATCCTGCCCGGAGCGGTATTTGCTATGCTGGTGGTTTATTGCCTTAGAAATGTTTCTTTTGTCAGCGGAAATTACGGTTTGCCGGAGCTGATTGCAATTGCAGTGACGGTAGGTTTGCACTTATGGAGAAAACAAATGCTGCTTTCCATTGCCGGCGGCACTGTTTGTTAC
>CAKSDA010000020.1 GCA_934444895.1 uncultured Eubacteriales bacterium | reverse complement strand
AAAAATTCCCTCCTGATGTATATTTTACATCAAGAGGGCTCTTTTTTCTATTGTCCGTTTTTTACGGACTTGTTCATCTGCAATGAACATTCCGGCTTTTTTTAGAAAGGCAGAGAGATAAACCCACCTAAAATATATTGTCCTTAAAAACTTCCTCGGCGGCGCCTATAATTCCGTAATCCGCATAACTAAATATTGGTGCGTTTTTGTCCGGATTTACAGCTATAACAGTACCTGACTGCTTCATTCCGGCAATATGATGAACTGCACCGGAAATCCCCACCGCTATATAAACATCAGGGCTTACCGTCCTGCCGGTTAGGCCCACCTGAATTTCATATGGCAAATAATCATTGTCTACAATCTTCCTGGTTGCCGCAATATCGGCATTTAATTTTTGTGAAACAGCTTTAATTTGTTCAATACAGTCTTTGGCGCCGTAACCGATTCCGATAGTTATTCTTTTTTTCTCTTCTTCGGCGGTTCTTACGGTTGCCATGGGAGGTTTTGTTTCGCAAACAATTTTTGCTATTATATTACCGGAACACGCCGGACGATACATAAAAAGCTTTTCGCCATCTGTTTCAAGAGTAGTGCAATCGGCGCAAAGCCCGGTATTTAAAAGTGCCGCAACCTGCGGAGCTAATGCCTTTGAGTTTATATCGCTTCCCCAAAGTACCGAATCCGGTTTACCCTTTTTTATTTTTTCTGCAATATTTTCGGCAGAAGAAAAATCTATTACCGTTATATTTTCACCAACCGTTTGTGCAAACTCAAGCGGCGCCTTGCCAATGCACCAAATATTTTTAAGTTTATTTTTACTAAGGACAGGCTTTGTAATCTGTTTTTTATTTTTAAGCCCTGTTTCCACTGCATGCAAAAATCTATTGGGAGATATAAATTCTACATGGCGCCTATCGGAATCGTTTTCAAATGTTTTTAATACGCGCGTCGGTGAGCCTTTAAGTCCGCAAAGCGAAATGTCGGCGCCAAGATCATCGGCACTTAATATTTCAACCTTGCAAACCCTTGACCGAATACTGGGAAGCCTGAGACAACAGCTTTTTTCAAGGGTTAAAACCGAATGTTTTTGCACCGTACCGCTTCGTCCCAAACGATCGGTATAACTTATATCATAACAGTTACTTAAAACATCCGATTGATTATTGCAATTATCGTTTTCGTTTTTACAAATGTTGTTTTTACAAACCGACATAACATTCGTAACAAGAGAATAATCCAGCCTCGCCGCAATGGAAGGCCCCACCTGCCCGGTATCACCGTCAACCGATTGTCTTCCGCAAAAGATCAAATCAGGCTCCAGCCTTTTAATAGCCAAAGACAACGCATACGATGTTGCAAGAGTATCTGCCCCCGCAAAGGCCCGGTCGCAAAGCAAAACCGCGCGGTCCGCACCCAAACGAGTAAGTCCCTCAAGAAACTGCTCGGTTTTCTCAGGACCCATGCTGAGAAGGGTTATTTCTGCACCGTCTATTCGAAGCGCCGTTTCATAAGCGCTTGCGTCAAACGGATTAATCTCACCGTTTGCAGATTGCTTTACGCATACAACAATTTTCATTTTCTACCTCGCATCATAAATCGGAGCTAATGCGTCGTGGATTTTTTTGTATTCTTCAAATACCTTTTTATATTTTTCGGTATTTTTAAAATCAGGAACAGTAATACTTTTTTCTCTAACACACTTTTTTACTGCGTCGGCAGGATTTTTAAAAACGCCGACCGCAATGCCGGCAAGCATTGCCGAACCCAATGAAGAATCACTGCTTTCAGCTGTTTTAAGTGTTATGCCCAAAACATCTGCCGCCATACGGCGCCATAATTCTCCTTTAGTGCCGCCGCCGATTGCCGCCGCAACAGAATTATATTTTATACCAAGTTTGTCAAGAGCCAGCTTTGAATCAAGCAAAGAATAACAAACACCCTCAAGCACTGCTCTTGTAAAGTGCGCTTTGGTATGAGTTGCCCGTATTCCGGTAAAACTTCCGCAAAGCATAGGATCGGCATAAGGAGTTAATTCACCGTTTAAATACGGATGATATATCATACCTTCGCATCCTATCGAAATTTCCGCGGCAGCGGCATCAAGCTCTTTATACTCACCGCCGAAAGTATCCCGATACCATCGATAGGAAGCCGCACATGCCTTTGTTGCAGTGCCGGGATACCATAAATCGTTTACAATATGCGAATAATTTACAAGATCTCGGTTTGGATAAGGTTTATCTGTAATAACACATATGCGTCCTGCTGTTGCAAGTTTAACGGTAACATCGCCTTTTTCAACCGCACCTGAGGCAAATACCTCCATACAGGTATCGGTTGTTCCGCATATAACCGGTGTTCCTGCCTTAAGGCCTGTCAGCTCGGCAGCTTTTTCACAAACGCTGCCGATAATATCCGTAGGAGATACAATCGGCGGCAAAACTGATATATCAATGCCGCACATATCACACAGTTCTTTTGACCATTTTAATGATTTGCAGTCAAAAAGCATGCTTCCTTCCGCTTCAATGTAATCGGTGCAGAAAACCTCTGTTAAAAAATAACGAATGTAGTCCTTTTCGAAAAATATTCGTCCTATTTTACCGAATATCTCAGGGTGATTGTTTTTAAGCCATAGCAGCTGCGGCAATGTCCAAATAGTATCCGGCTTGTGAAAGGTTTTTTTAAAGATTTCATCACCGTTTTTGTTTTTAAGCAGTTCGGCTTCTTTTCTCGAACGGGTGTCGGTCCAATGAACCGCATTCATAAGCGGTTTAAAATATTTATCGCAGGGCAAAAAAGTATGGGTTGCCGAATCAACTGCCAAGCATAATATGTCTCCTGAATCAATTTTGGATTTTTTTATAATTTCTTTAATATTGTTAATAAGCGCAGTTATCCAATCATCCGGCGACTGTTCACAGGCGCCAGGTTGCGGATAAAGTGTCGGATATTCCGCTGTTGCTTCGGCAACAATATTTCCGTTTTCATCAATCAGCGTTGCTTTTGAGGCTCCGCCGCCAAAATCTATTCCGAGTAAATATTTCATATCTATATCATCCTAAATAAAAATTGAAAACATAATTGGTATTGTTATTATCGAAATAAGGTGGGATATAAGCGCCATTCCGGCTCCCGGTGTTGTATCACCGCCGTATGCGGCGGGAAACACAACCGTATTAAGTCCAAGCGGCATTGCCGTAGCACAAAGCGCTACCCTTATTATGTCCTTATCAGTTTTAAGGGCAAAAAGTACAATCATAAAGATTGAAGGAAGTATTATAAGTCTTATTACCGAGGCCAAATAAATTTTTTTGTTTTTTGCCAAGGTTTTAAGACTGTATTCTCCTACTACAAATCCGGTTAATATCATTGCGAGCGGAGACATGCAGGCGCCGGCGCTTGAAACTGCCGATGTTACAAAAACGGGCAGCGGAACTTTTAAAAGTCCGAACATTGCGCCGAGAAGCAGTGCTATAAAAATCGGATTTACAAAAGTTTTAACACATAATCTGTTTTTGTTTTCCGTAGGGATCAGCGACGCCGTTCCTATAGAATAGACATAAAGATTAAGCGGCAGTGTAAAAATCATGTAATCGAAAAGAACCTTTTCGCCGAATACACCAAGCACAACTGCGTTTCCCATAAAGCTGAAATTTGCAACCGCAAAAGAATATGTATATATTTTTTTAATGTAATTTTCCTTTGCAAAAAATTTTGCAAGCAATATTCCTATAGGCAGTGAAACTGCCATAACAGCCGCACCGTAAAGCATATATGTCCATTTTAATTTAAAATTTTCTACAGTGCAGTATTTATAAAAAACCGAAAAGACAAGGCATGGTACAAAAACATAGGTTTCAAGTTTGGAGAGCACCACCGAATCGTCTGACGGCAAAAGCTTGTTTTTGTTCAGAAAAAAGCCAAGTGTTGCACTCGGTAGGGAAAAGTGCCCGATAAACGGCAATTTTTCCGCCATTTCACATCCTCAAAGCTTACAATACGCCAGTATTCTTGCGCTTTGTCGTATGCGCCTGACAAAAAAATTGCTCGTTTTCGGGTGCAAAGCAGTTTTGTCGGAAATAAAATTTTTCTGTATCGAAGTTTGCAAAATGCAGTAATACTGCCGTATTACAAGGCTTTGTAACAAAGATACAGGGAAATTTTATCCGCCAAAACCAATTTGTACCTATCGAGTACAACACTAGCGCCATAAAAATGAAAAGCACCAGCATTTGATTTAAAGTTGCCGTGAATACCTGCATTAAAAACTTCCTTAATATTTTATTTCAAAATTTACACCCGTTATGCCCGCAACGGCTCCTCTTTCAATCATGGGTTTGTTTTCATTGTGGGCTACAACCCATTTGTTTTTGCGGTATAAAAGCGGATTTTCCGCCGGAGTATCAAGAAAGGTGTTTGTGTATAATGGAAGTCCCACAACACATCCGAACCCTTCTTTTTGAACTTCACAAGGGCAAAAGTGAAGGGTTGTTGAATAAACTTCCACAACGCTGCCTTTGGGCAAATAAAAAGCCTTAAAAGAGGAAGAGTCTATAGTTTTGTTTTCAATATCCCAAACATGGCCCAAAATAAGAACAAGAGGCGTTACAGCAATGTTTATTTCGCTTGACATATGCCATTCCGCAGCATTTAAAAAACTATTATGACCATGGCAGTAGCCTATTTCGGTTGCAAGCGTTCCAAAGCACTCATTTTTAATTTTTTCGGCAATACCGAGTCTTTCAAAGCTTTCTTCGCTCGGAAGGTACGAAGAGCCCTCCTTTGGACGCTCAATTTTTTCCGCAGCAGCGATAATCTCGGCAGTATCAAAACCGGTTAAAATTCTGCCGAAGATTTTAAATTCCTTGCTGTCTACGGAATAAATTTCAATGTTAGGATTTTTTTCTTTCAGGTTGTTTAACATAAACCCACTCTCCCTTATTTTTTTGACCTAGTGTTACAGTGTTTGAAATCGCCAACCTATCACAAAAGGGGCTGATTTACAGCCCCGTAATGCTACTTCTTTTCTATCCAGTCGTGCTCCGGATCATTGCTTCTGTTAAATCCCTGATGATCTCCAGCCATAAGCCATAAGAAATATGTCTTATATCCGGGGGTTGCAACAGTGGTATGATATCCGTATGGGAATTCAACCAATTCATCGTTTTTTACGCGATACGCTTCGTCAATGCTTCCGTCAGAAGTATAAAGGCACTGTACCGCAAAGCCCTGCTTGGGATCAAACAAGAAATAATAGATTTCCTCTGCAATACATTCCTTAGGCATATTGTCCTCATCGTGTTTATGCGGTGGGAAACCTGCCCAGTTGCCCTCAGTTACATAGGCTTCTCCTATTGTAAGGTGCTTGGCATTGGAATTTCCGTCGATAATAAAGCTTGTTTCTCTCTGGTAAGGCTGTTCGCCCAACAGTTTTAAAACAACATGATCCTCACGCAAAACCTGCGGATTTGTTTTTTCATTGATAGGAGATGCGCAAACCGCTATTTTAATATGATCTCTTGCCGAAATTGTTAACTTCTGTTCACGAGGCATATAAAAACTTTCGGCTTTTCTGTTTTCAAAAACATTATTGCGGTTTCCTATATTTTCCCACTTTTCAGTACCGATATCAACATCGCAATGACCTTCAAGCATTATGAAAGCGGTTTCCTTATCCATTGTATTATAGCTTAAAGATTCACCGATATCAAGTTCAATCATTCCGAATTCAAGCATTTTCAGTGAACATTCCCCTATTTTGCTTATCGGTGTATATCCTTTTGCAGGTTTATATGTTTTTTTAAAGTTCATATCCATTCTCCTCTAAAAAATTCTTAACGGTATTAAAATCCGGTACGCTTTCTCTTGCTCCTACTCCGGTACATTTAACGGCCGATACCGCGCTTGCAAAATAGCAGCATTTGAGAAAATCGTAACCCATTAAATAACCTGCGGCAAAAGCGCCGTGAAAAACATCACCGGCTCCGTTTGAATCAACAACTTTCGCAGGCAATGCCGGGTATTCGCATATCTTTGCACCGTCATACATAACGCCGCCTTTTTTGCCCTGAGTTATTACAACAACATCCGGATTGTATTTATTGTAAAGCTTAATTGCCGCATTTTCTGCTTTTTCTTCGCCTGTTATTTGAAGAGCAAATTCTTTTGACGGAATAAGAATATTGGAAAATGGCAAAAGACTTTCAACATTGTCGTAAAGTCCGCCGGCATCATAAAGCACATCGATGTTATTTTCGCGGGCAATTTTTACAGCCTGCAAAGCGCCTTCAAATTCATTGCCGTCTATCATAAGCAGATCGGCGTTTTTAATAGCCTCTTCCTGCTTTGAATCAAGTTTCAGCGAAGGCAAATTTCCCTTATCAAACACGCAGGTTCGACTTGTCGTTTCTGCCGAAAGCCAAATAACCGAAGTGAATGATCTGTAGCCTGACAGAATTTTAATATTATCGGTTTTCACGCCGTATTTTTTAAAATCCTTTATTAAAAATTCACCGCCGGTATCGTCCGACAAAACGCCTAAAAATTCAGTTTCAATTCCCAGTTTTGCAGCAGCCACAAGTCCGGTAGCAACGGGACCGCCGCCGGCTTGTTTTGTAGACTCGGCGCGGAGCTTTACATCCTCTTTGGGATAATGTGAAACATTTATAAGCGTATCCATAACGCATGCACCTATACCAACTGCTTTTTTCATTTTATCTGGCCTTTCCGTCAGCACCGGTAAGCGCTATTTTAGTAAGCGCCAACTTTTTAACGCTTTCAATCGGTTTCTTCATAAACAAATCAACAACAGGACTGTGGTTCGGATCATTAAGACTTTCCGAAACTCCGGTAGAAAATGCATAGCAAACATCAGTACCTATATTCATTTTGCGTATTCCGGCATTTATTGCAGCCTTAACCTGATCATCCGGTATACCGGAGCCGCCGTGTAAAACAAGCGGCATACCGCCGGTGGATTTTCTTATAGCCGCAATTCTTTCAATATCCAGTTTGGGCGGTTTTTTGTAATGTCCGTGTGCATTTCCCACAAGCACTGCAAGACATGTAACATCAACCTGTTTTACAAACTCAGCCGCCTGAGCCGGAGATGTGAATTCATCCATTGCCTCGTCGTTTACGCTTCCAATGTGTCCAAGCTCACCTTCAACCCCAACACCTATTGCTTTACAGCTTTGAACAATGTGTTTTGTAAGAGCAACATTTTCCTCAAAAGGATGTGTGGAACCATCCAGCATAATGCCGGTAGCACCAAGTCTCAGTGCTTTCATAACCTCCGCTTCGCCCGGTCCGTGGTCAAGATGAAAACAAATCGGAACCGTAGCTTTTTTAGCAGCGGCCAAAATTGCCGGTGCTAAATAGTATCCTACATATTCATTAAAAAGGCGCGGATAAACCTGCATAATTACAGGAGCTTTTGCTTCCTCCGCTGCGTCGAATACACCCATAACGGTTTCGATATTGTATACATTAAAAGCCGGTATACAATAGTTGCCTTCTTCTGCCATTTTTATAATTTCCTGTAAGGTTACTAACATAATTTAATTACCTCTTTTAAATTAGTTTAATTTCAGTCTAAAATTAAATCTTCAATTGATAGAACTTCAATCTTATCCTGATTTACCGATTTTAAAGCCGCATATTCTGATACGCAGGCCGTAACAATCGCTTTTTCACCAATGCTCTCAACATTATAAAGTCTGCGGGCGGAAACTTCATTTATAACATCAGGCAAATACTCTGCCATTAAAAGATTTCCTGCCCAAACGGTTTCTTTTCTGTTTAAAAGCATTTCGTGTAAAGTGGCAAAAGCTTTGATAATATCGCGGGGTTCTTCAGTCTCGTCAAGATCGCGTGAGAGCTGATAAGGATCCTGAAAAACTACAGTTTTGCCCTTGTTTACGGCTTTTAAATTTCCGTTTTTAATAAGACTTGCAACAAAAGAAGTATAGGTTTTGGTTTCTGCTTTAACCTCAATACCATACTCTTTATAGAGTTGTTTAATTGCTTTTGCATCGTTTGGATCGTAGATAACAACGGTTTTATAATCATTAAATGCAGCTGCTGCAGCTTCCATTTGTTTTTTGGTTTCGTCTGCGGCTCCGATAAGAAAATCAAGCTGCGAACCGCTTGCCGGTTCATCTGAAAGCACAGTGAAATCAACACCGGCTTTTTCAAGAACCTTTATTGCCTTTGCTGCCTGATCCGGTACTTTAAGGGCAGCGTCTACTCCCAAATATAAAAGCGTATCCTTTTTAGCGCTATGAGCGGATATTGTCTTTTTAAGATCTGATGAAATTTCTGTTATTCCGTAAGCATTACCGGTTTCAAGACAATTATCAACAAGGCGATTTATGTATTCAGGCAAAGCACCCTCAAGCGCCGCCTTGAGCCTGGTTTCCTTTGTAAACATAACCGGGTCCCAACCGGTAACACAAACATTTACGCATCCTCCGCATGTGCAGCATTCGTATATGTTGTCCATTATTTCGGAAAGCTCAATAGCATTTCGGTTTACAAGTGAAATACCCAAAGCGCGTGCGCGCGCAGTACTTCTTTCATGACCTGTTGCGTTGCCTATCGGACATATGTGGTGGCACATCCAACAAAAGCGGCAGGCATCAACATGTTGTTTAGATTTATCGGATAAATTCATTTTTCATACCTCCTAGTTAAAGACCTAACTTGAACGGATTCATAATGCCGTTAGGGTCAAGTGATTTCTTTAAGCCTTCAAACACCTGCATGGCAGGACCGTATTGTTCTTTCATTAGCCTGCCAAGCTTAATGCCGACGCCGTGGTGATCATTAACAACGCCGCCATGAGCCAAAGCTGTACGAACTCCGCATGTCCAAACTGCCTGGTGAAGCCTGAGCGCCTCAACAGGATCCTTCGGTACATCCTTTCCGTCAATTATAAAGCGGTCGTAAACCATTGCGCCCCACTCATACCAGTGAGAAAAATGAGCTATAAACTTAGCTTGCGGGAAATTGGTTTCAATTGCCTCTTTCATTGCCCAGTAAATTTCCTCGATTTTTCCGTAAGGAGCAATAGTATCCATTGTTCCGAACATCTGAGGAATATCCATCATATGGCCGGGATAGAAGAATGTAATTTTTTCATCCCACCATTTTTTACCGTATTCATCACCCAAGTCTTCGGCGCCGTATTTTGCAAAGGTTTTGAGAAGAATTTTTTCCTCAACTTCAACCATTTCGCGGTCGCCTTCATATGCGATGTTCATAAATGCTCCCTTGCGCTCAACACCAACTATTTTCTTTATAAGAGAGGCGGTTTCAGCCTCATCATAAAGACGCATAACAGATGGTTTGAATTTTTGAAGCAACTCGCGTGAAGCCTTAAATGCGCCGGTCATATCCTGGAACAAAAATCCGCGGAAACGGCGTTCTTCAGGCTGATCGAATATTCTAATTTGGGCTTTGGTAATAATGCCGAGAGTTCCCTCGGAACCGATAAATATCTGATTTAAGTCAGGGCCGGCTGCATGCTTAGGCGCAGAGGAAGTATTAATAATGTCACCGTTAGGTAATACAACTTCCATTTGAAGAACCATATCATCAATTTTGCCGTATTTTGTTGAACATACGCCAATGCCGCGATGAGCCAAAAATCCGCCGACAGTTGAACATGTAAGACTTGAAGGATAATGCATTGTAGCCTTTCCAACCTCGTTTGCCGCCCATTCAATATGCTTGTATATAGCACCGGTACCGCATTCTATGTACATGCCCTCGGTATTAACTTCATAAATTTTGTTCATGCGTTTGGTATCAAGCAATATACCTCCGCAAACCGGGATGGCGCCGCCCTGCGTACCGCCGCCGGCACCCCATGCAGTTACGGGAAGTTTATAGTAATTCGCAATTTTAACTACCTTTGAAACCTCTTCGGCATCCTTAGGACATACAATAATATCAGCCTCCGGCATACGACAACCGCGATCCGCCCACATACGGGAAAGCCAGTAATAGTCGACGCTGTGCGTAACCTTATCAATTACACGGGTTGAGCAATTCTCTTTACCAACTGCGTCTTCAAGTTCGGTTAATATCATTGCAAATAAAAATTCGTTCATCTGATATTGCATTTCTTTTTTCTCCTTAATCTAAAGTTTTATCTACGCTGAGTTCCGGCACATATTTGCAAAACTCGCGAAGTTCTTTTGTATAGTCGCCTTCAATCTCACAAAAATGGTGAATGTAAGGTCCATCAAGCAGTCTGTCTTCAACCGCCTGAAGATTTTCAAACTCTCCCCAAATATAGGTTCCGTGGGTAAGCGGGCCGTCAACAGTGTGGCATTTAAGCGGCAAAATCATATAATTTCCGCTTTCCTGATCCAGCCGCGCGGCAGTATATTCTCCGTCCTTCGCTCTGAACCATTCACGCTGATTAACAAGGCGAGCTTTGGAATCCGGCGCCTTAACCGATAACGGGAAAGGTCCGCAATGCCACAAAAGTTCGGCATTTTTATTTTCAGGATGACGAACGGTAAACTCACCCAAAAACGGTTTTTTCTTTCCGAGAGACGCGCAGGATAAAAGCAACATTGTAATTGCGCTGTGGACATCGCTCTCGCAAGAAATTATATATCCCAAATCGTTTAAAATGCCGTATACCGCACATGGTGCAAGGCCGTCAAACATTTGCGGTGTTGCTGTCCAACATTCAGCGGAAATAACATCCAGATTATTTTCTTCAAACAATTTTTTATACATAACAACAAATGTTGCCATTTTAGAAACCTGCTGCCGGGTTAAATCATCAAGAATATAATTGTTTTTAATGAATTCTTCAAAATATGAGATTTCATCCATGCAATTTTCTTTTACTTCGTTAAATTTGTTTTGGATTATTGCCATATTAAAAGGCATTATGCGAAGCCCAAACTTTTCCATAAGCTCGCCTTCGTTCCAGATTACCGAGAAAAACGGCGCCGGGCGTATTCCGACCTGGCCGATTTTCATATGATGAAAATTTTTAACCATGCAGGAAACACGGATAAATCTCTCAAAACCGTCTTTAAATTCATCCGACTCTATACTGCAGGAGGGCAAATGTGAAAACGGTATATGATAACGCTGCATCTGGCGGGAAATACCAAACAGTCCGCACTGTGAGTCCGTAGGCCTGACTCCGTCAACATAATATTCATCATCAAGCGGAGCCCACAAAAGCACCGGTTTTGAAAGTTCCCTTGCAATGTCGGCGGCCGCCTCTTCATTACCGAAGTTACAGTTAATAATTACAACAGCGTCAACATCTTCTGCCTTAAACCGATTAATAACATCCTCTGCCGACTTATCATCGAAAATTAAATCGGCAATTCCAAGACCTTTACTATCAACAAACGAAATGCCTTCACCTGAAAAGTTGTTTTCTATGTAATCAACAAATCTGTGACCGCGCTCCTCAGCAGAAACCCAGGTAAGAAATGTTTTAGCCGGCCTGTTTGTCGTATTACGACGCATTGGTACAAGGCCAATTTTTACATTGTAATCAAGCATATTATCACCATTTTTCTTTCTGCATATAGCAGTTATTATAAATACAGTATAGCAAAGGTTTTTTGCCTGTTCAATAGATTAATGAAAAAATTTTTTATTTTATTGAACTTTTTTGAAAAATATGTTATAATTATGGAAATTATTTTCATTTAGAGGTGCAAAGTGGAATCAATAATACATAAAATAAGAAAATTATACCCTGAAATGGGACCTGGCGAGAAAAAAATCGCAGATTATATTTTAAAGGACACAAACGAAGTAATCGGATACTCAGTAACCGAATTTTCCGAAAAATGCGGCTGTGGTGACGCAACGGTGGTAAGGTTTTCACGGCGAATAGGGTTTGACGGATTTCAGTCTCTTAAAATCGGTATTGCCGGTGAAATAGGCTCAACTTCCTCAATAGGGACCGAAATTAAAAAAGACGACAGTTGCTTTGAAATATTCAAAAAGCGGATAAATGATATATCACTTTCCCTCAAAAGCACCGAGAGCGTTTTAGACGCCGATGTGATTGAAAAAGCCGCGCAAACAATTATGAAGGCACGCCGTATCGCAGTTTTCGGCCTTGGAAACTCGGCTGCAATTGCAATGGATGTAGCGCATAAATTTTTGCGTCTCGGGCTCGACGCCCAAAGCTGCACAGATAACCATATGCAGGCAATAATAGCGTCGCATTTGGATCGTCAAAGTGTTGCGATCGGAATATCTCATTCAGGCTCTTCAAAAGATATTATTGAGGCTCTGAGACTTTCAAAAATCGGCGGAGCAACCACAATAAGCATTACAAATTACGGCGCCTCCCCTATTGTTGAAGCATCGGACATTACTCTTTTTACAAAATCAGAGGAAACCAAGCACTCGATTTTAGGAATGAGTTCAAGAATTTCTCAATTAACAATTTTTGACGCAATTTACACATACATAGTAATAAATCTTAATAAAGCGGCAGTTCAGGCAATTTATAACACTGAATACGCCCTGCAAAGTAAAAAATATCCTCACTTTGACAATGAGGATAATAAAGAATAATTTTATTCTAAAAAGGTAAAAATTCATTATAAAACATTTATAAGCAGTCAAAGCGTGTACTGATAGTTCAGCACACGCTTTGACTTTATATTTACATCAAGAATCCGGCATAAGAATAAGCCGGTTTTTTTGGTTATTCTCCTACAATTCGCACTAAATGTGCAACGGAGGGAATTGTTTCACCCTGTTTTGTGGAAGTAGCGGAAAGCAACGCTCCGGTAGCACAAAACAAAACATTTTTATAGGTACCGTTTTTTATGTTTTCAAATATATGAGTACATAAAACAGAAGCGGAACAACCGCAGCCGGACCCTCCAGCATGAACATCTTGATTTTTTCTGTCGTACAGAAGCAGTCCGCAATCATTATGAACCGAAGAAATATCAATGCCGTCCCTTTTAAAAATTTCATAAAGCAGGTCGCTTCCCACCTGACCCAAATCACCGGTAAAAATTTTATCGTAATTTGAAATATCGGTATTGGTTGATTTTAAAAATTCAGAAATTGTACTGTAAGCTGCCGGTGCCATTGCCGCGCCCATATTGTTGGCGTCGGAAACCCCTAAATCCTTTACAGTACCTATCATAGCGCTTTTAATTTTTATTTTGCTCTTTAAATCCATATCAGATAGTATAACGCATCCTGAAGCGGTAGCAGTCCATTGAGCGGTAGGCGGTCTCTGACCTCCGTACTCCAAAGGAAATCTATACTGTCTTTCTGCCGTACAAAAGTGTGAAGAGGTCACTGCTGCTGTATTTTTTGCAATTTTAGAGCTTATAAACACAGACGCCATAATCATTGAAAGTGCCATTGTGGAACATGCGCCGTATACACCGGCAAAAGGAATACTGAAATTCTTTATTCCGAAGGTGCTGCCGATACACTGGTTCAAAAGATCTCCGGCAAACACAAAATTGATATCATCCGGGGTCTTTTCGGCTTTTTTAAGTGCAATGCCCAATGCATTTTTTTGAAGTTTGCTTTCAGCTCTTTCCCAGCTTTTTTCATCAGCTATAGGATTATCGAAAATATAATCAAACTTTTCGCCTAATGGGCCCTCTTTTTCCATTTTGCTTCCCACAGCCGCATATCCTGAAACATACGGCGGATTTTCAAACTCTATATAACCCGGATTTTTGAGATTATCACAAGCCATTTTTTGCCTCCGTTTTTATTCCGTTTTTTATAATGTAGGTATTTTGAATTTTTTGGCTTATTTGTATGATGCTTAGCAGGTTAACAAGCGTTCAGCCGAATGGAGACAATTATTTAAGAGAAATACAAATATAATAAATAATTCCGTAAATAACCGACGCTGTTGTACCGAAAAGAATTACCGGTCCGGCGATTGAAAACATTCTGACCCCTATTCCGAGTATATCACCCTCTGGCCTGAATTCTATAGCAGGCGAAGCCACTGCGTTTGCAAATCCCGTTATGGGGACCAAGGTTCCGGCTCCCGCGCATTTTGCTATATTGTCAAAAACCTTTACAGCAGTTAAAAATACTGCTATGAATATAAGAGTAACCGGCACTGCTATATTTGTCTGCTCCATTCCAAGCCCTATTTTGCCGAAAAATTCAAAAAGCAACTGACCGATAACACATATTATTCCTCCGACAAGAAACGCCATAAAAAAATCTTTAATTTTGGGAGATGATTTTGACGCTTTTTTTACCATTTTGGAATATTCGGTTTGATCTATCAGCAAAGAAATCACATCCTTTTTTCTTATCTTTTCTTTAATATTAAAAAATATTCGGACAAAATAATAAAGATCGGAGTGATGAAATATGAACAGCTGCAGCAATGAATGTATTATTCGCCTTGAAAACATATCGAAATTTTATAGTACGGACAACAAAAAAATAGCCGCCCTTGACAACATAAATTTAAAGGTCAACAAGGGCGATTTGTTAAGTATATGCGGTGATTCCGGCAGCGGAAAATCCACACTTATGAATATAATGGGGTTTATTGATAAACCGTCAAGCGGTAAGTATTATTTTGAAGGGCGGGATTCTGTTCTATACTCTGAAAAAGAGATTTCCGAAATAAGAGGCAGTAAAATAGGCTTTATTTTTCAGGGATTCAATCTGCTTCCCAATCTCACCGCTTATGAAAATGTTGAACTTCCCCTGCTTTATTCAAAAGTTTCGACAAATTTAAGAAAAGAAAAGGTGGAATTTGCGCTTAATAAGGTCGGACTGAGCGAGCGTATGAATCACAAACCTTACCAGTTATCCGGCGGACAAAAGCAGCGCATTGCCATTGCAAGGGCGCTTGTGATTTCTCCATGCGTTATTCTGGCAGATGAGCCTACGGGAAATTTAGATAAAAATTCCGGAGACATAATTATTAATTATCTGTCGGAAATCAACAAAGACGGAACAACGGTGATAATTATAACCCACGATATGCAGATTGCAAGCAGAATTAAAAATAAAATAACCATCTCAAACGGGAAATCGGTTTAGGCCGGCGATCCTTAGACATTTTTAGGCTTGTCGTCTTTGCCCTTAATCTTGTTTTAATTGTCTCAAAACCCAAAACACATCATTTGTAACAAAAATCAAATAACTTCATACAATGTGGTAACAGGATTAACTGTAATACAATTTTTTAGGGAGGAAACTATATGGCAGACGAGACTTGCAACATTATTCCGGATTCGTTTAAAGAAGCTGTTTGTATCGACGCCGGAAGGGTCTACGATTCATGCTGCGACAGGGACTGTCTTGAAGATTTAAGATGTTACTTTACTTCAGAAGCTCAATCCCTTGTGGATACCGCTTCAAGTATAAGAATAAGATCAGCGGAAGTTTTAAAAGTTTACATTGATGTTGAACCGGTAAGTTTTAACAGAGGATACTATTCCTGCGACCTTACATTTTTCTTTTTATTGGAATTTGACCTATTCACCACACCTCATGCTTCACCCACCTGCATTAAAGGTATAAGCATTTTTAACAAAAAGGTTATTCTTTACGGCAGTGAAGGCAATGTTAAAATTTTCTCAAATAAAACCACCCTTACAAATGAAGCTGACCGTCCTTTAGAGCCCACTACAAACATGCCGCGCTGCGTTGTGCAATGTGTAGATCCTATTGCTCTTTCGGCCCGAATTTGCGAGGTAAAAAACTGCTATGAATGTTGTTCATGCATACCAAAATGCATTTGCGACTTTATGGGCGGAGACATTGTAAGAAATACTTCTCCCGGACAGCCGGCCGTTTTTGCAACAATCGGCTTGTTCTCAATTGTTCAGTTGATTCGCAATGTTCAAATGCTTATTCCGGTATATGACTTCTGCATACCGGAGAAACAGTGTGATGACAAAGCGGATAAACCTTGCAATGTATTTAAGAAAATCAAATTCCCTACCGATGACTTTTTCCCGCCGAGAAGCATTTCGGAAAATGACAGCGGCTGTGGATGCTGCAACTGATAAATTTTTATTTTAAAAAACATAAAACATCTGATAAAAAGGCACAAGGCTGATGGAACTTTATATTAAAAGTTAAACCATCGGCCTTGTGCTGAAATAAAGTATTTTTTGATTTTATAAAAAGCTTCCGATTAAATATTCCGCCGCAACATACCCGGCAATTATCAGTGCCGAACATAAAACGACCGTTAAAAATATTTTTAGGAATAAACCTGAGCCTTTATGTCGATTTCTATATCCGCTTCGTTTAATTTTTTCCATAATATTACCTTGCCTTTTTGTTCTTAATAATATTATGGTCACTATATTATCATATTTTCCTTGTAAGTTTTTTCCTTACCGTGCGTATCTGAACCTTTAATGCGATAAGATCCAAAAATTCGGTTAAAAGATTTACCGTTAACAGCGCAATAACAACGCAGTGCTCTGCAAATCCGTAATACCGCAATATCATGGTGGTAACACCGATTAAAACTCCGAATACAATTTTTGCGGATGTAAGCATGGGCGCGTTTATAATATCTCCGGCAACAAAAACCGCTACAAAAATGTATGATGTTGCAGTAAGCTCATAAACAATTGATAAAAGCGGTCCGCTTCCTGTTCGATCAATAAACGCGGCGAAAACCGCCACCGTAACTATCATCGAAAGTGAAACCTGCGACGCAATGCTTTTTCTGAATACAAAATATATACATACCGCCAAAATAGCCACGATGCATGTAGTGCCCATGCTTCCTGCAACATTTCCTATTAAAATATTTGAAAATGAATAATCAGGTGTTTGTTTGTATTGCAAAAGCTGAGCTATTGATTCGGTTGAATCAAAAAACTCCGCATTTTCAACAATCGGATATGCTCCGAACATTCTGAGCGCAGGGTATGTAGTCATTTGCCTCGGAGCAATCGAGAGCATAAACATCCAGCCAATTACCGGAGTCATAAACAGTGTTTTATAATTTTTTCCTATTATTACTCTAACAAATAAAACGCTGACTGCACTTGCAAGAGCCGGAAGCCAAAGACTTACGGTAACCGGGCAAAAAAGAGCTATTACAATACCGAAAAAAATACTTCTTATATCATTGCCGTTTCTTCTTTTAAGTATCATAAGGCCCAGCATTTCCGCAGTCCATGCCGAAAATGCCGATACCGCACAAATGGCAAGTACCCTGAGCCCGTTTTGAACAACGGCAATTATCATTACAGACAGAACACCGATAAGCAAATCTATCTGCAAATTATAAGATGTTTCACTGTCATGCAGAAACGGTGAACTTTTTACATGATTCTGTACCAATTATGCTTCTCCTTTTAAATTGTTATTATATTCATCAATAGCATCGGCAAGAGAAATCCTTGCAGGACATATATAAGAGCAAGCGCCGCACTGAACGCACATATCAGCACATATTTGCTTTGCCCTGTTTTCTCCGTGTTTTCTGGAAGAGCGAAGCATATAGTAAGGTGCCAAACCGAGGGGGCACACCTTTGCGCACCGTCCACAATTTATACATTCCACCGTTTTATGATGCGTTTTTTCCTTCATAGCAAAAAGAGAAGTATCCCACCTAAACATAGGATGAGAAATTGAGGCGGTATATCCGCGCATTACTCCGCCGCTTACAACTCTTTCGAGAACTCCGGACGCTTCGCAATAACTTAAAATGTCCGATATAAGCGTTCCCGTTTTTATTTCAACATTACATGGCTTTTTAACACCGTCGCCCCAAACAGTAACAATTTGGGACATTTGAGGTTCTTTAAAATAAACTGCTCTGTAAACTGCGCGGCAGCACTGTATTCCTATATGAAGCGCCTTAGTCTTCGCAGAATATTGATTTATAATCTGATAAAAAGGATATTTTCCCGTTACATTAATAAGTCGCATATCCCCTACTTTTTCCCTGAATACATCGTTTGTTCTGAAATTTTTCATTAGAAGCAGTTCTTTGTTTTTAATTTTCAAAACATCGGCTATAATTTCGGCGCCTTTAATAACCTCGTTTTTATAATTAATAAGGGTTGCGGTTCTTGAAAGATCATACGGTTGGTCATCAACAGCGTCAATTATAAGATTTTCATAGGTTTCGTATTTTAGAATCGTATCATATAAATAATTTCCGCAAACTTCATCGATTATTGCCGCTGATTTTATGGTTTTCAAAAATGCCTCTTTATCCATAACGGAACCAATATCCGGAAAAGCCGGTGAATATTCCGTTTTAGAGTCGGAAATTTCTATAATGGCATACTGCATTCCTTTAATATGTCCGAAAGAGGGACCTATTTCAATTCCTTTTAGGTATCCCCCAAACGGTGAATAAACCGGAATATCATTTTTTAGTGTTGCAATGACTTCACACTTTTCAATTTTATCTCCTATTGTTTTTTGCCATATAACCGATTCTCCTCCATAGG
>CAKSDA010000019.1 GCA_934444895.1 uncultured Eubacteriales bacterium | reverse complement strand
ACCGAGTATTTTAACAAATGCCATGTGAAAAATTAGCGTTTAAAAAACAGATTCGGATTTATCACTGTTTGCCTAAACAACTGAACAAATAATTTGTCTTTTAATTAAGGCCGCTAAATGCAAAAGGTAATAATTCTTTTAACTTATGCTTATTAACACGACCGCCATTTTCTGTATAAATGATTAATTCTTCATCACAAAACTCACTTAAAACCTGGCGGCATACTCCGCACGGAAAACATTCGACGGTAGTTCCCTTTCCGCCCGCTATTGCAATTGCCGCAAATTTCCGCTTACCCTCACTTATTGCCTTAAATATGGCAGTCCTTTCAGCGCATACCGTAGCCGAAAAACCGGAATTTTCTATATTGCAACCGGTGTAAACACTTCCGTCTTCACACAAAAGCGCAGCGCCAACAAAAAAATTCGAATATGGCGCATAGGAATTTTCCCTTGCCTTTATCGCTTTATCTAAAAGTTCCCGTCCGGTCATAATCAAGTCCCCCGAATATTGAATTTTAAATTTTTTTACTCGGCATTACCCGGTAATTCTGCCCATAAAGCTTTTACCACTGCCACTGTATTTTACATTTAAATAATCGCATACCGAAGCACCGATGTCAGCATATGTGTCAAGCGTTCCGTACCCTCCCGGCACAATACTGTCTCCGTATACTAAAATTGGAATGTACTCCCTTGTATGATCAGTGCTGACATCCGAGGGATCGCATCCGTGGTCGGCAGTTATAATCAAAAGATCATCCTTAGACAGCTTTTTTAGAAACTCCTCAAGCCAATTATCAAACCTGTTGAGGGCTTTGGCATACCCCACAGCGTCATTTCGGTGCCCGTAAAGCATATCAAAATCCACAAGATTTGTAAAACAAATACCGCTTATATGCTCATCGGCAAGCTTCAGAGTCTGCGACATACCCTCATCATTCGAATGAGTTTTAAAAGCCTTTGTTATTCCACGCCCCGCAAAAATATCAAAAATCTTTCCAACCGATATAACATCCTTGCCGCTTTCATTAATAAAATCAAGCATTGTTTTCTCCGGCGGCTGCAAAGAAAAATCTCTGCGGTTTGCAGTACGCACATAACTGCCGTCTTTTAAAATAAAAGGACGCGCAATCACCCTGCCCACTGCATTTTTTCCGCACAAAATTTTCCTTGCCATCATGCAATATTCATATAACTTTTCTACCTGAACTATTTTTTCATCAGCGGCAATTTGCATAACGCTGTCAGCAGATGTGTAAATGATTAAATCACCGGTTCTTTCATGCTCGTCTCCGTAGTCTTTTATTACCTCTGTTCCGGAATACGGTTTGTTGCAAAGAACTCCGCGCTTTGTTTGCGCTTTAATTTCGTTTATAATTTCCTCAGGGAAGCCGTTTTTAAATGTGGGGAAAGGTTTTTGGGATATTATTCCTGCAATTTCCCAATGTCCGGTGGTAGTGTCCTTCCCCATAGACTTTTCCGCTGCTCTGAAGCAGGCACCAGTTTGCTTTAACGGCGTTTTCAGATAATTAACACAGGGAATGTTTGATATACCCAATTTTATCATATTCGGTATATTCAAAATTCCGGTTTCAAAACATGCTTTAAGCGTATTGGAATCCGCGGTATCGCCGAATTTCTCGGCATCAGGCAAAGCTCCGACGCCAAAACTGTCCAGCACAATTAAAAATACCCTTTTACAACTCATACTGTTTCACCTCAATAAAACATGTTGTACATTATTTTTTAATGCAAATTCAAGCCGTATCAATGCCGATCTGAGTTAAACAAACGCCAGTTTGTGTTAGACTAACGGAAGTCCGAATTATACAAGCTCAGATATAAGTCAGCCGATATAATTAAAAATTAGCCAATATAACTAAAAATTAAACGATAAAGAGCCTAAACCGCTGCTGCCGTTTCAAGCGCAATTTCAATCATATCGGTAAAAGAATTCTGTCGTTCAATAGCCGTTGTGGTTTCACCGGTAACAATGTGATCTGATATTGTGCATATGGCTAGAGCGTTTTTCCCGGATCTCATGGCGTTGAGATACAAACCGGCTGCTTCCATTTCAACCGCCAAAGCACCCATTTTTATATATCCTTCGTTTGCCTTTGCATCATCATTATAAAAAGTGTCTGATGAAAAAAGATTACCTATGTGATAATTTACATTCTTGTTTTTTGCTGCGTTTACAGCATTTTTTAATAGAAAATAGCTACATATTGGAGCAATATTCCCTGCAATTCCAAACTGAGAAGCATAATTTGAATTTGTACATGCGCCCATGCCGAAAACAATATCCTTGATCTTAATATCCTTTTGCAGCGCCCCGGCAGAGCCGATTCTTATAATATTCTCAACTCCGAAAAAGTTGTAAAGCTCATAGGAATATATCCCTATGGACGGAATACCCATACCGCTTGCCATAACGGTTACATCATGGCCTTTGTATTTGCCGGTGTACCCCCTAACGCCTCTTACATTATTTATTAAAACTGCGTCGGACAAAAAGTTTTCGGCAACAAATTTTGACCTAAGCGGATCCCCGGGCATTAATACGGTCTTTGCAAAATCCTCAGGAGTCGCGTCTATATGAGGAGTTGGATACATTTTTTCATTCATAATCACACATCCTTTTAAATCTATAAAGTTTTTGCAATTTTAACAACTTTGCTGGTGCCCAGTCGGTCGGCTCCCAGCTGTATGAATTTTTCAGCATCATAAATAGATGCAATTCCGCCGGCAGCTTTAATTTTAACCCCGTTGGTTACAAATTTTTTCATTAGTATTATGTCCTCAAATGTTGCTCCACCGGTTGAAAATCCCGTAGATGTTTTAATAAAATCGGCTCCAGATGCCGAAACAACCTCGCACATTTTAATTTTTTCCTCTTTGTTTAAAAGACATGTTTCAATAATAACCTTTAAAACGCGGTCCCCGCAGGCTTCTCTTATTGCCCTTATTTCTTCAAGAACAAGGTCAAATTTTTTCTGCTTTACAAGTCCTATATTGATAACCATATCTATTTCATCTGCACCGTTTTGTACTGCATCTTCGGTTTCAAAAACCTTTGCCGCGGTTGTATTATATCCGTTTGGGAACCCTATAACCGTGCATATTTTTATTCTGCCTTTAACATATTCAGCGGCCGGTTTAACATAAAACGGAGGTATGCAAACAGACGCCGTGGAGAACTTCATACCATCGTCACATAATGCCTTAATATCCTCAAATGTTGCACTCTTACTTAAATTTGTATGGTCTACTTTAGATAATATCTTTGAAATTTCCATTAATTATAACCTCCGAAACAAAAACCGTAAAAGATAAATCTTTATCATTTCCGATTAAAATTATATCATGCAAACACTTATAAATCAACCGCTTTGCGAGGATGCAGAATAACGGAAAAATTGCTGTTTATCAGGCAGTTCTCACTTGTGATGCAACACTTGAATAAATTATCATCAGATGATATAATTTTGTATATTCTCTAAATTATGGGGGTGGCTTTAGTGCCGAAAAGTGCAAATAATAAATTGAAAATTTTGTATCTCGAAAAAATCTTTTCGGAAGAAACCGATAAAAATCACGGTTTGTCAATGCCGGAAATTTTAGACCGCCTTAACTCTTTAGGGATTGATAGTGAAAGGAAAAGCATATATAGCGATATCAGAGCTCTGAATGAATTCGGCGCTAATATTAAAATGACTAATGAAAAACCGGCAAAGTATTTTGCTGACAACAAAAAGTTTGAACTTACGGAACTCAAACTGCTTGTGGACGCTGTTCAATCCTCCAAATTCATTACCCACAAAAAAAGCGAGGAGCTGATCAAAAAAATCGAAGAACTGGCAGGAAAATATGAAGCCCAAAGCCTCCAAAAAAATGTCTATGTTGCAAACCGCATAAAAACCATGAATGAGAGTATATATTATTCAGTAGACTACATTCAGTCGGCAATAAATAAAAACAAACAAATTTCCTTTAATTATTTTGACTGGAATCCTGACAAAAACCGGGTTCTTCGCCATAACGGACAAACCTATATAATAAGTCCTTGGTCGCTTATATGGGATGATGAAAACTATTATATGATAGGTTTTGACTCTGCGGCAAATAAAATTAAGCATTACCGCGTTGACAAAATGCTTAATCTGAAAATAACAAAGCTTAGCAGAAAAGGTGAAGAATTATTTGAAAATTTTGACATGGCGCTTTATTCAAACAAAACATTCAGTATGTACGGCGGCAAAGAAGAACTTGTAACTTTGATATGTAAAAATAATATGTCAAGCATAATTATAGATCGATTTGGTTTAAATGTGCATATGCGAAAAAATGATGAGAATACTTTTCTGGTTGCTGTTCGCGTTGCAGTAAGCCCAACCTTTTTAACCTGGCTTATGAATTTCGGCAGTGATATTAAAATCATATCTCCGGAGAATGTGATAAGTAAGTTTAAAGAAACTGCCTTAAAAGCGCTTGAACAGTACTAACCCTATATGACAAATTAGGTATAGAGATTTATTGCATTTTAAAAGGTCGCGCTCCGAAAAAAACGGAGCGCGACCTTTTTAGTTTTGCTTATTATTCTATTCTTTAAAATTAAAATCCAGTCCGACAAAATTAAGATCTTTATTGTAATCTTCAACCTGCTTGTCACTTATCATTTTAACCTTATTTATCTGTTTGCTTACAGAGTCTGGTTTTAAAAACGGAATTGTTACTATTCTGTATATCCACATAGCAGGCAGCAATACAGGCGCTTTTGTTAATACCGGATATTTTTTGCACATATTTTTATACGGTAAAAAAACTATATTAAATGTCCTTTTAAGTTTTACATTTTTTGCGGACTTGCTCATTTTTACCGCTTTTGAAAGCACCTGGGATTCTGTCCTCCCATATACACCGCTGTTAAAAATAACTTTCGTTATCAAATCGGTCTTTGCGTTAGATTTTCCATCATCAAACCAAACTGAGATAGTATTCATAACATTTACATAGAATTCGTATAGTTGCAGTTTTTTCAGTTCCATTTTAATATATTTTTCGTTTGGCTTTTGATTGCTTTTCATATAAACCCAAAAATCCACAATATGCCGTATTCCTATACCGGCGTCACGGTAATGCTTTGCAAAATGAGTGAATAAATAAATCATCTGATCTTCATTCGTCATTAAAAACATACTGCCTTTTTTAATCTTTCCCAGTTGCCAGCCATCACCGAAATATGCGTAATAATCCTTGTTGTAAGACGGTATTAACCTCTTATGCAGTTCAATCCGCACATTTTGCCTATTAAAAATATATTCATGATCGCTTTCCTCAATAAACGAATATCCAAACTCCTGCATTATCTGCTTAATTGCATCTAATTGCTCGGTTTTAATCAGAATGTCGGCGTCGCCCATGCTACGCATTTCAGGATTCGGATATAATTTTTTTAAAAGTGTGCCCTTAAGCGGCATGTATTCAATATTTTTTTGATCAAAAGCGCCGAACAGTTCATCTAATGCAAGTATTTGCTGCTCGCTTATTGCATAATTCTTGCAAACCGACACAAAAAGACTTTGCATAAACGGATCATCCTTGCTGACTCCGCAATTTATAAGTCCGTAATAAAACATAGTTTCAATTCTGTGCCGTTTTGCGATTTTAATGCCATCTGATAAATTAAAATCACCGGGTATAACCCGTTTTTCCCCTGTAACCGCACTATATATAATGCCGATTACCGATTTATAAGTGTTATTCATCAACTGTTCCCTCTCGTTTGGTAGGTGTTTTTACACACCGTGAATAAACCTTGCCGGAAGGTCTCAGTTTCCCTTTCTCCAAACCATTTTATTAACAACATTTATATATCCCTGAATAATTCTTACAACCTTCATAGAAACCGTTTCATCCACATAATCCGGGCAGGGTTTTCCAAGAATACCCTTTTGTTTCATATCTATCGCCATATCTGTAGCCTGAAGCAGTTCGGTTGTTGTAATTCCCGCAAGAATAAAGTCGCCGGCCTCAAGCGCTTCCGGACGCTCAGTCGATGTTCTGATACATACGGCAGCAATGGGATGACCTATAGAAAGATAAAAGCTGCTCTCTTCCGGCAGAGTTCCGGAATCCGAAACAATGGCAAGTGCATTCATTTGAAGCTTATTGTAATCATTAAATCCAAGCGGTTCGTTAACCCTTACTCTGGGATCAAGTTTAAATCCGCTTTTTTCAAGTCTGTTCCTGCTTCTGGGATGGCAGGAATAAAGAATAGGCATGTCATACTTTTGTGCCAAAGCATTAATTGCAGTAAAAAGGGATGTAAAGTTCTTTTCGGTATCGATATTTTCCTCCCTGTGAGCAGAAAGAAGTATATATCGGTCAGGCTCAAGTCCCAAGCGTTCAAGAACATCCGATGCCTCGATCTTTTCAAGATTATTTCGCAAAACTTCTGCCATAGGCGAACCGGTCATGTAGGTTCTCTCTTTCGGAAGACCTGTGTCGGCAAGATATTTTCTTGCGAACTCCGAATAGCAAAGGTTTACATCCGAAATTACATCAACAACACGGCGGTTTGTTTCTTCAGGCAAACATTCATCCTTGCAGCGGTTGCCCGCTTCCATATGAAAAAGCGGTATATGAAGTCTTTTTGCGGAAATTGCAGAAAGGCATGAATTGGTATCACCCAAAACAAGATACCCATCCGGATTAAGTTCAGATAAAATTTCATAGCTTCTGCCCAAAATATTTCCGCAGGTAACCCCCAGATTATCCCCTACAACAGGCACCAAAAGATCAGGACCGTATTCACCTTTGTTGTTTTTTAGCTCAAAATCTTCCCAGAATACAGTTGAAAGATTTTTGTCCCAGTTTTGGTTGTAATAAATTACGCATGTATCAAAATACTCACGGCAACGCTTAATAACCGCCGCAAGTCGAATGATCTCCGGGCGTGTGCCAAGTCCTATGCAAAGTTTGATTTTTCCGTTTTGCTGCCACTTAAACTTGTCCATCTTATTTGTCCTCGTTTAATCTTTCCTTTATATATTCAAGAGACGCTATCTTCTCTTTTGTTTCTTCCAGAGTAAGCATCCTTGTATTGTGCGAATTGAATTCGGTTAAAGGATTTCTGTTTTCTTCGCCCTTGTTGAAATACTTGTCGTAATTAAGTCCGCGGTTGTCTGCCGGAACTCTGTAAAAGTCACCCATATCAATTGCGTGGGCACATTCTTCGTTTGTAAGGAGAGTCTCGTACATCTTTTCGCCGTGGCGTATTCCTATAACCTTAATATTTTCCTTGTTTCCTCCAAACAATTCGCAAACAGCTTCTGCCTGAATTTTAATTGTTGTTGAAGGAGCTTTTTGAACAAGAACATCACCGTTTTCGCCATACTCAAAGGCGAAAATAACCAGGTCAACTGCTTCGTCCAAAGACATTATGAACCGGGTCATTGAGGGTTCGGTTACGGTTATGGGATTCCCTTCTTTTATTTGGTCTATCCAAAGCGGAATAACCGATCCGCGGGAGCACATTACATTGCCGTAACGGGTGCAGCAAATTTTTGTTTTTCCGCTGTTGCGGGATTTTGCGACAGCAACCTTTTCCTCCATAGCTTTAGAGGTTCCCATTGCATTAACGGGATATGCGGCCTTATCGGTTGAAAGGCATATAACGGATTCAACCCCTGCCTCAATTGCAGCAGTGAGCACATTATCCGTACCTATAATGTTTGTGCGAACAGCCTCCATTGGAAAAAATTCGCAAGAAGGCACCTGTTTCAAAGCTGCCGCGTGGAAAATATAATCTACACCGTACATTGCATTGCGGCAAGACTCAAGCGATCTCACATCACCTATATAAAACTTGATTTTCTGAAAATCATCAGGATATTTTGCCTGATATTCATGACGCATGTCATCCTGCTTTTTTTCGTCCCTTGAAAAAATGCGTATTTCCCCAATGTCCGTTTTAAGAAAACGGTTAAGTACGGCATTTCCAAAAGATCCGGTACCGCCGGTGATCAATAAAGTCTTATTTGAAAAAAGTGACATTTTTTATTCTCCTTATTTTTTAATTTTCAGTATTTTCTTTTTCTCGTTTTCATCAAACCCAAAAAAGAATACTGTAACAACATATACAAAAACGGTTATAACCGCCCTAATGCCCAAAGAAATCCATCCGCTGCCAGGGAACCAGTGGTTTACAAAAAATCCTAAGCATATAGTAAAGATAATCGGTATTCCCATTCTAATATAACATCTTTTAACGAAAATTGCCATATCAAGTTTTAATACTTTTTTATATACTACAAGCAATGCCAATGCACGAAGCATATAAGCAATAAAAATTGAAACGCATGCTCCTATAACTCCGTATTTGCGTGATAAGACTAATGAAATGACAACATTAAAAACTCCCATTCCCAAATTTACCCAGGCTTGCAAATTAACCTTTTTTCTTACAATCATTGCAGTATTTGCAATTTGCAGTGAATTATAAAACAGCCCCGGGATTATAACAAGCAATATTCCATAATAAGCGTCTGAATATGTACTGTTCATCCAAATATTTATAAAGTCTTTGCCAATAACAGCAAATCCTGCAACAATAAGACCGTTAAGCGCATATTGAAATTTTCCCACATTTGTCAAAAGAGGCATAAGTTCCTCTTTTTCTCCGCCGTGTTCGTAAATCCTTGAAATCCTAGGCATAAACATGCCGTTAATTGCAGTGGTTATTGTATATGCATACCCTTCAATCGTAGTAACAATACCAAATACCGCAATAGCCGCACTGCTGGCAACAGCGCCGAGAATCGACGGCGTTATATTGAACACCAATCTTTGAGCCAGTGTTGATATTGTAACCCATATTGAAAAGCCAAATATGTCTTTGCATAACGATCGATCAAAATACCTGAAATTCACCTTAAGTCCAACGCGTTTTTTAATTACCGCAAGTTTATAAACTATAATAATAAGGCCCTCGATCGCATGTACCAGTACCAATGCATAAAGACCATAACCCATTAGCAATGCAACCACTGTTAACGCAATCAGCAAAACCCTGTATATAACATCAGCCAGTTTTAAATGGATAAACTCTTCATATGAATTTAATATTCCGTTTAAGGTCACAAACGGGAAATTGACAATGGCAAATGAAGCTGAAATTAAATAAACTATTTTGAATTTTTCAAGCTCGGAGGGTGTCAGCTTTAAATATATGCGGTCTATAAAGAAAAACACTACAACAAGGGCAATCAAAATCACCATATCAATCGCCAGATAAAGTTTGTAAACTATTCCGAGAAAATTATTTATTTTATCCTGACGCCCTTCGGCACGATATTTGGCAATATAACGACTAACAGCAGAACCAAGACCAAAATCCACAAGAAACAATGTAATAAGAGAGTTGGCCAAAGTATATAAACCGTAATCGCCCTTTCCGATTTTATCTATCATCCATGGAGTATAAATAAATCCTGCCAGTATATTTACGGCAATGGAGAAATACGATATTACTGCTCCGATTTTTATTTGTTTATTAGTATTTATCATCTAATCCTACCTTTAAGCATTGCAAATTCTATAACATCACTCCACTGTTTTTTAACCGAATCGGTGGAATACATTTCATAAATAGGCTCAAAAAGATCTATTTCCTTCTTGACAGTTATATTTTCAATTACTTTTTTCAATGTTTCACCCAGCATCGCAAACGACGAAATTGACTTTAAAGGTGCATTCATCTCTTCAAGCTCCGGATATTTAAGCCAGTCGCCCTTGATAATGTACGAACCTGCAAATACATGTTCTTTAAGCGCATTTGAAAATGCGTCGGTATCACGAAGGTGAAGATAAATATCTGTTGCAATTGCAAGCTGCGCGCTTATTTCAAAAGGAACAAACTCCTCAAGGATACTGTACTTGGTTCCGGATTCTACAGCCGCTTTGCGAACCTTTTCAATATACTCGTAATCATATCTGCCATATTGCATAGGCACAATTACAAACAACTTCTCTTTTATTTCAATAGGAAGCGAGCCGATTGCTTTGAGACATAAGTCCTGGTGCTGCGCCGCATAAGCGCTGTATCCGCAGGTGACGCATATTTTACCCGGCGGAATTTTATAGGTTTTTCTGCACTCTTCGCGGCTCATTTCTCCGCTTAACTTTTTTATGCATGCAAGACCATCTGTGGCAAAGCGGCAAATACGCAGTTTGTTATCGTATTCATCACCATAAATGCGGCGAAACATATTATATGTTTCTTTGACCGTAACGGTAATTGCATCGGCATATTTGAAACATTTTTTCCGAATAGTTATAACGGCTTTTTCTCTGTCCTCAATATCGCCGCCCCAATAGGAAAGAATGAGTTTGTCAAACTTTTTTCTATTGCGCAGCACCATTAAGCAGGCCGTTTTATAAACCGAATGTACATGGCATATATCAACCTTCGGAACATCACGCATAAGACGCAGTTTTCTTAATATATTAAGTGTTCTGTGAAATCTGTCTTTTTTGTTTATACCGCGATATCCCTTTTCTGCAATAGCATGAACAGTTATTCCGTTTTCTTTGTAAAACTTTCTGAAATTTTCCCTAACCGGTTCGGCAGAAAGAGTAAGCAAATGCACTTCATATCCGCGAGGCATAAGTACGGTTTTTACAAAGTTAAAAATATGCATTGAACCGGCGTCGCCGATAACCAGATATTTCATTCTATTTTCTCCTGAATTTCAAAAGGATTTTGCGGTAAGTATGTTCAAATTTTCTGGATATTTTTTTAAAAAATCCGGGATTAATATGTTTCATGATGTTATCAAAATAATGATAATCTTCAATAACATAAGGAGGATGTTTCAGCGGAAACTTAATATCTACAGCCCTCGTTGTAAACATTGATTGTATATCTTTAGGCAACTCCGCTATATTGTCCGGCGCATGTGTTGCATTTTGCGATGTGCCGACATTTTCAATCATGTTCTCACTGGGATATATAACAAGCCCGGACTGAAGAGTAGTTCTGAATCCCACAATATGTTCCCAGTATGCAACATTTTCTTTTGCACGCTGGCTGGCCGCTTTTAAACTGTATTCGAAACGCTTGTTTGCAAAACGGTGCCTTGCCAAATCCAAATAATATTGATCATTTAAAAATTCATAGTTGCTCTCCCATGTGTCGGCAACCCTTTTCCATGTTGCCCAACCCCACGAAGATCCACTGCGGCCGAAAAAGTAACTGTATCGTTTGTCCGGAACACCGCCGAATAAGGTCTGCCCGCAAATGCGGTCAATCCTTGTATCATTTTCATATTTGTCTAAAAGTTCTTTACAAAAGGGGAAGAATGTGGGTGCCGGGATAATGTCATCTTCAAGAATAATGCATTTATCAACAATGCTGAAAGCCCATTTATGCGATAAATGGGTTGACGGATCGCAGCCCATATTTTTTTCATGATAATTACGGTGAACTTCGCACTCCCAGTCAATATTTTCCGCAATTTCACGGCATTTTTGTATATTTTCAACATCGCTCGCAACACCCTCACGCGGACCGTCCTGCCAAAGCAACAGTACACGCGGACGGGCTTTTCTTACACATTCAAACGACTTTGCAAATTGTTCAGGGCGCGCAAAGAAAATACAAAGCACAGCTATGTCGTTTTCCCACTTATCCATTTATCGTTCTCCTTTAGCATATTCATATTTTAATAAATATAATTTAAAAACTTAATTCGTTCAGACAGTTTTAAAGTAGCCAATAAATAAAACTAAAATTCAAATTATAAAAATGTGCTTTTAATTTGTTATTTCATCACATTCTTTTTTAAAACTCTTCTCTCAAGATCACTTATCACTCGGCGTTCTTCAGCGCTTTCTTTCTCTTTCTCGTTTTCTTTTAAAGCCGTTTTACTGAAAAGCTCCGACCAAACCGGTGTTATAAAAAATGCTGCAATTGTAACTTCAAATACATATCCGACCGGATTAAATACAGCCAGCACTATAACATACATAAATACTATTGTAAATAAAAGTGTTTCGGTTTGTTTGCTTTTAAGCTCCGACAAAATGATTTTATATGTGCCTCTAAAACACAAAATCAACATTAGAATTCCTAAAAGCCCTGTTGATTCCAAAGCGGAAAAAAAGAATGAATGAGTACGCGCAGAAACATTACCTCCGCCCCATATAGGGCTTTTAACCCAACGATAAAAAGCCTCCGACATAAGTTCAGGACGGGAGCCGAGAGAATCGGTTCCTCCGCCTGTCATGGCTGTGTAAAACTGCATAAACTTTGTTGAAAGCAATGAGTCGGTGAAAACCCCTGAAAGGTATTTACAAATGGCCGGAAGCGAAAAGGCAATAACTATACTGCCGAAAATAAGTAAAATCTTTGCCAATGCGTTTTTGGTGTTAAAAATAAAAAGCAATATAGTTCCGATAGATGTTAAAATAAGCAGGGTCATATACATGGTTTGTATAATATAATAAAAGCATAAAACGGTTCCCGCAATCAGAAAAATTTTCGCCCATATGTTTTTGCACTTCAGTGCTGCCCACGCAAGGCAAATGGTAACAACACCCATCATATAAGAAAATTCAAATCCTCCGACATTTCCCATTCTGTATGCCCTGATTTCGGAAGTATCAGATGTTTTATCCTGTGCTAAAATACGGGATATCCATACATCCTTTTCAAGTGCTATTATTGTTTTTATCAGAATAAACACTGCAATAATGAAAAACACAATAAGTATACAGCGGCGCTGTTTCGGCGTGCAAAAATTCAATGCATACAAAGCCCAAAGCACCGGCATAAAAAACCGCAGAGATCGTATTATTTCGTTTATGGAATC
This sequence comes from uncultured Eubacteriales bacterium, assembly GCA_934444895.1. Lineage (GTDB taxonomy): Bacteria > Bacillota > Clostridia > Oscillospirales > Acutalibacteraceae > UMGS1279. Next base: position 7,052 of record CAKSDA010000019.1, on the reverse strand, counting down.
GGTTACACCGCCTATGCCATTTATAAAATAAATAAACACATACAGAACCGTTGTTGCAATAAGCAAAACACAGTAATTCATGTATTTTTGCGTTTTAAACATGGCAATCGGAAAAAAAGCAAGCATTAAAACTGCCGCAGGTATATAAGGAACAATAAGTTTTACCGACGGAAGTATGTATACCACCATAACAAGTGATATGTAAAGAACAAAGAAAATTAAATTTTTTGTTTTTGGTTCTTTAGTTTTTATACCAAAATTTTTAAGGTCCGTATTGGGGCTGCTAGTCATCCTTATTTTTCACCTCGTTCGCCGCGCATGAAATGTAAATTTTTTTATAGTTTTGAACCATTTTTTCTTTTGAATATTTTTCAAAAGCTTTTTCTGCTATATCACAAAAATCCATATTTAAAAATCTTTTTAAATTTTCCTCTAAAGCGTCAAGATCTCCATGCTTTGAAAAGGCACTGAACTGAGGTATTGCTATAGTTTCAGGAGCTCCCGCATTAAATCCTATTATGGGTGTTCCGCAGCACATGGATTCTGCCACTATCATTGAAAAGGTTTCCCTTTTGCTTGTTATTACCGAAAGATCCGCCATTGAATAAAGCCTTGCTAGCTTTTCCTTGTCCGAAACCTTACCCAAAAGAATAATGTTTCCGGGAAGATTCATTTCTCCTTTATAAGCGCCCGCTACAACAAATTTAATGTTTGGCAGCCGCTTTGCAAGCTCAATAATATAATATCCGCCCTTTATGTGATTCGGATCATCGCTGAATAATGCAGTAGCATGAAAAACAACCGGCCCGCTTACTATATTAAGTTCCTTTTTCAGATCCGAAGAGCTTTCACTGTCATATGGATGAAAAATTTCTGTGTCTATTCCGTTAAGAACAACGCAATGTTTTTTACCCCGCAAAATGGGCGATGCCGACGCACGCTCCATAAGCCAAGGAGAAACAGATGTTACAGTCAAATCCTTTTCAAATCCGTCAAAGGCCTTTTTCATGCGCCACCACATGGTACGGCTGCGATCAAAAAGCCAGGATTTCATGTCTGTGCGGTACAAAGGACATTTTTCTGTTCCGCAACCGAATTCACAAAGCCACTGTTTACATTCAAGCGCATGGCTGCATCCGCCTGTATACATGAACTCTGCGTGCAGAGTTAAAACCGTTTTTACCTTGTGATTTTTAAGCCATGTTACAAGGCGATATATGTTAACAAAATATCCGTTTAAACAGTGCAAATGAACTACATCGGGTTTTTCACTTTTAATTACCGAAATAAGTTTGTTGGTTGAAACAATACAACCGCCGTATATTACTCCTGACAGGTTAGCGTAAAAATGATTTATGTCGGAATAAAGTTCTCCGCATATTTTGTATACATTTTCTTCGCTTACCTCAGGGCCGCGGCCATAGCAAACAACCGATTTTATATTCTGCTTTTTTAGTTCGGTATGTATATCATAAACAATCTTTCCGGTACTTCCCGTGTTATATACAACATTAACCTGTAATATTTTCATGCCAACACCTTGAATATAGTTGTTTTAAGCAGCTCGCTTTGTTTTTTGCAATCATGATTTTTTACAGCAGTCAAAAGCGCCTTTTGCGCCTTACCCATTCTCAGCTCCGGCTCACTTAAACAGCTCGTGATTTTTTCCTTAAGTTCCTGCTCGTTTTGAGCGGTGAAGGCACAGTCGTTAATTTTTAAATATTCAATCGACGCAATACCGGAAGGTCCGTATGCAAACAGACATATTCCGCAGGCAAGCGAATCTGCGATTTTTGTGGAAACAGAATACTTAACCCTTTCTCTGTTTTCCCTGTCAAACGATTCAACATGAATAAGCACCGACGCTTTTTTCATTTCCTTGTACATTTCTTCAGCCGGAACGAAACCGCAAAAACGCGCGCAGGAAATTCCGTCGAATTCCAATGAAATTTCACTTGATTTATCCGCAGTATAAATATTTAAAACGGTATCTTTGCCAAACTTTTTGTTATATTCATCTAACGCTCTTGCAACCTTTGACAGCGAAATGTATCTTCCCAGCTGCAAATTACCAAAATATGAAACGATTTTTCCGTCGCCGCAGGACGGCTTTTCGGCAACCGTTAAATTTGCACCGGTGGAAATTACTGTACATTCACATCCAAACTCCTTGGTATAATCCCGCGCAAGCTCGTTTGAAATGGTAACAACCTGATTTGAATTGCTTATAAGTTTTCTGATTTTTTTTCTGATATAGCGCGCATAAATTTTGCCAATAAATGAACCTTTCTCTTTACTGCTGAAATAAAAGTCGTCGCAGACATAGGTAACTATCGGAATTTTAAGCAGTTTTGCAACCTTTTGTATCAGATTATAAAAGAACCCGGAGGCTCCGGGAGCCGCAAAAATAACATCCGGTTTTTCTTTTTCAAGCCACTTTTTAAAACTCTGATTTTTAACGGATGATAATTTCCAGACAAAATCCCTTAAAAATATTTTTAGTTCCTTATGTTTTTCTTTTGAGCGATACATTTTTGCGGAACTTTTATTTTCGTAAAGAGTATTCTTTGAATTTATATCTTCATCATTTATTTGTCTGCCGGCATTACGACGAAAAAGAATACTTCGCATCGCTTCTTTGTCAGTCAGTCGATAATAGCTTTTGCACACCTTTATGTTAGGAAGAGTGGGATAAACATAGAACTGGCAAAGCTCGTCTTCACAAAAGGCGGAAAATAGCCCCAGCATGGTTTTACCCATACTGTTATAATCTGTAATGGGGTTATGACTCATAATAAGAACCTTCATGTTCCGCCTCCTTTCCTTTAGGTATCAGGTTGATTTTGATGCCGCATTCGCATTAAGCCAACCTATACAGTCAAAATACTTCTCAAATAATCTGACGCCGGAAAAATTGGCATACCTTAAAAGATCTCCGACATTATCGCGCGTATCTGGACCCGGAATATATACTTCAAAATCATAATTGATTTCATTATGGGACTTAAACAGCACTTTGGGATATGGCAGATTTGAAAAAGCCTCGATATCCTGCGGTGTTTTAATATACTCATCGGTTGCAATTAGAAAAATATTGTCAAAATTCACTCTTTTTCTTCTTTTTTCCCATGCTTGGCTTAAATCATCATAGCTTTGATAATGTACGCCGAGAATTTTAATATCTCCAACAATGCCAATCGGCCAGCCCTGGGATGTAACACCGTCCCCCCCCTTGCGAAATCGGGGTTTCCAAATAATACGGTAAATTTTCAACAAATTTCAAATATTCCGGGATAATTAAATTTACCGTAGGTGAACGGAATTGATGTCCCAAATCATGACTGAGTGCTCCTCCGATACAATTACAAGTGATCAGACTGAAATGTTGATTTCTTAATTTCAAACGATATATGCGTTGAAACGGAAAGCGCCATATTGTTTTAATAACATCTTTCGCCTTTTTGTTCATCAAACAATTCCTCCATTTTTTCAATCAACCGTGGGTAATTATTTGCACGGTCAAACAACTCATTAAACATTTTCTTTTCGTTTTTTCCGCTTTGATTTTTATATTCAGGATCACTGTAATACTTTAAAATTGCATCGGCAAGCTCTTCGGAGCTGCCGTTTTGAACATTTATACCGGCTTCATACTTAGTTAAAAGATCTCGGTATTCCCTGCTGTTTTGAGTGTTAATAACAGGTATACCTGCCGCAGCATAATCCGAAACCTTGTTTATAATGCTGGAAACCGAACGGCCTACAATCGGATTAACGGCAACATCACAGCTTTCAAGAGTTTTCATCATTGTTCCATACTCCAGTAAACCGGTGAACTCACAGTCTATTCCGCACTCCTTCGCATACTCCTCAAATTCCGACCGCTTTACGCCTTCGCCCATTACCTTAAACTTAATATCAGTAACGCCCTTGCCCTTAAGAAGTTTAATTGCGTCAATAACACCTTTTATATCATAACTGTGGCCCAGGGCGCCGACATATGCAACTACAAACTTGTCTTTTTCCTTAGAAATTTCTATCCCTTTGGTCTTTTCTTCAACCAAAGCGCTGTCGGTACCGATATATATACTAAGCGTATCGGCGGACTTGTTTACCGCCTTTCCGCGCTCGGCATAAGTATTCGAAACCGCCATTATTACATCGCCTCGCGAATAAATTCGATTTGCCTGCCGCAGCATGGGATAAAATAATATATCCGAAACAACCGGAATGTTAAGCGCCATTTTAAATGCCTCCGGCCATAAATCCTGAATATCTATAATAAGCGGTATATTATTTTCTTTTGCATATTTGCTTGCATAGTCCGCAACCGAAAGCGATGGCACCGAAACCATAATAAGATCCGGCTTTTTCCGCGTTTTTAAATACTTTAAAACATTTTTGCCGAATTGCGAATAGCTGCTTATTCTGCGAAGACTGATGTTCTTTGAATATCCCTTTTCATAACACAGCTTCATTTTATACGGTAAGGAGTCAAGATGCAGCTTTTGAGCATCGCGCTGCGCTTTTTTCAGATGACAGAAGGTTGATGTAACAACCTCCAGGTCATACTCTTTGCAAAGAATATCCGCAAAAGAGCGATAACGGCTGCTGCTTTTTTCTTCTTCAAAGTGCCAATAATTTGCAATTAATAAAACATCTTTTTTCATAGTACCTGTTTCTCAAAATTCAAATTTTTTATTATAATATTACTGAGCCGCTCGGCATTTTTGTCCCCGACAAAACTGTTGTGCGGTGTAATTATTACATTTTCCATATTCCAAAGCGGGCTGTTGCTTCTAAGCGGTTCATCCTCAAAAACATCAAGAACAGCACCGCCCAAATTCTTTGTAAGCGCGTTTTCAAGTGCTGCGGTATCAACAATACTGCCCCGCGCAATATTTAAAAGAATTGCATTTTGTTTCATTTTGCTAAGTCTTTTGGCATTAATTAAATGAAAAGTCTCTTCACAAAGCGGCAAGGTCAGTATTACTATATCGCTTTCAGAGAGAACCTCGTTTAACCGCGAAAGCGGCAACATTGTTTCAAAATCATTACTCTTATATGGCTTAATATCAATGCCCGTAACACGGCATCCGAATGCGTTAAAACGCTTTGCACACTCGCTCCCCACGCTGCCGCAGCCTACAACACAAACTGCTTTTCCGCAAAGCTCGGTAAGTCCGCGATGCTTTTCCCATTTTTTGCTTTTTTGATTTTCCAAAAAAAAGCGGCTTTGTTTATATAACTGTAATACGCCGCAAACGGCAAACTCTGCCATTGGAATACTGTAAACTCCGTGAGCATTATGGATTTCAATATCGTGCGATTTTATGTAATCCATGGGGACGCGATCATATCCTGCACTTGTCAGCTGAATAAACTTAAGATTAGAGAATTCTTTAATATCATGCGACAAAAAAAGGCCATTGCAAACAACCCCCTGAACCCACTTAGGGTTACAAGGCAACGAATCCTTTTCCTGCTGCATAAAAACAATATTGTGATTAAGCTGCTTTATAATATTTAATTTTTCTTCATCCAAACAAACCGCACCGGTTATAAGCAAATTCATACTTTTGCTCCTGTATTTGAAACTTTTTTAATTATAATGTCTATCAATTAACCTTCAAAATTATATCTAATTATTATTCACTATGTTTTTAACTTTTTCTTTTAAAATTTCAGTATTATCCGTAAAGAATTTTCTGTGCATCAGGCACTCGGCTTCAAAATTCCGTATTTCTTTCATACCATTTATAAATGTTGACCGTATAGCGTCAATACTGCGTACTTTATCAGTATTACAAAAACTTCTGGACAAAATAGCACAGGACGAACCCAGCCTGTAATGCTCTTTTATAACCATTTCAGCAGGAATTGCACCCTTGCCCAAAGCAGCTATTCCTCCGAAACCGTATTCGATGTTACTTTCTTTAAATTTTTTGCACAACCTTTCAACCGTGCCGTCTGTAAGCAGTTCAAACATAAACTTCATTTTATATCCAAGACTTAAATCGTTAAGACCGATATGTATAAAGTCAATTCCCGGAACTTGCAATATTTCATCTATGTTTTCAACAGCCTGAGGAGTTTCAATAAGAAGCATTGTTTTTACCCGCCGGTTGACTGCCGAAATAAATCTTTTTACTTCATCCGCCTTTTTAAAATACGGAAGCATTAAAATTTCTGCGCCGTTTTTTATGGCAGTATCTATTTCATATTCGGTGGATGTGTATTTTTCGGTTGCATCGTGAATCGGATTTACACGAACAAGCAACTTGGCAGTTGTAAGCGAATTCTTTATTCTCTTAATATCCTCCAAAGTATGGTGGGACTGAACTGTGTCCATACCGCCCTGCCTGTCTGATTTTCCTATATATTCCAAATCAATAAATATTCTGTCCACACCGGACTCTTCGGCAATTTTTGCCACCTCAGGGCTGTTCGTTATGTACATAAGCTTCAGCGCCATTATCTTTTACTCATCTCTTTCTCTTCAACTGTTTCGACATTCAATACGGTTGCCTTAACATTTTCATTGTCAGCATTTGTAATAACTTTAAAGGCAGTCAGCCAAACTATTTTAAAATCCAACCAAAAGGAAACATTGTTAACATACCAAACACTTAGTTCTATTCTGTGATGCCACTCAACATCTTTACGGCCGTGAACCTGCGCCCAACCTGTAATGCCCGGTCTGACATCAAACATTTTAAGTTGTTCTTCGCTGTATTCTTCAATAGGCCATGGATGGTATGTAAGCGGTGGACGCGGCCCTATAAAACTCATCGATCCTGCCAAAACATTAAAAAGCTGTGGAAGTTCATCTAAACTTGTTTTTCGAAGAATGTTGCCGACGCGGGTTACACGGGAGTCGTTTTTTCCGGAATAAACTCCGCCGCTCATATGCTCTGCCCCAACACACATAGTCCGAAATTTCAGTATTCTATATACTTTTCCTTTGTAACCGAGTCGTTCCTGCTTGAACAGAACCGGACCCTTGGAATCAAGTTTAATGGCTAATGAAATTAAAGCCATGGGAATAATGC
>CAKSDA010000018.1 GCA_934444895.1 uncultured Eubacteriales bacterium | reverse complement strand
GTTGAAAGAGGAGAGGTATCCTTTTCTTTTAAAAATTCGTTTATTTCTTTTGAGGGGGAAATATAGGTTTCGCAGAGTCTTTTTATTTCCTCTTCCTTTTCTTTTTTTGTTTTAAGAAATAAATTATATCTTTCATCACTTATAAGACCCAGCTCATGGCCTTTTGGAGTAAGGCGCTCATCTGCGTTGTTTTGGCGCAGTATAAGGCGATATTCTGATCTTGATGTCATCATTCTGTAAGGATCGGAACAACCCTTTGTTACAAGATCGTCTATAAGGGTGCCGATATATGAAGAACTGCGCGGAAGGGTAAACAATTCCAGGTTCAAAGCATGACGCGCTGCATTTATTCCTGCAACAAGACCCTGTGCGGCGGCCTCCTCATAACCGGAGGATCCGTTAAACTGACCCGCCCCGAACAGCCCTTTGTTTTCTTTCAGTTCAAGGGTGGGAAACATTGCGGTAGGGTCAACACAGTCATATTCAATAGCATAAGCATTACGCATAACCTGAACATTTTCAAGGCCCTTTATTGTTCTGTAAAACTTAATTTGGACCTCTTCCGGCAAGGAGGAGGACATTCCCTGCAAATACATTTCTTCCGTATTAATTCCGCAGGGTTCAATGAAAAGCTGGTGCCTTTTTTTGTCGGAAAATCTTACTATTTTATCTTCAATACTGGGACAATATCTGGGACCCACCCCTTCAATTAGACCTTGGTAAAGTGGAGAACGGGAGAGGTTTTCAAGAATTACTTTTTTTGTTTCTTCGTTTGTATATGTAATATAGCAGCTAACGGAATTTTCAGGAGAAGTGTTTGTTGAAAAACTGAAAGGAACGGGGTTTTCATCTCCGTTTTGAACCTCCAGATTATCAAAATTAATGCTTCGCCTTAAAACTCTTGCCGGAGTTCCGGTTTTGAATCTTCTAAGGGGAATATTAAGCTTTAAAAGGGACTCAGAAAGCTTTGTTGCGGCAAATGTTCCGTCAGGACCGCCTTCATAATTTACTTCACCCACAAAAATCCTGCCTTTAAGAAAGGTTCCGGTTGCAATAACCACACTTTTTGCGTAATAAACTGCACCTAAAGCCGTTGTTAGTTCAAACCTTTCGTCGCCGGTTTTTTCAAGACTCACAATTTCAGCCTGTTTTAAAAGCAGATTTTCCTGCATTTCCATGCAATGTTTCATATATCCGCTGTATGCGCGCCGGTCAATCTGAGCGCGAAGGGAATGGACGGCAGGACCTTTACCCCGGTTTAACATTCGGCTTTGAAGAGTGTTTGCGTCTGCGGCTTTGCCCATTTCTCCTCCGAGGGCGTCCAGTTCTCTTACAAGATGCCCCTTTGCGGTGCCGCCTATTGAAGGGTTGCATGGCATGTTTCCCACCCAGTCCATATTAATGGTAAAGCAAACGGTCTTTGCGCCCAATCTTGCAGAGGCAAGCGACGCTTCAATCCCGGCATGGCCGGCTCCTATTACCGCAACATCAATATTATCAGCAAAATAAGTATTCAAAACAGGCATCCTTTCGAGATTAAATGAAAAGTGACTTCTAAAAAGTGTAAAATTTAATGTATTAAAACAGATTGCAAAAGACATACTGGAAAATGCAATGAAAAAAGTTAATATGAAAGATAAGTCAAAACAAATCAGAAAAAAATAAAAAACTGATTGTTCAAAACGCAGATTACCGGAAAAATTAATGAAAAAGAGAAATTATATACAAAACAGATTATTTAAAAGTGATTATTGATTATCTAAAGGTGCTTATTTTCCCACACAGAAATTTTTAAAGACTTCATCTGCTACCTCCGAGGTAATTTTTTTACCGTCAAGCTCAAGCAGGGCAGAAAGGGAGTCATCAATTATAATACCTACAGCGTCCAGAGTTACCTTTGAGGAAATTGCGTCAATAGCTTCATTAATATATTTAAGAGCAAGCAAAACCTTTGAATACTGGCGTTCGTTGCTTAAACATTCGGCGTTTGTGTCAAAGGATTTAAGACCCAGCACGGTTTCGATTCCGGAAATCAGATCTTTTTCTCCTTCTCCGGTCAGGGCGGATATTGAAACCGAGGGAATACCAGAATTATCGTATAAATCCGATGTTTTTATTCCCAAATCCTTTTTATTGAGAACTATCAGGGAATGTTTATTTTTAATTTTTTCAAGAATTTCAATATCGCTGTCAGATGGGGCGACAGAGGCATCGAACACTGCAAGACAAAGGTCTGCGGAGTCAAGTCTTGAAAGGGCGGCGGTGATCCCTATTTTTTCTATTTCGTCGTTTGAAGTGTGAATACCGGCAGTATCGGACAAATGCAAAATATATTTTCCTACCCGTACCGTATCTTCAATAATGTCCCTTGTGGTGCCGGCTATTGGGGTTACTATGGAGCGGGATGTTTTTGAGAGAAGGTTCATAAGGGTGGATTTTCCGGCATTAGGACTGCCTATTATAACCGTGTTAATTCCGCTTGTAACCAGCCGCCCGGTGTCATATCCGTCCTTTAATTTTTCAAGAGAGGTTTTTATTTCTTTTAAAGCCGACAAAAAATCTTCCTCTTTAATGCAAAGGGTTTCATCCTCCGGAAAGTCGGAATAAACCGAGATTTCGCTGACGAGATAGAGCAGACGGTCGGTTATTTTTTTTATTTTGCCGGAAAGCATTCCTGCCTTGTTTTTTTCGGCGATTTTTAAAGCCTGGTCGCCTCTTGCGGAAATAATATCCATAACCGCTTCAGCTTCGGTAAGAGACATTTTACCGTTTAAAAAGGCTCGCTTTGTAAACTCTCCCGCCTCTGCAGGTCTTGCTCCGGCATTTATTGCCGCGCGAAGCAGGCGGGTTATAAGGTAGCTGCCTCCGTGAACCGAAAGTTCAACAACATCTTCGCCGGTATAGCTTTTAGGGGCGCGAAAAACAAGGGCGACCGCTTCGTCAAGAGGCTCGTCGCCGTCAAATACCTTGCCGAAAGCGGCAGTATAACCGGGCATTTTATTAAGATCCTTATTTGCCGCTTTGAAAATTCTGCCGGCAATTTTTAAAGCGTCCGTTCCGGAAATGCGTATTGAGGAAATTCCGCCTTCTCCGGCCGGAGTTGAAATTGCCGCTATGGTGTCGTTTTGCATTTTTATGCCCCTTAAATAAATTTAAAGAATAGGTTTCGGTCCGGTTCGTATGAGTGCGCTATGGTTAACCATAGCGCACTCATATCTGATATAATAAGTATTTAATTATAAATTATTGTTTGGAAATTTTGTCGCAATGCATGTAGGGAACAAGCGCTTCAGGAATGGTTATGCTGCCGTCGGCATTTTGATAATTTTCCATAATAGCTGCAACGGTACGGCCGACAGCAACACCTGAACCGTTAAGGGTATGAACAAATCTGGCTTTATCTTTAATTTCGTCTTTAAATCTTATAGATCCTCTGCGCGCCTGAAAATCTTCAAAATTGGAACAGCTGGAAATTTCAACATACCTGCCGTATGAAGGCATCCAAACCTCTATATCGTATGTTTTTGCGGATGAAAATCCCAAATCGCCGGTGCAAAGGCAGACAACTCTGTAAGGCAGACCCAGACCCTGTAAAACTCTTTCGGCGTCGTTTGTGAGGGCTTCAAGCTCTTCATAAGAGTTTTCCGGCCTTGCAAATTTAACAAGTTCAACCTTGTTGAACTGATGCTGGCGGATAAGGCCCCTGGTGTCGCGGCCGGCGCTTCCGGCTTCGGCGCGGAAACAGGCCGAATAAGCACAGTATTTTAAAGGAAGTTTTTTACCGTCCAGAATTTCGTCGCGGTGCATATTTGTAACCGGAACTTCAGCGGTTGGAATAAGAAAATAATCGTTTGTAAGCTTAAAAGCGTCCTCTTCAAACTTAGGAAGCTGTCCGGTTGCGGTCATTGAAGCGCGGTTTGCCATGAAAGGCGGCAAAATCTCGGTATATCCGTGCTTTGTATGGGTATCTAAGAAGTAGCTGATAATTGCGCGTTCAAGTCTTGCCCCGAGGCCTTTATAAAAATGGAAACGGGTGCCGGTTACCTTTGCGGCAGTTTCAGGATCGAGAATTCCGAGTTCTGCGCCGAGTTCCCAGTGCGCTTTAGGTGAAAAGTCAAATTTGGTGGGTTCTTTGAATTTTCTGATTTCTTTGTTATCACTGTCGTCTTTGCCTATGGGAACGCTTTCGTGGGGAACATTGGGGATATTAAGAATCATTTGTTTTTGTTTTGCTTCCAATTCACTTAGTTCGGAAGAGATTTCCTTAATGTCGGAGGAAATCTGCTTCATGCGCTGCATAATTTCCGAAACATCCTTGCCTTCCTTTTTAAGTGCAGGAATCTGCTTTGAAGCGATATTTTGTTCCGCTTTCATACTTTCGGCTTTGGCGGTTAAATCGCGTCGGCGGTTATCAACATCCAAAAGGGAATCGATAAGTTCGTCCAGATTGCCGTTACGGGATTTTACCGCGGCTTTTACCTTGTCTGCATTTGCCTTTAAAAATTTAATATCCAACATCAGAAAGACTCCTTTAAATTAAATCTTTTTAAATACTTTTGAAATAAAATTTTGCGATAGCTGTTGAGGCTTTTTATATTTAAGTTTTTAAAAATTTTTATAAAAAACTCATAATATTATTTGTAGGCTTATTGCTGTTTGCCCGGCCGTTTAATAGTTTTTAAGTTATTGAAAAGTTAATGCTTTCAATGGCTTAAAACATTATTGATTTATTTCCATTGCTTTCCCGCAATTTTATTTGCTATTTCTTTGAGTTCATCGGAATTATAGAATTCCAGCGTTATTGTGCCTTTTCCGTTTTTTCCGGGTTTTACAACTACTTTTCTGTGGGTTTCGGATTTCAGCGCAAGTTCAACCTCTGAATAAAAAGAACTCTTTTTAACCGGCTTTGCAACCTTTTTGTCCCGGTTTTCGTTTTTTGCCATAAACTCCAGTTTTCGAACCGAAGCGCCTTGTAATGCTGCCAAAAAGGCCTGGTTTCTGGCAGCGTCGGTTTTAAACGAAAGCAAAGCGCGGGCATGACCGGCGGAAATTTTGCCGTCGCTTAATGCTGCAAGTTCATCTTCGTTCAGGTTAAGCAGTCTCAGGGTGTTGGTTACCGCAGAGCGTGATTTTCCAACCCTTAAAGCAACCTCGTCCTGGGTTAGAGAAAATTCGTTTATAAGGCTTGAATAACCTTTTGCTTCTTCAACGGGACTTAAATCCTGGCGCTGGAGATTTTCAATAAGAGCAATCTCCATGGTGTGTTTATCGTCAAGATCCTTAATAATTACCGGGACGGTTGTAAGACCTGCAATGCGGCACGCTCTCCAACGGCGTTCGCCGGCTATTATCTGATAAGAACCGCCCGGCATGGGGCGGACAACAATAGGCTGAATCAGGCCGTGTTCCTTAATACTGTCGGCCAGTTCGTTAATAGCCGCTTCATCAAAGGTTGAGCGGGGCTGGTTTTTATTCGGTTCTATCTCGGAAAGCCGTAATTCTATCGAATAATTGTCATCGGTGGAGTTTTCGTTAAACAGAGAATCAAGACCCCTGCCGAGACCTCCTTTTTTTGAAGCCATAATTCGATCTCCTTAAATTTGTTTTTTTATTCTTTTCTTTTTTTATTTTATTTATTGTTATTTATTATTGAAAGTTGTTTATTATTGAAAATATCGAAGCTTTTGAGGTTTATTATTAACAACTTATTATCGACATTTTTCCGCAAATTCCTCTGCCAGAGCGTTATAACATTTTGCGCCTTTTGAGGCTTTATCGTAATACTGAATCGGAAGGCCGAAACTGGGGGCTTCGGAAAGGCGAACCGATCTGGTTATTACCGAAGAATAAAGCTTTTTGCCGAAAAATTTTTTAATTTCGCCAACCACCTGCTGGGTCAGATTTAATCTTCCGTCATACATTGTAAGAAGAACCCCTTCAAGTTCCAGGGTGGGATTATAAAGTCTTTTAACCTGACGCATGGTTGACATTAATTGAGAAAGGCCCTCGAGAGCAAAATATTCGCATTGTATCGGAACTAAAAATGTGTCGGTTGCGGTAAGCGAATTTAGGGTAATAAGGCCCAGAGAGGGCGGACAATCTATTAGTATGTAGTCATAGTAGTCCCTTATAAAAGAAAGGGCATTTTTTAGCCTGGATTCACGGTTTTTTTCGGACGAAAGCTCAATTTCCGCACCGGCAAGATCCATGGACGAGGGTATTATGAAAACTCCTTTAAAGGTGGTCTTTGCAACAACCTCTTCGGCTTTTCGCCTGCCGGTAATCAGATCATATGAAGAGCCTGCGGCGGTTTTTTTGTTTATACCCAGGCCGCTTGTTGAATTGCCCTGGGGGTCTGCATCGACAAGAAGCACCTTTTTACCGAGCAGACCCAGGCCGGCAGCAAGGTTTACGGCGGTAGTGGTTTTTCCTACGCCGCCTTTTTGATTTACAACAGCAACTATTTTGCCCAAAAACTTCTCCTCCAAATAAACATCCTATAACACTAGGCAAACAGGGATAAGACGAACCTGCCCAAAACAGCGATCTTTAGGCGTTTTTAGGCTTGTCGTCTTTGCAAGGCGTCAGCCTTGCGGCATCCTCCGCGCCCAAAACTGCCTTAAATTTCATCCGTTTTGGGTCGAAGATTTTTTAAACTGATATATTTTTTTACAGGGCGAGGCAAAAACACAGGTAATCCTAACGGATTACCGAGTATTTTAACAAACGCCATGTGAAAAATTAGCGTTTAAAAAACAGATTCGGATTTATCACTGTTTGCCTACGGTATCAGCAATAAAAAATACAGTATAAGTTATTATACCACAAGAAACCGAAAAGTAAACAGCAAATACATATTTTTGTGAATGTTTCACATGAAACATTGCAAAAGTCAAATCAATACTTTAAAGGGGCAAATTTATGGACAGGGGCGGACGAAAAGACAGATGAAAAAGCAGCAAAGAAGAAAAAAGGAGGGGAGTGCTGCTTGTGTGAGCAAGCGGTACTCCCCTTAACTTGTAATAGTATAACATAACAGATATCAGCGTTTTTGTGCGGAAAAAAGAAAATATTTAAAAACGGTCAGGCTTTTGATAATCAGCTCGTTTGAGTTTGGCTCTCGCCAGCCTAATCAGAGAACCTTTTGAGGAAGTAATAGCTTTAAAGGTTTTTAAAGAAGCGATAATTTAAAAAGCATCGGCCTCTAAATACTTTTTAAACTTTAAATCGTAAAATTAAAAACTCCTTTTGCCCGGCTTTGAAAAGAATGAAGCGATATATCCGAAAAACATAGCCGCGGTTATTCCTCCGGCAGTAGCGGTAAGGCCGCCCGTAAGCGCACCTATGATTCCATAGTCGATAACAGCCTTTTTGACTCCCTTTGCAAGGGAATATCCAAATCCGGTAAGGGGGACTGTTGCTCCGGCTCCGGCAAAATCCACAAGCGGACCGTATACTCCTATAGCTGTAAGAAATACTCCGGCGACCACATATCCTACAAGAATTCTTGCCGGGGTGAGTTTAGTATAATCTATAAGGATTTGTCCTATAAGGCAAAGTGCGCCGCCCACCAAAAAAGCATACAAGCATTTTATAAGCAGATCCATGATATTCATAACCTTTCATAGTTTAATTGTTTCTGAAATTTTAATGTTTTAAGTGTTGTTTCAGGATTCTTAAAGTTTCATATAGTATGTGTTACAAATATTAAAAATATACAAAAAAGGAAAATTGGAAGGGCGGGGAAAGCGGTTTTAGTGAAATCGCAGAAGATAATAAAAAAGAAATATAAAAGCAGTAAAAACAAAAGCCGCATAAATGTTTCATGTGAAACATTTATGCGGCAGAACATTTTGGCTTGTTTTGTTTACTTTTGATTGCAGCACAGTATTTAAAGGCGGCAACACAAAAAACAAAGCAGCAGCATAATACATAGCAAGATGGAAGCAAAGGATAAAAATACAGGCAAAATTCAGTCAAAGGCTATTCCCAGATAGGCCTTTTCAAAATCTTTGTCAGTGGCAGAGAATCTGCCCAGGCCATCTTCCAAACAGGGAAGAAACATACCAAAAGGTTTTGTTTTCGGATTTTTTAAAATCTTCAGGTTGCCGGAAGAAGGAACCGTGGAAACCGAAATACCCTTTGCGTTATTCGGATTCAGTGACATAACGCTGCTTAAAAGCAGTTGTTCGGCGTGATGAGAAGAGGCAGGAGAAAACAAAATTTCCTTAACCGTAACCTTTTCCCCCTGCTTTTCTGCCCAAAGGGTATTGCCGTATTCATCACAAAAAAAGCGATCTTCTTTAAGAAGCGATTTTAAATAGCGAGGATTAAACTGGACAAAAATATTGCTTAATCCGGGCAGAAGCAAATCTCTTTTTTCTATCCATTTTGAAATTGGAATTTCTCTGGCGGGAGCAGCATCCTTGTCCGGCGAAAAGTGCGAATCACAGGGCAAGAAAAGATTTGCAGTGTTGCAAAAAAACAGAGTTTTGTAACCGAAATTTTTGTAAAAGTCAAAAAGCGAAGCTTCGGCAGGTTTAAGCAAAATGCCGCAAATACCGTTTTTCTTTGCGGTTTTTTCCGCTTTTTTAAGCAAAGATCCCATGAGTCCGAGCCCTCTGTATTCAGGGGCGGTGCAGGCGGCATAAAGATAATATGCCTTTTTAGGGGAGCCTTTAAAAAACAGTGTACATTCTATTAAGGACAGCATAGACGCGATGCGCCCGTTTCTTTCCTCAAAAAGAAGAAGTTCTTTTGACAGCAGATTATCAAAAATTAAAACGGCGGTTTCGCGGTCGTCCTCAGTAAAACAGGACAGATAAAGGCTTAAAAATTCGGAAAAATCACTCTTTCTCATTTTTATTTTGAGCCTCATTATTTTTATAGGATAATATATATTTCTTCAAAAGCAATGTGGGATGATAGGACAGTTTTGCTGCCCTCAGGCCCTCAAGGCCCATGTCATCTTCGCGGTTTATATATTCGTAATCAGACAGGCAGTGGCGGGCAAATTCTCTGTTAATAACTGCATAGGCGGTTCGGTATTCGGGAAGCGCCTTTTCAACATGTATATCAAAAACTCGGCTGTTTATCGGTGAACCGTAGGTAAATGCCGCAACATTTCCGTTTGCCCTTATCAGACCGCCTTTAATATTAAGCTCATCCATATGAGAGAGCATAAACTTTGTGGATTCATATTCTGCGGAAATACTTTCGGATTTTTTTATTTTATTCATTAAATCCTTCCACTTTTCTGCCATTAAAATAACATCCGAAACATTTTCTTTTGTAATTGGCTCATATGTCCAGTCAAATTCTCTTGTGAAGAAGGATATATGATTTCTTTTTGTGTGATATTTGCTGCCTTTAAGCTCTATAAGATCCTTTGAAGAATAAATATATTCAAAATCGTCTCTTGAGGGGTTTATAGAAAAGCTGTCTGCGTAAACTTTTTTAAATTCGTCAAGGCGCTGTCCCTCACAGGCCAGAAAAGATATATTTTCAAGTCCGCCTTCTGTGTTTTCTGCCAGTATATTTACGGCCTTCTCCAAATCGTCGGAAAAGGGCAGTAAATATAAGCGCTGCTTTGCATTTGTCATTATAAAAAGCGAGTTTTCATACAGCGCGAAGCGATAGTTATATAAATCTCTCCAGAAAAGCATTGTATTAGGGTTATCCTCCAAGGAAAATAAATTTTCCGATCCGGCTTTTAAAAAGTCGCGAACGGCGGATATGTTTTCAAGAGAGGGCGAGACAAATTCCAAGACGGAGTTTTTTTGATCTGACATACTATTACCTATTTCTTTTTGAGTCTGCGGCCCTTTGCTCTTCAAGCAAGGTGCGAATATCCTTTAAAATTGATTCGGTTGTTTCCTTTTCAGGCTCTGCAGCCTCTTCTTTTGCTTCCATATGTGCAATTTTTTCAAAATTGGATTTGAATGCCAAAACGGTTTTAAGGGAAACAAACATACAAAACGCAATAATTAAAAATTCAAGAACCGTTTGAATAAAAACACCGTATGTAAGAGCTGTTTCGGCAGAAATAAGCTTGCCGGAAGAGGAATATTCAGCGGCCTTTATAACCCATTTCCAGTCGCTTACATTAATTCCGTTAAGCAGTAAGCTTATAAGGGGCATAACAATATCGTTTACAAGACTTGATACGATTTTATTAAAAGCTCCGCCTATAACAACTGCAACGGCCATATCCATAACATTGCCTTTTGAAATGAATGCTTTAAATTCTTCAAAGAACTTTTTCATAAAGTACCTCCCAGGGCTATTTCGTGATAATTTCCGAGAAAAGAAAAGTCCGTAAGTTCGCCGGAAAGGGCCGAAAGAAGTGAAAGGGTTTTTTCGTTTTCGACATTTCCGTTAAAATCAAGATAAAACTGGGTTTCAAAATTTCCGTTTTTGCCGGCGCGTGATTCAAGTTTTGTAAGATTAAGCCCGTAAAGCGAAAAACGGGTAAGAATTTTTTGAAGCGAGCCGGGGGTATGGGAAAGAGAAAAAACAAGGCTTATTATATCGCTGCTTTTTTCGATGATAGGATGCTTTGATAGGACAATAAAACGGGTCTTGTTGTCGTCAAATGACTGTATTGAAGAGCAGACCGTTTCAAGACCGTGCTTTTTAGCCGAAGCGGTAGAACCTATAGCGGCAACATGCGGATCGTTTAAATCGCTTACATGTCTTACGGCTGCCGCAGTGTTTGAAAAGGTTTCACCGGAAATGTTGTGAGCATCAAGAAAATCTCGACATTGGAGCAGCGCCTGGTCGTGTGAATAAGCAATTTTAATGTCGCTTAATTTTGCTCCCTTTACAGCAAGCAGAGAATGAATAATTGGCATACTGACCGATCCGGCAATATATAACTTGTATTTAAGAATAAGGTCGTAAACCTCTTTTACCGATCCGGCGCTGGAGTTTTCAACCGGAACAAATCCGAAAGATACCTCCTCGTTATTAACCGCTTTAAAAATGTCCTCAAAAGATTTACCGAAAGATACCGAAAAATCATATTGTTTAAAGGCTGTAGTGAGCGCTATGTGGGAATAGGAGTCCTCCTCGCCGTAACACATCACATTGCCCCAAAGGGTAAGCTTTTTTTCGCAGGAGGAGATAAACTGCTTGAATTCATCTGTATCAGAAAGAGCTTCGTGCTGCAGCTCACGGCTGCATGCCATTAAAAGATTGTAAATTTCAGCTATGTATGTGCCGTATTCTCCGCCTTTTTCACGCACTTTATCAATTATTTGCTGTTCCCTTACGGGATGATACACCGGCAAACCTTCGGCTCTTTTTATCTCTGCAACCTTCAAAGAACATTCCATTCTGTCGCACAGCAAAGAAACAAGGGAAGAATCAATCTCATCTATCTTTTTTCGTATTTCCGGCAGACTCATAAAGGGCATACCTCCCCCAAAAGATTTGCAACTGCAATAGCGGTTACTGCCTCAATTGCCGGCAGGGCGCGAGGCACAATGCAGGGATCGTGCCGCCCATGTATTGTGATTTCTGTATTTGCCTTTTTTTCAAGATCAACCGTTTGCTGGGGAAGACTGATTGACGGGGTGGGTTTAATGGCTGCTCTAAAAACAATCGGCATGGAATTTGTAATGCCGCCGGTAATACCGCCGCAATGGTTTGTTACGCAGCGGATGTTTTTTTCTTCGTCATATACCATAGCGTCGTTGGCTTCGCTGCCGTGCATTTCGGCAAATTTAAAGCCTTCTCCGAATTCAATGCCCTTTACGGCGGGAACGCCGAACACTGCCGAAGAAATGATATTTTCGGCTCCGTCAAACATGGGACCGCCAAGGCCCGCAGGCAAACCTGAGACCATAATTTCCACAACGCCGCCGACGCTGTCGCCCTTTTCGGCGGCAGAAAGGATCTCTTTTTCCATAGCACTTTTTACCGATTCGTCGATGAGTGAAAAGGCGCTTGCGGAAAGCCGATCGGCAAGGGAAGAATCGAAGGAGATCGGATCAAAACTTTGATCGTTTATTTTTCCTATTTGCAAAATATGCCCGGCGATATTTATACCCTTGTTTTTAAGGTAAAGGCGCAAAACCGAACCGCCGGCTACAAGAGGAGCAGTAAGTCTGCCTGAAAAGTGACCTCCGCCGGAAATGTCATTAAAGCCGTTATAATGAACAAAGGCGGCATAGTCTGCATGGGAGGGACGGGGCATTAATTTAAGGTTGCTATAATCTTCGGATTTTGTGTTTGTGTTACGAATTATTGCCGCAAGGGGAGCCCCGGTGGTTATTCCGTTCTTTATTCCGGATAAAAATTCAGGCATATCCGCTTCTTTTCTTTTGGTTGCCGTAGGAGAATTTCCCGGAGCTCTTCTTTTAAGCTGGGAGGCAATATAATCCATATCGACATTTATACCCGCAGGGGGACTGTCGATAACCGCGCCTATAGCAGGGCCGTGACTTTCTCCGAAAACCGAAACGGTAATTCGCTTACCTGTTTGTGATGACATCGACAGAACCTCCAAGTGATTTAAAATCTTTAAAAAATCCGGGATAGGATTTTTTTATTGCGCCGGCATCGGTGATTGTTACGGGATTCTTTGCAAAGGAAGAAAGAATCGAAAAGGCCATAACTATTCTATGATCGTTAAAGCCTTGTATAACCGTATTTCCATTAGGAAATTCGTTTGAACCGTAGACAATCATGCCGTCGTCGGTTTCCTCGGCTTTTATACCTAGCGCTTTAAGTCCGGAAACGGTGGACAAAATACGGTCGCTTTCCTTAAGGCGGAGCCGCTTTGCGCCGTAAAACAGCGATTTACCTTTTGCCGCCGAAGCAAGGATGGCAAGCGAGGGCACCATGTCCGGAATATCGGTACAGTCAATATCAGCGGCAATTAAATCAAACGATGAAAGGACTAAACGGTTGTTTTTGAATTCAAATTCCGCACCGAATTTTTTATATATTTTAGGGGCTGCCGAATCGCCCTGGACAGAGTTTATATTAAGTCCGAGAAGAGAAATGTCCGCGCCCAGAGCGCAAGCCGTCATATAAAAACAGGCCTGCGACCAATCGCTTTCAATAAAGGAGTTTGCAAAGCGGTATTCTCCGAAAGAGGAAAAAATATTACCCTCATTTATAACCGTTACGCCAAACTCCTTCATAATGCTCATTGTCATGTTAACATAGCCTGCAGATTCAAGGTTGGTTGACAGCTTGATCTTTGAGTTTTTAACAAGGGGAAGAGCAAGCAAAAGTCCGGTAAGATATTGAGAACTTATATTTCCGGAAATGCTGTAACATCCGGAGGTCAGTCTGCCGCTTATGGTAAGGGGCAGATGATTGCCGCTGCACAAGACCCCATTTGAACTCAAAACCGAAGTAAGCTCATCAATCGGCCTGTTTGGAAGTCTGCCTTTTCCTATAAATGTGGCATTTACACCAAGTGCCGCTGCAACGGGAATCAGAAAACGAAGGGTGGAACCGGATTCGCCGCAATCAATGGTTACATGTGTTTTCGGAAGACTTTTTTCAGAAATTCCCCGTATGACAAAGGAGCCGTTTTCTTCCGATATTTCGGCGCCCAAAGCCCTCATTCCGTTTAGGGTTGCGTCTATATCGTCGGAATGGCACAGGGGCGAAACGCGGCTCACGCCGTCTGCAAGCGCCGCGCAGATTATGTTTCTGTGCGCGGCGCTTTTGGACGGCGGAATAATAACCTCGCCGTTTAAACGGCCGGGTGAAATAATTACATTATCCATAAAATCTACCCTTTAAAAAATACCTTTTAGAAAATACCTTTTGGAAAATAAAGAGCCGGTCCTTCTTTTAAAAAGTAAAATTATCAGAAAGTACGGTAACACAAACCGATCAGAAAGGCTAACCGATTAGAAAGTCCGGCCTCTTATGAAGTCGGACTTTAAAAAATCTAACATTTAGGAAACCGACTTTTAAGAAAATTAGACATTGTGTTGCAATTGATAGAGCAGTTCATCCCTACCCAGTGCAACACTTGAAAAGTAACTCTTTAAATTAATCCTTTATGGAAATTTATCCTTTAAAAAATCAGCACTTTAGGAAATCGTACAATTGGTCCCATTTAACGGATTTTACAAATCCGTGGCCTATTGAGCTGAGCAAAACCAAATTAATGCTGTTGCCGCGGGACTTTTTATCATTAGCGCAGATTTCGCAGAGTTTTTCAAGCGGAATGTCGGTTTTTGTAGGGAGCTTGAATTTTTCAAGGAAAAGCTTAAGCTTTTCGGTGGTTCCCTGCGCTGTAAGTCCGGCTTTTTCCGAAGCGGCGGTTATCATAACCATACCAACCGAAACAGCTTCGCCGTGCGATAAACCATTAAAATTTTCGTATTTTTCTATAGCGTGGCCGATAGTATGGCCGAAATTCAAAAGGATTCTTTTTCCGTGCTCTTTAAAATCATTTCCTACAACCAAAGCCTTTGTTTCGGCACATTTTGAAATTATTTCGTAAAGCGGCAAAGGCTCGCTTTCTAAGTTTTCAAACAGTCCGGGACACAAAACAGCTCCGGTTTTAATTGCCTCGCTCATACCGTCGTTTAAAAATTTTGAGGGAAGTGTTTTTAAAACAGCCGGGTCTGTAAAAACTGCCAAAGGATTATGGAACGCTCCGCAAAGGTTTTTGCCGAATGGCAGATCGCAGCCTGTTTTTCCGCCGATTGAAGAGTCTATTTGTGCCAAAAGCGAAGTGGGTATCTGCACAAAGTCAATGCCTCTTAAATAAATTGCCGAGGCAAAACCCACAAGATCTCCGCAAACGCCGCCGCCCAGGGCTACCGCAATATCGTCTCTTGTAAAGCGGTTTTTGCACAAAAATTCAAGCATTAAGTTCACTGTATCAAAGGTCTTGTTTATCTCCCCTGCCGGAAAAACAAAGGTATATGTTTCAAAACCTGCAGATTTAAAGGATGCCGCGACCTTTTCAAGATACAGCGGAGCAACATTTGAATCGCATATTACCGCCGCTCTTGCTGCGGCGGTTAGCTTTCGCG
This sequence comes from uncultured Eubacteriales bacterium, assembly GCA_934444895.1. GTDB lineage: Bacteria > Bacillota > Clostridia > Oscillospirales > Acutalibacteraceae > UMGS1279. The sequence goes on along the minus strand of CAKSDA010000018.1, from coordinate 6,036 downwards.
TTTTTGATCCTACATTATTTAAAAGATTGTTTTCAATAGTTACAGAGTAGTCTACTTCACCGTTTTGAACAACATCAATTACCCTTAACATAACTGGCCTCCGTATTACAGTGCATTGCGGAATTATAAAACAGAATCCATAGCCTTTTTTGCGGCAAAGATTTTCTTTGCAACCTTGTCAAAACGATCAGGTGTGATCGACTGTGCGCCGTCTGACAAAGCATGAGGCGGATCGTTATGCACTTCTATAATAAGCGCGTCTGTGCCAACTCCGAGAGCGGCTAACGACAAAGGCTCTATAAGCCACGGAATTCCGGTTGCGTGCGACGGATCGACAATTACCGGCAGGTGAGAGAGCTTTTTGAATACTGCAACAGCCGAAAGATCCAGAGTATTTCTGGTGTAGGTTTCAAACGTGCGGATGCCTCTTTCGCACAAAATAACCTTGTCATTACCCTCGCTCATTATATACTCTGCGCTCATAAGGGTTTCTTCTATGGTATTTGCAAGGCCTCTTTTAAGGAGTATCGGCTTATCAAGGCGACCCAGGCGTTTTAACAATTCAAAGTTCTGCATATTTCTTGCGCCGACCTGAATAATATCTACATTCTCAAACAAATCTATATGCTCGGCACTCATTATTTCGGTAACAATAGGCATACCGGTTTCTTTTTTTGCTTCAAGCAAAAGCTCAATTCCGTCTGCTCTGAGGCCCTGGAAAGCGTAGGGGGAAGTTCTCGGCTTGAAGGCGCCTCCGCGGAGCAGTGTTGCACCGCTTTTCTTAACGCTCTTTGCAATGCCGATTATCTGCTCTTCGCTTTCTACCGAGCAGGGGCCGGCAATAATGTTGAGGCTTCCATCCCCTATTTTTATGCCGCCGCCTACATCTATAACGGTGTTGTTGGGATGAAACGCTCTGTTAACCTTTTTGTAGGGCTCCTGTACCCTTTTTACGCTTTCTACAATATCAAAAGCGCTTACCGAATCGATGTCAACCTTGTGGGTGTCCCCCAAAAGGCCAAGCACGGTAGACATTGTGCCGTACCAGGCGTTTACCTGGACATCATATTTTTTTTGTAATATATCGGATAATTCTTCCGCTTGTTTTTTTGTGGTTCCGTTTTTTAATACTATAATCATTTTAATTTCTCCTTTAATTTTTGCCGTTTATCGGACAGTTTGACCCCGCCGAGGGGCAACACTTGTATTTTTGAATTTTATTTTGGTTTTATGATTTTTGTTTAAGATTGTTTAAATTTATTTAAGCCTTGTGGTTGCTTTAACAGCAACACCGCTTTATTCGGCATTGTTTTCGCAAAGGTTTTTATAAAGCGCCTCGATTTGCAAGGTTACATCATAAACAGAAGCATCTGCGTTAACCGTAAAATCCGAAACTTTTTTGTAAATGGGAGCTCTGCTTTCAAGAAGCGAGAAAATTTCATTTGAGCCTTTATTTAAAAGCAATGGACGGGTATTGTCCCCCGCAAGTCTTTTTATTACCATTTCTTTTGAAACCGAAAGGTAAAATAAGAACCCGTTTTTTTTAAGTGATTTTGCATTGTTTTCGTTTAGCACCGTTCCCCCTCCGCAGGAAATAACGGTATTTTCAAGCCGGCCCAAAAATTCCGAGGCTTCTTTTTCTTGTTCGCGAAAGTATTTTTCGCCGAATTTTTCAAATATGGAACTGATAGGCATTTTGTTGTTTGATTCAATGTATTCATCAACATCTATAAAGCGCATGTCAAGCCTTTTTGCAAGTCTTTTTCCAACAGAGCTTTTTCCGCTTCCCATAAAGCCGCAAAGGATTATGTTCGGATGTATATTTGGCCCTGTCATTTAAAAATACGCTCCATTTCGACATTGCTGTCGCATATAAGATTTTTTATGTCTTCCTCATTAAAGGAAGCATTGTACCAATATTCATGTGCTTTAACTGCCTGCATAACAAGCATTCCCATTCCGGAAACAGCCGTAATGCCAAGTTTTTTTGCGGTTGAGACCAGCAATGTTGTTTTTGGATTATAAATTGTATCAAACAAATATCCGGTATCAGTCAGTTGTCGAGAATTCAATATACTACAACCCCAATTGGGGTACATTCCCACGGGGGTACCGTTTACAACAAGATCATATCCGCCGGAAATTTCCGAAAGATTATAAGCGTTAACGGTTATATTAAATCGATCTTTAAGCTCATCTCTGAGCTTAATAAAGCGTTTTGAGTAAACATTTCTAAGAGCAAAGGTGATCTTGCTGCCTTTAAGCGCCAAGGATATTGCAATAGTTCTTGCAACTCCGCCGCAGCCGCAGATGAGAACGTTTCCGCAAAAGGGAATTCCGGCAAGAGACAACGCGCGTTCAAATCCGTATGCGTCGGTATTATAACCTATGAGTTTTCCGTTTTCGTTTTTTACGGTATTAACTGCACCGTAAAGCTTTGCGGAATCGTCAAGTCGGTCCAAAAAGGGAATTATTTTCTCTTTAAACGGTACCGTAACATTAAATCCGAAAAGCGACCTGAGCTCTTCGATTTCATCACCGAGAGCGTCCGGGCTTATTTCGGCTTTTTTGTATTCGCCTTCAAATCCTGAGATAGAAAAAAGTCTGTTATGGATAAAGGGCGACATTGTATGTCCTATAGGATAACCTATAACGGAAAATAGCTTTTTCAGAAACATTCACCTCACTGTCATAAAATATAAAAAAACAGTTGACAAAATCGAAAAATGAACATATTATCTATATAAGCCTAAATGAATCAGATATAAATAATACTTTTATATTACGATTTATAATAAGATATAATAACATAATTTCTTATGCATGTCTAGTGTTTATAGCGTGTTTAGGCAAATATGGCAAAACTTTGGAGGTCTTTTTTATGGTTTTTGAAAAAATCAGGGCAATTATTGCCGCGCAATTTGATGTTGACGAGGATTCTATCACAATGGCAACCGGAATTGCGGACGATCTTGGCGCTGATAGTTTGGATGTTGTCGAAGTTTTAATGTCTATTGAGGATGAGTTTGATGTGGAAATTCCTGACGAAGCAATAGAAACAATAAAAACAATCGGCGATCTTGTAAATTATATAGAAAGCAATCAGAAATGATTTAAAACGGAGATGCGGTTTTGAGCGGAATACATGACGGACACAGGGAGAGGCTGCGGAGGCAATTTTTAACCGAAGGTTTTCAGGAAAGCGTGCCGCCGCACAAACTTCTTGAGATGCTTTTATTTTATGCGATCCCAAGAAAGGATACAAATGAAACTGCACATCTGCTCATAGAAAAATTCGGTTCTTTTTCAGGGGTATTCGACGCTTCGGTTCAGGACCTGATAACGGTTCCGGGAATAACCGAATACTCGGCATGCTTGCTTAAGCTTATAATGCCTATAGCAAGAAAATATCTGAATGATAAAGAATGCGGAACAGTATGCAGCGTTGCAAACAGAAATGAAGCCGGAAAATATATGTTACAAAAATTTGTGGGACTGACGGTAGAAACCATATTCCTTTTATGTCTGGATAACAGAGGAAAGGTTTTGGCTTGCGTTAAACTCGCAGAGGGCGATGAGATTTCTGTCTGCGTAAGTGCCAGAACAGTGGTAGAGCAGGTATTAAAAACACACGCAACGGCGGTGGTAATCGCACATAATCATCCACGCGGATTTGCTTTTCCGTCGTCAGGTGATGTGCGGGTTACAACCGAAATATCAGCGGCACTTTATCATATCGGCGTACAGTTTATAGATCATATAATTGTAGCCGAGGGAGATTATATCTCCATGGCACAAAGTGAGGAATATAAAAATCTGTTTTATTAATTTTTGCTATACCCTTTAAGGCTATACCTTCGGTATACGATTTCGGCATACGATTCGGCTAAAAATTTGTTATACAGTTTTGCTGCAAAGCTTTTGTTAGCTGTTTTGGTATATTCATCGGTATACATATCAGATTTTTATAAGAGTCTAATCCCGGTTATTAACAAAAAATAAAAAACAAAAATTACTGAAAAAATTACACTGCCGCTGTTTTTTAACGGCGGCAGCTCTTGCTTTTATGCTTTCTAATACTTTCTTTTATGTCTTTATTTGCTTTGGCTGCGCTGGCTGTAGGTAAAACTGTAATGGGTTTGACGATCAAGAGCCTTTAAAAAAGCAGCAGGAAAAAAACAACATTAAAACATTTGATTGACAAACAAGGATACATGTTATAAAATATAGAGGTTGACAAAATACTATTTGCGCCAGTAGCTCAGCTGGATAGAGCGTCCGCCTCCTAAGCGGAAGGTCGGGGATTCGAATTCCTTCTGGCGCGCCATAAAAGCACCGAAAGCCTCTTAACAGCGGCCGTCGGCGCTTTTTGTTTTCGGATTGTGCATTTTGGGCGGGTTTATCCCTGCTAGTTGCCCTTTACCGGACAATTTGTCCCCGCCGATTGCAACACTTGAACTATTTTGAAATAAATAGTATAATAAAAATGTTGCAGAAAATGTATTTATGCGCGGATTTTCGAAACAATAAAAATAAAAAATTATTGTTTCTGGAGCGTGTTTATATGTTTTATAAAAATGATGACAACGGTAAAAACGAGTATAAAAACGATAATGACGATAAAAACGAATCCTCTTCCAATGAAGAAGATGTTAAGGGAATAACAAAGCAACAGCTCGAACAGATAGAAAAGGTCGGATCGGTTACTCCGGTCAACGGCAAACATATTATTCACTGCCTTACAATAGTAGGTGAGATAGAAGGGCATGTTGAGCTTCCCTCCGGCACTAAAGCCACGCGGTATGAGCATGTTATTCCGCAACTTGTCGCGATTGAGCAGGACAGCAATGTTGAGGGCATGTTGGTAATTCTTAACACGGTAGGCGGCGATGTTGAGGCAGGACTGGCCCTCGCCGAACTGATTTCGGGAATGAAAAAGGCAACCGTATCGCTGGTTTTGGGCGGCGGACATTCCATAGGCGTACCGCTTGCAGTTTCGGCGGACTATTCTTTTATTGTACCGTCGGCTACAATGACCATTCACCCGGTAAGAACAAGCGGACTTGTTTTAGGGGTTCCGCAAACTCTGAATTATTTTGAAAAAATGCAGGAAAGGATAACCGGGTTTATAACATCCAATTCAAAAATATCTGCGGAAAAATTAAGAACTCTTATGCTTAACACAGGTGAAATGGCTACGGATATGGGAACCGTTTTATGCGGAAAGCAGGCTGTTGACGCCGGAATTATAAACGAGGTGGGAAGCCTGAGCGACGCGGTCAATAAGCTTTATAATCTTATTGAGAAAAAAGACAGCACGAAGGATAAAACAAAATAAATCTCAGATATAGGTCTCGGATAGGAAAACTCAAACAGGAAAGCTCAGACAAAAAAGTTTGACAGAAAAGTTCAGATAGAAAAATAATTTTGCAGATACAATGATTTTGTATCCCGGTTGTTTTGTATTCAAAAATTTCATTACCAAAAAATCAATAGCAGGCGCGGCGCGGTCGACGGTCAAGCGCCTAAATAAAAAACAACAAAAGCAAGCACAAAATTAAACCGCCGAGAGGCTGAAAAAACAATTTTTAAAGGCCAAAGGCGGTTTTACCTTTAGTGTAACTTGGTAAAACACAATATACATTCAGTATAATTTTTAGGGGGATTGTAAATGGCTTCAGGGCGCAAAAGCTCTAAAACAAAACGCAGTGCAACTGCCACCGAAATAAAAAGCAAAAACGCGGCAGCAAACAGTGCCGCAAAGGACGCAAGAAGAGAACTTTCGGCAATTCTTCTTTTTGCACTTGCTGTATTGCTGGGATTTTTGGTTTTTGTCAAGGGTGAAAATGTTACTCTTTTTGTACATAATTTTATTTTCGGCGTCTTCGGAGTGTGTACATATGTACTTCCGGTAGGCGTGCTTGCCGTCGCGGTTTTATGCGCAATGGATAAGCTTCGTTCAAAGGCTTCGGCAAAGGTTATAGAGTCCTGTTTGCTGGTAGTGTTTGTTTGTGCGGCTATAGATATTTTTTCGTC
>CAKSDA010000017.1 GCA_934444895.1 uncultured Eubacteriales bacterium | reverse complement strand
CCTCACTGTTGACCCGTTTTTCGTCGGATCCGCCGATTTCATCCGTATTTACTCCGCAATATTCAAGAACTTCCTTTAATTTATGAAGTTTTGAGCCCAAGGGATTTGTTTCGGTTATTGCCGAAAAGCCTTTGGTGTTGCATGTTGCGTTATATGTATTTTCCGGATGAAAACAACCGGCATCTATAAGGCGGGCAAGACAATCGTTAAGTTTTGAAAAATGCCCGAAAAGACTTATAAGCCTCATTTGTTCAACCGCCATATTAACTCTCCTTTCCGCAAATAATCAAATTCTTCATAATTTCTTCGCCTTTTATAGAATATCTTACTCCCTCAATTATTCGAATAATATTCTTCATTTCCATATAGGAATATACAATATAGGAAAATGTTACAGAGGCCGGGCAGGTAGAAAAGTGTATGCAGTGTACCGCATAGCTCATTACTGCCACATCGGCAAAATTAAAGTTTTCTATGCTGTCCAAATCCCCTATAAACCTTTTGTATTTTGTACTTTTTAATATTCTTATATACTCTTCTTCGTTTTCCGATGATATAAGAGCGTTTATTTGACCGGGACTTAAATACGCGCCCTCACTGCAAAGCAAACTCCTTATAATGTCGCCGCTGTATCCAAACAAAAACTTCGCGCGGTAAATTGTTTCTATATCTATTGCTTCGGCTTTAAGATCGATAATTTTAAGGAGTTCTTTTTGTTCGTCCTTTGGGATTTTATCCTTAATTATCTCCGCCGATTTTATCCTGGTCAGTCTGTCCAAATCCGCTTCAAATGTTGCCGGATTAATACTAAAATTATTTGTATCTTTATAAATTCTTACAACACTCAAATAAAAATCGCTGTTTGCAAGAAAATCAATAAACTGTTCCTCACTTCGGATCAATGCCATTTTTTCAAGATCTATATCCGAAAGTTCGCTTAACCTATCCGGCATTGAAAAAATATATTTTTCAGGATGCCCTGCTACCAAAAAACGCATGAATCTTATAATTTCATCCGCTTCGATACTGATCATATATATTTTAAATACCGGGTCGCCTATTTTTCTTTCAAACCCGCAAATGGAATATATCTCATTTAAACAATACCTGTTCAAAACCGTTTCCAGATTTCCGCGCCGCCAAACGCTTATTCCGCTGCTTTCCATTTCTTTTTGAAATTTAAGCCGGCTCCTTATATGCTCTGCTACTGCTTCAACGCTTTTAAGTTCTGCCATTTGTGCAAAATCGGAATATTCGATTCTGTTTCCGAACTTTGAACGAACTATGGCAAGTATTGCATTTGACGATTTTGATGAACCCAAAACTCTCACCTCCGCAGTTTCGCAGCCATGCCAAATAATAAAAATCTTTAAAATTTTAAAAAGCTATTATACTTCTGATCGTCGAACCCGCCACGCCTAAACGATCAATAATTACTTCAAAACTTCTTTATACATTTGCTCGGACCATGTTTCGTTGTTTTTATTTGCAAAGTCTTCCAAAGCTTTAAGGCGCTTTTCAAGTTCTTCACGACTCTTTTCTATTTCGGTGTCCGCAAATTTTTTTTCTTCGTTTTCAACTATTTCTATGCGGCGTTTTGCCCTCTCTTCATACTTTTCCCTAAGCTCTCTTTTTTTGCTGTCAAGCTGGTGCAGAATATTTTCCTTTTCTTTTTCAACAGCGCCGGCATTTTCCTTTGCTGCACTGTCGGCCTGCTTTATAAGCTCAATAACCGACTCAAAACTGAGCGTGCTTTTTTTCTCATCTGTTTTTTCTTTCATAAAACTCACCTGCCGAAAAAAGAATAGTAATTTTTTAATATATGTTTAAATATATTAAATCTGAATTGTTTAGTAATTATAATGGGTCTTAATAATCAGTCATATAAAACTATATAAAAATATATACATAAACCGTTGTTAAAAAGTTGTTATATAAAATATAAAACCACAGTGTTTATTTTAGCACTAAAAATCAAAATTACAATAGCAAAAATCAATAAAAATGATTGCTGTTATATCACAATAAATGTTGCACTTGATGGTAGTAATTATTAGGCTCTTGATAGCTGAACCCGTATGATTTTGCCTACTGAATTAAAAAACTGTAATTCTATAATTTCTATAATTACAAATCACAGTCAATCACAGTTTTTCCAAATCCACACAGTTGCGCCTGACCACGGTTGAAAAAACAATCTGGGTTTCGGTCTTTCCGAAGGTTTGCAGTTTACCTATAAACCCGTCCAGTTCTTCGGTTGACGCAAAAACAACCTTTATCAGCATTGAATAATGTCCCGTAACGCAGCAACATTCCACTACATTCGGATGATTGGCTATGAACGGATAAAATTCTTCCTTTTGAACCGGTTGAATTTCAAGACTTATAAAGGCGCTTATCGGAAATCCCAGTTTCTTATGATTTACAACCGCCGTATATCCTTCTATTATTTCTTCTTTTTCAAGCCGCTCGATCCTTGACGCAGTAGCCGGAGATGAAAGAAAAACCTGCTCTGCCAGCTGCTTTAGGGGAGCTCTGGAATTTTTGTTAAGAGACGAAATTAACTTTAAATCTATTGAATCCAATTATTTTACCTTCTTTCCAAGCAAACAGGATTGCACCGCTTTACAAGCAGTTTATTCCTATCAAGGCAATATTTACTTAATATTATAAATTTCTTGTCCTTTAAAGTCAATAAAGCAACACAAAAATCTTTAGTTTATAAGGTTTCCTATTGCAATTTTTACCATTATTCTATGTAAAAAAAGAAAACTATTGATTTTTTATCCGAAATATATTAGACTAAATAAAGAAATTTTTTAGTTTTATTTTTTCATATTTTGTTTATTTTATTTTTTACACTTTGATTATTGGCTTTTATATTTTCTGTATTTTATCTGATTGGTAGTTACTTTTTATATTTGGATTTTTGATTTTGCAATTCTTTAATTTTATTTGATTATACTCTGTTTGAAAGGAAGTGAGGGTTTTGGTAATAGATAATATCGATATATCAAAGACCTGCTGTTTTTCAGGTTACCGTCCTCACAAATTCAGTTTTGAACTTTCAAACAATAATCAGGAATTTTCAAAACTTGAAAGCAACATTATGGTTGAGCTTTTAAAAAGTTATGACGAGGGATATGACACATTTCTTTGCGGCGGTGCCATGGGATTTGATATAATTTGCGGCGAAATGGTGTTGCTTTGCAAGGAACGCTTTAAAAACATTCGCCTTATAGGTGTGTTTCCCTTTAAAAATCAGCATAGGTCTTTCACAAACAATTGGAACGAGCGTTATCATTCTCTTGTAAAAAACTGTAACGCTGTGTATTATGCGTCGGAAGAATACACCACCGGATGTTACATGGAAAGAAACAACATAATGGTTGACAATTCCTCAAGGGTAATTACATACTTCGACGGTCAAAGCGGCGGCACGGCAAGAACCCTTGCCTATGCTCAACTTAAAAAGCGGGAAATTGTAAACGTTTGTAAAGAAATCGAAGTTCCTAAAAATTTACACTTTTTTATTGAACGAGGTTAATTTTTTATTTCGGTTTAGGTTCTTGGTTTAGGATTTTGATAGTAAACTAGGCTCTTTATAGTCGAACATCGTATGGTTTTCATGGCTGCGGCAAAACGCCGCGGCTTTTTTATATAATTTCCTTTTATATTTCCTTTAATTTTTTCAAAGCTTGACCGTCATTATTTAAAAGATTTTTGAATAGTATAAATTAATCTTATTTTTCCCTTTTAAATCCACGCTTTTTTCCTTTTTAAGGATAATAAAAAAAATCAGCATATGAATTAAATTTTTGTAGATTTTATTGTCGACATATGTTATAATTAATACTATCTGAAGGCGGATCGATACGTTTTCGGCCGTTTTTTGTTTATCATTAAACTTTTCAAGGAGGATTTTTAAATGGATGAAAAGAAATCCATTCCCTTCAAAGGTACTCCGGAGCAGGAAAAAGCACTGCTCGAAGTAATCAATGAGGGAAAACATGAAAAAGGCGCTTTGATGTCCGTAATGCAAAAAGCACAGGATATTTACGGTTATCTGCCAATTGAAGTACAGACTATCATTGCACGAGAAATGGGTGTGCCGCTGCAGGAAGTTTACGGCGTTTCCACATTCTATTCTCAATTTTCACTTTATCCGAAAGGAGAATACAAAATTTCGGTTTGTCTCGGAACCGCATGCTATGTTAAAGGCTCCGGAGATATTTACGAAAAGCTTCAGGAAAAGCTTGGTATTTCCGGTGGACAATGTACACCCGATGGAAAGTTTTCTCTTGATGCCTGCCGCTGCATCGGCGCTTGCGGTCTTGCCCCGGTTCTTACTATAAACGAGGACGTTTACGGCAGGCTCACCGCTGATGATGTCGAAGGTATTTTGGCAAAATATTAATTTATTATGATGCCTGAAATTTCTCTTAATATATTAGATATTGCTGAAAATTCCGTAAAAGCCGGAGCAAGTATTATCGAGATATCCGTTTGCGCTGACACCGAAAAAAATCTTTTAACCGTTGAAATTAAAGATAATGGCTGCGGAATGGATGAGGAAAAGATAAAACGGGTTACCGATCCGTTTTACACAACCCGCACAACTCGCAAAGTAGGTCTCGGCGTTCCTTTTTTCAAAGAAGCGGCAGAGGCCGCCGGAGGAAGTTTTAATATTTCTTCCACCCCCGGAAAAGGCACCGATGTTACCGCTTTGTTTGAACTTGACAACATTGACAGAATGCCGCTTGGCGATATATGCTCCACCATGCACACTCTTATTACCATGCACTGTGATATTGATTTTATATTTACATATTGCATTGACAAAAAAAGTTTTGTGCTGGATACGCGTGAATTCAGAGAGATACTTGAAGGTATACCGTTTGACTCTTATGATGTCAGCAATTATATTAAGGGCTTTTTAAAAGAAAACACAGCATCTGTAAACGAAAATATAATACTTTAAATACAGGAGGAAATTCCATGAAATCGCTTGAAGAATTAAAAGCTATTCGCGACAAAATGAAAAATCAGGTTGGAATTCGAAATGAAGGCGTAGATGCCACGCGCGTTGTTGTAGGTATGGCAACCTGCGGTATTGCCGCCGGAGCTCGTCCGGTTCTCACAACCTTCTCCGACTTGGTACAGGAAAAAGGACTTGAAAATGTTGCCGTAACACAAACAGGCTGCATAGGCATGTGCACATATGAACCTATTGTTGAAGTTATGGAACCCGGAAAAGATAAGGTTACATATGTAAAAATGACCCCTGAAAAGGCTAAGGAAGTTGTTGAACTTCACCTTATCGGCGGCAAAGTTGTTACAAAATACACAATTAACGGTTAAGGAGGAATAGTTTAATGTATCGTTCACACGTTTTGGTTTGCGGTGGTACAGGCTGTACTTCCTCCGGAAGCCAGAAAATAGTTGAGGCTCTTGAAAAAGAAATTAAAGCCAATAAGCTTGAAACCGAAGTTCAGGTTGTTAAAACGGGATGTTTCGGTCTTTGCGCTCTCGGCCCGGTTATGATAGTATATCCGGAAGGCACATTTTACTCCAGAGTAAATGCCGAAGATATTCCGGAGATTGTTTCCGAACATTTGGTTAAGGGTCGTGTTGTTACCCGTCTTATTTATGATGAGACCGTTTCGGAAGACGGAATTAAATCTTTGAATGAAACAGACTTCTATAAAAGGCAGCATCGCATAGCTTTACGCAACTGCGGTGTCATCAACCCTGAAAATATAGATGAGTATATCGGCTGCAGCGGTTATGAAGCCTTAGGAAAGGTTCTTACCGAAATGACTCCGGATGATGTAATCCAAACCCTGCTTGACAGCGGTCTTCGCGGACGCGGAGGCGGCGGATTCCCAACGGGTCTTAAATGGAAACTTGCAAAGGGAAATGATGCAGACCAGAAATATGTTTGCTGTAACGCCGACGAAGGCGACCCCGGCGCATTCATGGACCGTTCGATTCTTGAAGGTGATCCCCATGTTGTTCTTGAGGCAATGGCAATTGCCGGTTATGCCATCGGAGCCAACCAGGGTTACATCTATATTCGTGCCGAATATCCTATTGCTGTTAAAAGACTTGAAGTTGCCATTGCTCAGGCTCGCGAATACGGACTTTTGGGCAAAAACATTTTCGGAACCGACTTCAGTTTTGATATAGGACTTCGCCTTGGTGCAGGAGCTTTCGTATGCGGCGAAGAAACAGCCCTTATGACATCTATCGAAGGCCACAGAGGCGAACCCAGACCGCGTCCTCCGTTCCCGGCTCAAAAAGGTCTTTTCGGCAAGCCCACCATTCTTAATAATGTTGAAACCTATGCAAATATTCCGCAGATAATTTTAAACGGCTCCGAATGGTTTGCTTCCATGGGAACAGAAAAATCAAAAGGTACCAAAGTATTTGCTCTCGGCGGTAAAATCACCAACACCGGCCTTGTTGAAATTCCTATGGGCACCACCCTTCGTGAGGTTGTTGAAGAAATAGGCGGCGGTATTCCTAACGGCAAAAAGTTTAAAGCGGCTCAGACCGGCGGTCCTTCCGGCGGATGTATTCCCGCAGAACATTTTGATATACCGATTGACTATGATAACCTTATTTCAATCGGATCTATGATGGGATCCGGCGGACTTATTGTTATGGATGAAGACACATGTATGGTTGACATTGCAAAATTCTTCCTTGAGTTTACGGTTGATGAATCCTGCGGTAAGTGTACACCCTGCCGCGTAGGAACAAAGCGTCTTCTTGAAATGCTTACCAAAATCACAAAAGGTCAAGCTACCCTTGAAGATATTGATAAAATGGAAGAACTTTGCTACTACATTAAGGACAATTCTCTTTGCGGACTCGGACAGACAGCTCCTAACCCCGTTCTTTCCACGCTTAAATACTTCCGCGATGAATATGTTGCCCATGTAGTTGATAAAAAATGTCCTGCCGGAGTGTGCAGAGATCTTCTTTCCTATCGCATAATTGAAGATAAATGTAAAGGTTGTACAGCCTGTGCAAGAAATTGCCCGGTAGGCGCAATAAGCGGCAGTGTTAAACAACCGCATACCATTGATAATGATAAATGTATTAAGTGCGGCGCCTGTATGGAAAAATGTAAATTCGCCGCAATAATCAAGGAATAGGAAAGGAGTGTACCAATATAATGGATAATATAAATATCAAAATAAACGGTATGCCCCTGAGCGTACCTGCCGGCACTACAATTTTAGAGGCCGCAAGACAACTCGGTATTCAAATTCCGACCCTCTGCCACCTTAAAAACATGAACGAGATCGGTGCTTGCCGCATCTGCGTTGTAGAGGTTAAAGGCGCGCGTTCATTGGTTGCTTCCTGCGTATACCCCGTATCTGAGGGAATGGAAATAACCACTAACTCTCCCAGAGTATTGAACTCAAGAAAGAAAACCCTTGAGCTTTTACTTTCAACCCATGACAGAAAGTGCCTTTCCTGCACAAGAAGCGGAAAATGCGAACTTCAGTCGCTCTGTAAAGATCTCGGTGTTGAGGATGAATCCTTGTATGACGGTGAAAAGCCGCATTACGAAATTGATCGCAGCGCTAAGCATATGATAAGGGATAACAACAAATGTATTCTCTGCCGCCGTTGCGTTGCTGCCTGCCGTCAGCAGCATGTCGGAGTTATAGGTCCTAACAACCGCGGATTTATGACAAATATCGGTTGTGCTTTTGAAATGCCGCTTGACAAGGTTGCTTGTATCTCCTGCGGACAATGTATTGTTAACTGTCCTACAGGTGCTCTTGCAGAGCGTGATGATACTGCTAAGGTATTTGAAGCGCTTTCAGACCCATCTAAGCACGTTGTTGTACAAACCGCTCCGTCAATTCGCGCAACACTCGGTGAATGTTTCGGTCTTCCTATCGGAACAAATGTTGAAGGCAAAATGGTTGCCGCTTTACGCCGCCTTGGATTTGACAAGGTTTTCGATACCGATTTCGGTGCCGACCTTACAATTATGGAAGAGGCTAACGAATTTATAGAGCGTGTGCAAAACGGCGGTAAGCTTCCGCTTATCACCTCTTGTTCACCGGGATGGATCAGGTTCTGCGAAATGTATCACCCTGATCTTCTTGACAACCTTTCAAGTTGTAAATCGCCCCAACAGATGTTCGGTGCAATTATAAAAACATGGTATGCCGAAACAAACGGAATTGATCCTAAGGATATTGTTTCTGTTTCTGTTATGCCCTGTACTGCTAAGAAGTTTGAAATAGACCGCGACGATCAAAGCGCCGCAGGTGTTCCTGATGTTGATATTTCCATAACAACCAGAGAACTTGCAAGAATGATTGACCGCGCTGCTATTAATTTCAACCTTTTGCCTGATGAAGATTTTGATAATCCTCTCGGTGAAAGCACCGGTGCTTCGGTTATTTTCGGTGCTACCGGCGGTGTTATGGAAGCTGCTTTGCGTACTGCGGTTGAAAAGCTTACAGGCAATGAGCTTGAAGATGTAAACTTCACTGCGGTAAGAGGTAATGATCCCATTAAAGAGGCTACCCTTAATGTGGGCGGAACCAATGTTAAGGTTGCTGTTGCCAGCGGAGCTTCCGCAGCTCATGCACTTCTTGAGCGTGTTAATAATGGCGAACAGTTCCACTTTATTGAAATAATGGGATGCCCGGGCGGCTGCATTAACGGCGGCGGACAGCCTCATCAACCGGCTTCTGTTCGTAGTTTTGAAGACTTTAAAGGCAAAAGAGCCGCTGCACTTTATGCCGACGATGCTTCAAAGTCTATAAGAAAATCTCATGAAAATCCGGAGATCAAGAAGCTTTATGCAGAATATCTTGAAAAACCGGGCAGCCACAAGGCACATGAAATTTTGCATACACATTATAAAGACAGTTCTAAGGAATATATTAAATAATCAAAAGGTTAATTTAATATAATTAAAGGGTTTATAAGGAAGGTTTGACCTTGCTTATAAACCCTGTTTTTCTTTTACTGTTTAGTCTTCTTAAAGTATTACATTTATATAACAAGCGGTAAATGAATCTGTAGGTTCATTTACCGCTTCTGACTTTTTGCTTTTTAGGTGTTGTATCCATGTGCCTCTGCCAGCATCATATCTTTAACCTTCATAAGCCTTGTTGTTGTACTTCTTTCGTTTTCATCAAGCTTCATTGTTATATACTTAATTGTATCCTGATACTGCGGAATCATTACATGCTCCAGAGCGTTAACCCTTCGCCGTGTTTTTTCAATTTCCGCAGCCATTAACTGGCAGGATTTTTCCACCTCGGCAAGGCGCAGCATTTTTTTAAACACCGTACTTAGTGATTTTACCGACAGATCCAATTCACTTGAAGTATACATATATCCATAAGGATATATATCATCTTCCCTAGGAGATTTCATTTGAATTTTGTAGGAAGGAATCATAACGCTCATAACATTTTTTTCTTCAATATTAAGGCTTATATCCTGCTTCGGCATCATCAGTGCAACATCCAAAAACTCCCCCTGCATAACCGATCTTGCAACCGAAATATGTGAGTTAGATTCCTTAACAGCCTGTTCAACCTCAGCCCGCAAAGCTTTGTTTTCACGAACAAGCTCCAAAAAGCGTCTCATAAGCTCATCACGCTTATCCTTAAGCAACTTATGTCCTCTTTGTGCAGTAACAAGCTTGCGTTTTAAACTTGTAAGTTCCATTCTGGTGGGATTAACATTTAAAACCGCCATGAAACCCTCTCCCTTTTTTCACAATATTATTTCTCATCATAATACTTATCAAGAAGCTCGTCGCTTATTCTTTTAAGTTCCGAACGAGGCAAAATTCTAAGCAGTTTCCAACCTATATCAAGGGTTTCTTCAATGCTTCTGTTGGTATTATAGCCTTGTGAAACATATTCCTTTTCAAACTCATCCGCAAATTTCGCATAGAGTTTATCTATATCGGTCAGTGCGGATTCACCCAGAATAACCATTAACTCCTTGGCATCTTTTCCTCTGGCATATGCAGAAAAGAGCTGATTCATTGTATTACTGTGATCTTCCCTGGTTTTTCCTTCCCCTATACCCTTATCCTTAAGTCGTGAAAGAGACGGAAGCACATCTATAGGAGGTGTAATTCCCTTTCTGTAAAGGTCACGGCTGAGTATTATCTGCCCCTCTGTGATATACCCCGTAAGGTCCGGAATAGGATGCGTTTTATCATCTTCCGGCATGGAAAGAATAGGAATCATTGTAATACTTCCGTTCTTGCCCCTTTGCCTTCCTGCCCTCTCATAGATTGAAGCAAGATCTGTGTACATATATCCGGGATAGCCTCTGCGGCCCGGAACTTCTTTTCTCGCCGCGGACACTTCACGCAGCGCATCGGCATAGTTTGTGATATCGGTTAATATAACAAGAACATGCATGTCCTTTTCAAATGCCAGATATTCAGCAGCTGTAAGAGCCATTTTCGGAGTGGCTATTCTTTCAATCGCCGGATCATTTGCAAGATTTATAAATAGCACAGTGCGGTCGATTGCTCCGGTTTGTTTAAAGCTTTCAACAAAGAAGTTAGACTCTTCAAATGTAATACCCATTGCGGCAAAAACAACCGCAAACTGCTCGTCTTTTCCCCTAACCTTTGCCTGCCTTGCTATTTGGGCGGCAAGATTTGCATGAGGTAATCCGCTGGCTGAAAAAATCGGTAATTTTTGACCCCTTACCAGGGTGTTAAGACCGTCAATAGCGGAAATTCCCGTTTGGATAAACTCCTGCGGATAATTTCTTGCAGCAGGATTTATGGGCATACCGTTAACATCCATTCGCTTATCCGGAATAATTTCAGGTCCGTCATCAATCGGCCTGCCCAGTCCGTCAAAAACACGACCCAACATGTCCGACGAAACACCGAGTTCCATCTGCCTGCCCAAAAACTTAACAGTACTGTTTGAAAGATTTATACCGGCGGAGCTTTCGAAAAGCTGCACCAAGGCATTTTTTCCGTTAATTTCAAGCACTCTGCAACGGCGCTTTTCACCGCTTTCAAGCTCTATTTCGCCGAGTTCATTGTAGGTTACGCCTTCAACATTGCGAACCAACATTAACGGTCCTGATACTTCTTCAATCGTTTTATATTCTCTGGGCATCAGAATTCCTCCTTAACAATAGTGCTGTTTAACTCTTTTTCAAGTTCTGCCGATATTGCGTCGTATTCCTTTGAGGTATCCTCTTCCTTTATATACTTAAATCTGCCGATTTTTTCCCTTATAGGAGCAGACACAACCCGTTCGATTTCGGCACCGTTTTTTAGAACCTCTGAAGCTTTATCATAATATAAAAGTATTAATTTCATCATAAGAAATTGTTTGTTTAAAGAGGTGTAGGTATCAACCTCATGAAATGCAAGCTGATGCAAAAAGTCTTCCCTTATAGAGCGGGCAGTTTCCATTTTAAGTCTGTCCGAAGCGGAAAGGGCGTCCATACCTACCAGCTTAACTATTTCATCCAGTTCTGCTTCGTCTTGTAAAATAGACATCATTCTGCCCCTGAGTTTCATCCAATCAGGTGAAACATTTTGAGAGAACCAACCTTCAAGCAAATCCAAATAAAGTGAATAGCTGGTCAGCCAGTTAATTGCCGGAAAGTGCCTTTTGTATGCCAAATTCGAATCCAATCCCCAAAAGACCTTAACAATTCTAAGGGTTGCCTGGGATACAGGTTCTGAAATATCTCCGCCGGGAGGAGACACCGCACCGATAGCCGACAGCGCTCCTTCTCTCTTTTCTTTTCCAAGCGTTATAACGCGGCCTGCGCGTTCGTAAAACTGTGCCAATCTGCTTCCGAGATATGCGGGATAGCCCTCTTCGCCCGGCATTTCTTCAAGTCTTCCGGACATTTCTCTAAGTGCTTCTGCCCAGCGTGAAGTTGAATCTGCCATAAGCGCTACTGAATATCCCATATCTCTGAAATATTCGGCTATTGTAATTCCGGTATAAATCGAGGCCTCTCTTGCCGCAACCGGCATATCCGATGTATTGGCGATTAAAACAGTGCGTTCCATTAATGACTTTCCGGTATGCGGATCAATAAGTTCAGGAAATTCATTTAAAACATCGGTCATCTCGTTTCCGCGCTCTCCGCAGCCGATATAAACCACTATATCGGCTTCAGCCCATTTTGCAAGCTGATGCTGAGTTACTGTTTTTCCGCTTCCGAAAGGTCCGGGAATTGCGGCAACTCCTCCCTTTGCAATAGGGAACATTGTATCAATTACCCTTTGCCCGGTTATAAGCGGCTGATCCGGAGAGAGTTTTTTTGCATAAGGTCTGCCCTTTCGCACCGGCCATTTTTGCATAAGGCTTAGATTTTTTTCCTTGCCGTTATCGTCAACAACACAAACGGTCTCCTCAACATTAAAACTGCCCTTTTCAATTTTCTTAACCGTTCCGCTTACTCCCGGAGGCACCATGATTTTATGGAGAACCACATCGGTTTCCCTAACCGTTCCGATAACATCTCCGCTTTCCACCTTGTCGGATACATTTACTAAAGGAGTAAATTCCCACTTAAGTTCCCTTTTAAGAGAGTCAACCTCAACGCCTCTTGAAAGATTGTTTCCGGACACCTTCATAATATCGTCCAAAGGACGCTGAATTCCGTCAAAAATACTTCCTATAAGACCGGGGCCCAGTTCTACGCTCATAGGACTTCCGGTAGATACTACCGGTTCCCCTGTGCCAAGGCCTGAGGTTTCCTCATAAACCTGTATGGAGGCCTTGTCTCCGTGCATTTCTATAATTTCACCTATAAGATGTTTATTGCTTACGCGAACAACATCAAACATATTGGCATCCCTCATGCCCTCTGCAACTACCAAAGGACCGGATACCTTAATAATTTTACCTGTTGCCATTGCTACACCCCACAATTTTTAGGTTTTTGATCATTAAACCCATACGCTAACCTATCAATAACAAACCCATTAATCAATTATATCGGAGCCGACAGCCTTTTCTATGCATCGGCTTACTTCAGACATTCCCACTCCCGTATTTCCGTTAAGCCCGGGTATGGGAATTATGGCCGGAACGGTCATTTCATGATATCTGTCCAGGCTTTCTCCCAAATCGTTATATAACTTTTCGGTAATATAAATTATTCCGAAGTTGTTTTTCACAAGATTTTTTATAATACTCATTGATTCTTCCGAATCGTCGCAAGGGTATATCGAAAGCCCCAATGAAGCAAATCCGTAAATGCTGTCGCGATCGCCTATTACGGCAATTTTATACATAAAGCTTTCTCACCCTTTCTCTTATTTTATCAGGATCCATATTGCTGCGCTTACATGAAAGAATTATTCTTACCGTTTTAATTTCACTTACAGACGCAAGGTAAAATGCAATAAGCGGCGCAATTGAAAAGCACTGATATTTTGCCCTGCTTACGAAATCAATAAGCATATCGTCTGATTCGCGTTCAAAAGCAATATCCGATGTTTTAAGCGCCTTTGCAAGATCTTTAAAGCCGGCTTCGCTTATAAATTCAATTAATTCTTTTTTTCCGCTTACGGCGCACTTTGCAAGTCTATCGTTATCGAAAAACTTGTTTTTTGCCAAAGCGTCCTTTATAAAAGATATGTCTTTCCCGGTTCTCCCCGCTCTGTAGGCTAAATTGAAATCCGAAACTGCCGCAATGGTTTCAGACAACAAAACCGAAAACTCTTCCCCGCTTTTTTTTGCCATTTCAATAGATACTTCAAGGGAAAGTCTGTCCAAAAACACATCCAGTAACTGCCCGTCCATTGAAGTTGTTAAAAGTTCATATCCCTCTTTTACTGCATACTGAGCAAACTCCGGGATAACAGAATAGTCCTTATTATCAATCGCTGATTTTATGAGATGCGGCTCTATTATATAAGGGGTTATAATATATCTATTATAATCAATATCCAAAACGGTGCTTTTAAGTATTGCCTTTATATTGTGAAAATCGTTTTTCACAACTATAAAATCAAACAAATGCACATCCGGCGCAACGCTGCTTACAAGTTCAAATGCCTGACTTGCTTTTTTTGAAAAGACGGTATTTTCACTGTCCGATGAAAAATCGGCAAACCTCGCATCCGCCAAAATTTTCATTGCCTCATCGGCATCGGCGGCAGTTATAAGAGATTCCATTGTATTTTTTTTAAGCAGGCGATTCTCATTTTCTCTGATTTTTGCAACAGCAAAAGCATAGTCGGTTTCCCTCATAAAGCGGTCCTCCTACACAAACAAAATTTTGCTGAGTTCATCCTTAACCTCGTCAAGGCAATCCTCAAGCAAGGCACTAAATGTGCAATTTTGAACAACCTCATCATAACAAAGTATGAATCCGCCGCCGTTTACATCGGCGCCGCTCTCAACCGATATTTCAGCGCCGTTTTCAAGGCGTTTATTTATATCGGCCTCAAAACTCTCCGGAAGTCTTTTGAAATCGCTTTCTGAAACTTTTAAAACACCTGCCGCGTTTTCTGCATGACCTACTGCCAAGTCTTCCAGAATTTTGAAATAATCATCATTTGGTAAATTATTCAGGTATTTTATTGCCTGCTCCATGTAGCCGTTTATAATTTCAATTTTGGCAGCAAGTATTCTGCGATTTTTAAGCAGCTCCGCCGAAGAATTTGCCATTGCAATTTTGTTTGAAAATTCTTTTTCTGTTTCAGCCATTTTCAAGGCTTTATACTCTTTTGAATTTTTTTGCGCGGATGAAATAATTTCATCTGCCCTTTGTTTTGCGTCGGCAATTACCTTTTCACACGCTTCGTTATTCTCTTTTTCAATTTTTTCTAAAATCTTAGCCAGTGAGTCCATATCGGACCTCCAAAAATAAAATTTATTTTAAACCGTTTACTGCAAGAATAGAAACAAGGAGAGCCAGAATAGCATAGGTTTCAACCATGGCCGCCATTGTTATTGCCTTACCGTTCTGATCAGGTTTTTTTGCAACAACATTAACGCCTGCAACGGCTGTTCTTGCCTGAGCAATGGCAGAAAAGTATCCCACTATTGCAATAGGCATACATGCTCCGAAATACATAAGGCCCTGTGCAACAGAAAGGTTTACCGGATTTCCGCCCAAAACATTAAGCTGGGAAAGAACCAAAACAGTTAAAAGCAATCCGTAAAGTCCCTGAGTACCGGGAAGAAGCTGAAGAACCAAAACCTTGTTGAATTTTGTAGGATCTTCCGATATTACTCCGGCAGCGGCTTCGCCTACCATTCCAACACCTCTTGCCGAACCTATACCCGCCATAAGAGCGGCTAAAACGGCACCGATAATTGCAATTGCCAATCCTAAACTATTCATTTTATTTTTCCTCCTTAAATTTGAAAAAATCAGTTTTGATATTTAAAGGACTGAAAGCTCTGCCTCCGCCCTCGTAAAACTTTGAAAACAGTTCCACAAACTGTAATCTGTTTGTATGAACATACGCTCCCAAAACATTTACCGCCATATTAAGGGTGTGCCCTACAATAAACACCACCGTTAAAAGTATTGCCTTTACAACCATATTACTGGGCATAACTCCCATCATATTTACAACTCCGGCAATACTGCCTGTGGCAAGTCCGAGCGCCAACAATCTGGAATATGACAGTATGTCCGACAAATACCCGGACGCTACATTGTAAAGACCGTAAATCCCTCCGAAAAATCTCATAAAAATATTCCCGGATTCCCTTGAAGAAGTCAGTATTATTGAAACAACTCCGGCAAGCGCAACATATTTGGCAATGTTTGACACCACAGCCGGAACGGAAATTAAAACCCCTGCGGCAAGCGGAGCCGCGCCGATTACCAAAAGCATGACCGGTATTGTATCCAAAATTGCGTCCAGCTTTTGCCCGTCTTTCCATTTCAGATAAAACGCCGTTAAAAGTCCTAAAAACAAATGGCATATACCAATTATAAATGAGAAAAGCAAAAGTTTTATAGGATCCTTTATCGGTTCAAACCACAAGGCAAGCTGAGGAGCCGGTTTGTTAAGAAAATTTGTATAAATAATCGGAATTATGTCTCCGAACCAACTGCCGAAAAGCGCGCCCCAAAAAACCGTTGATATTCCGCAGTAGAAAAACATTTTTAGCATTTTGCGCATATTTCCTTCTACCGTTGTTTTTTTAAGAACTAGCGCAGTGCCTATTGTCATTACAAGTCCGTATCCTGCATCCGACAACATCATTCCGAAAAGAAGGTAATAGAAAAATGCCATTACAGGCGAAGGATCAATATCCTCTTTGCCGGGAAGTGAATACATTTCGGTAATAGGCTCTACCGGGGTGCTGAAGTCCCCGTTCTTGAGGAGTACCGGAACATCATCGTCCTCGCTTGGTTCGCTGAAAACCACCGTTCCGGAGCATTTTTCAACCAAGTCGGAAACCTTTTTTTCGCATGCAGCCGGAATATATCCCTGCAAAACAACCGTTTTATCGGTCATTTTCAGATTTTCAAGCGCTTTATATTCATCTGTTTTAACCGAAAGATAATCAAGAGCAAATTTAAGATTTTCCCTTTGGGAGCCCAAATCACAAATATCACTTTCGGCTTTGTTTTTCTTTTTTAGTTCGCTTTCAATCTTAAGTCCGAGTTCCTTTATTCTTTCCTCAGGAAGTCCGTCAATAGCGTCGCCGGGTAGAGTAAATCCCATACTGCGAAGAGATGCATATACCTCTTCGGCGTCATCTTTATGACATATGGCAACAATTGCCGTTTGAACCTTTGAAGCGGACACTATCTCGGTCTCAACATAAGCATTGGGGCAAAGTTCCGCCAAAGTAATGTCTATATTATCCTTAGTTAAATTCCCCGGCAGAGTTCCTATATATGTCACGGTTTTCTCAGTGCCCTTGAATTTTATCGATATGTCAAGATTTTTCCACATGTCAAGGGTGCTTATTATGGTATTACATCGCGCGATTTCTGCTTTGGCGTCGTTTATCTCTTGATTCAACGCTGTAATCTTATATGCGGTTTTGATATACTCATTGATATTTTCCGAATTTTTATCAAAATCGTCCTGCGAGATCTCTTTAACATCTCCCATTATTCCGGAAAAAATTCCACCCTCGTTAGGTACAAACTTGTCCAATGCGTCCAAAGCATTTTGAACCGCGCTTTTACCCTTTAAAAGGGAATTAACCCTGCTTTTGGTTGAAATATCAATAAGTCTGTCGTCTTCGATTATTCCGGGTTCAACCATTCCAAGGCGTTGGAGCTTTTCCACAAGGTGTTTGGACTCTGTTTGCATAACAACAAGTTCAACCTTTTCCATTTTAACCTTTGCCACGATATCACCTGCCCTAGGCCGGCGAGAATCGACCCCCGCCACGCCCACAAATAATAATTTTTTTGCTTTGTCTAGGCAAAGCAATCGGAGTATTTTAACAAACGCCGTGTAAAAAATTAGCGTTTAAAAAACAGATTCGGATTTATGCCTGTTTGCATAGGCAAACAGTGATAAGACGAACCTGCCCAAAACAGCGATCTTTAGGCATTTTTAGGCTTGTCGTCTTTGCGAGGCGTTAGCCTTGCGGCATCCTCCGCACCCAAAACTGCCTTAAATTTCATCCGTTTTGGGTCGAAGATTTTTTAAACTGATATATTTTTTTACAGGGCGAGGCAAAAACACAGGTAATCCTAACGGATTACCGAGTATTTTAACAAACGCCATGTGAAAAATTAGCGTTTAAAAAACAGATTCGGATTTATCACTGTTTGCCTAGTGTTACAGGACTCGAACCGGCTTAGTCTCTTGATCTAAACTGATTAAGCTAAAATCTTTTTTACCACCGCTTGAGTAGCCGCATCCTGCTTTTTAGCGGCAATGCCTGCCATTTTTTCAACAACATCATCGGCTTCTTTTAAATATTTGTTTATGATTTTTTCCTTTTCCCGCTCGGCCTCTTCGTCTTTTGATGCCTCAATCTTTAAGGCTTCTTCTTTTGCTGCATTTGAAATTTCTTTTGCTTTTGAAGTTGCCTTATCAATAATGTTTTTTGATTCGGCATAAGCTGAACTGAGCTTTTCGGAAGCGCTTTTTTCGCACTCCAAAATTTTGTCCACAATTTCCATAGCCACAATAATCCCTCCCGGCGGTGCGGTTTTAAATGTTTTTTAGTTTTTCTGATTTATATTTCTTTGTAGTTGTAATGTGCGTAACAATATATATAAATAATATAATACTTATTTCCCAATTTCAACCTTTTTTATTCAGGCATTTTGTGTTTTTTGACTGATATTCAGACATTTAAAGTAAAAAGCCTAAAAAGTTACGATGGAAAAACTGTGTTTTTTATTGTGCTTTCATTATTTTTTAATTATTTTATTATTATCCTGCCCCATACTTTTATTTTTAATAAACGGGATTTATTTTAAATAAGCAAAACTTTAAGTGTTCCTATTGTGTTGCACTTGATTGCAACACGACATAAAAAATGAGGAAGGTATTAAGGTTATAGAAATTTGAAAAGGCGCGAAAAGGTACGAAAAATGTAAAAAATGTAAAAGGTACAAAAAGTTGCGATAGTTGCGAAAAGGCGCGGCGATTAAATCGCCGCGCCTTCATACGCATTTTATATTTAATATTTTAATATTAAAACCCAACATATATAGTATAAGTATATTAAAATATTAGTGTGGATCTTGTGTTGTGCTTAATGTACAAAGCCATTTATGCAGATTAATATGCAACGCCTTGAGCTATCATAGATTCCGCAACCTTGGCAAAACCCGCAATATTCGCTCCGGCAACCAAATTGCCGTCCATGCCATACTTTTTAGCTGCATCATAAGAATTATGGAATATATCTACCATTATTCCGTGAAGCTTGCTGTCAACCTCATCAAATGTCCAGCTGTAGCGCATTGAATTCTGGCTCATCTCAAGAGCTGATGTAGCAACACCGCCTGCGTTTGCAGCCTTTGCAGGACCAAACAAAACTCCGGCTTTTTGGAATTTTTCAATAGCTTCCGGTGTGGAAGGCATGTTTGCACCCTCTGCAACGGCTATAACTCCGTTTTTGATAAGTGCATCTGCACCTTCACCGTCAAGCTCGTTCTGAGTTGCACAGGGAAGAGCAATATCGCACGGAACAGTCCAAATTCCGCGGCATCCTTCAACATATTTGGCAGTCGGAACGCGCTTTGCATACTCTGAAATTCTTGCTCTTTCAACTTCCTTGATTTGCTTGATTGTGTCAAAATCTATTCCGTTTTCATCATAAACATATCCGTTGGAGTCGGACATTGCAATAACTGTTGCTCCGAGCTTCGTTGCTTTTTGATGAGCATAAATAGCAACATTACCGGATCCGGATATAACAACCTTCTTGCCTGCGAAAGAAGAATTTTTCATGCATTTAAGCATTTCTTCGGTGAAGTAGCAAAGACCGTATCCTGTTGCCTCAGTTCTTGCAAGAGAGCCGCCGTATGTAAGACCTTTTCCGGTTAAAACGCCCGTGAATTCATTGCGAAGTCTCTTATACTGTCCGAAAAGATATCCGATTTCGCGGCCGCCAACGCCGATATCACCGGCGGGAACATCGGTATCCGCGCCGATATGCTTAGAAAGTTCGGTCATGAATGCCTGGCAGAATCTCATGATCTCAGCATCGGACTTGCCCTTAGGATCAAAGTCCGAACCGCCCTTGCCGCCGCCAATGGGAAGACCGGTTAAGCTGTTTTTGAAGATCTGCTCAAAGCCCAGGAATTTAATAACCGAAGCGTTAACCGAAGGATGTAAGCGAAGTCCTCCCTTATACGGACCGATTGCGGAGTTGAATTGTACTCTGAATCCTCTGTTTACCTGAACCTTGCCGCTGTCGTCCATCCACGAAACGCGGAAAACAATCATTCTTTCAGGTTCAACTATTCTTTCCATAATGCCCCATTTTTCAATTCTGGGATCGCTTTCAACAACCGGTTCAAGTGATTCCAAAACCTCTAAAACGGCCTGCAAGAATTCCTTTTCTCCGTTGTTTCTGGCGGAAACCTTTTCATACACTCTTTTCAAATATTCATTTTTTAGTTCCATTATGCATTACTCCTGCCTATATAAGAATATATAAAAATTAATTTTTATAAGTTATAATACACCTATAAGCAAAAAATGTCAATAATTCCTTAAATAATTTAACCTTATTTTTACTTGTTTTTTATATACTTTCGGTAATATGAGATGTATTTATGCACAAAAAAACTGTAATTGTTTCCAAAAAATGTATGGATTTTTTTATAGTTTTCCACTAACCTATCCACCGATTATTTTCAAAAACCCGATTAGTTCGCTTAATTATCCTCAAAATCTGTGGATAAGTCGGTTAATAACTATAATTACTATTTGTAAAATCGAAAAAAATTGTAATTATAAAAAAAGGTTTACATTTGAACATTTTTTGTATATAATTAGAAGAGATATGTTTTGCTATTACCTATTTTGTTAATCTTCATTTCAAAACAGAATGTTTTGAGGTGATAACCTTTTTCGG
This sequence comes from uncultured Eubacteriales bacterium, assembly GCA_934444895.1. GTDB lineage: Bacteria > Bacillota > Clostridia > Oscillospirales > Acutalibacteraceae > UMGS1279. The sequence continues at coordinate 651 of CAKSDA010000017.1, read as the reverse complement.
CTTGTTTGCAAAAATTGTCTTTTACCGTCGAAACCGCTTTTAAATTGTCAAATTTGATAGTTCTTTATTATAAAGTTGTTTTAATTTTAACATTTTTTAACATTTTTTAACAATGTTTTAACAGTGTCTTAACAACTATTATAAATAATGTTATTATAGAGCTTTATATAGATTAAAGTTCTATGCAACATACAGAGTTTTATAAAATCGGCAGTATATCAATTTATTCCATTTTCAGGCAAGCAGTCAGTCAAGCGGTGCCTAGCATCTTGATCGTCGAACCTACCAAAGTGGTGAACATTATGTGTATTGAAATTTTAGCGCCTGCCGGAAATTTACAGTCGGTTATTGCTGCGGTACGCTCCGGTGCAGACGCAGTGTATTTCGGCGGAGCAAATTTTAATGCCCGCAGAAACGCTGATAATTTTGACAACAACGCCCTTAAAGAGGCTATACAATATTGTAAAGTAAACCGCGTTAAATCCTACCTTACACTTAATATACTTATAAAAGATTCTGAAATCGAATCGGCTGTACAGCTTGTAAAAACCGCTTATGAGTTCGGAATAGACGGAGTAATTGTTCAGGATATTGGTTTTGCAGAGGTTTTGCACAAGATCTTTAAAGATCTTCCCCTGCACGCCTCTACAC
>CAKSDA010000016.1 GCA_934444895.1 uncultured Eubacteriales bacterium | reverse complement strand
GGGGGCACCGCATTTAGGGCAAACGGTATTTACCCAATCGGTAATCTTTGCAAGCGGAGATTCGCCGTTATCGGTAGGTTCGTATGACTCAACATCCGGCAGTACCAAAGGCAGATCGCTTTCACTCAGCGGAACATAACCGCATTTTTCACAGTGAACTATCGGTATAGGTTCTCCCCAATAGCGCTGGCGGGAAAATACCCAGTCACGCAGTTTATAGTTTACCTTACTTCTGCCCAAATTGTTATCAACAAGCCATTTTGTAATCGCTTCTTTTGCCTCGGCGACCCTAAGTCCGGTTAAAAATCCGGAATTTACCATATAACCGTCATTGCAGTCGGTATAAGCTTCCTTTTCAACATCTCCGCCTTTTACAACCTCAACTATAGGCAGATTAAACTTTTTAGCAAAATCAAAGTCTCTTTCGTCGTGTGCCGGAACAGCCATAATAGCGCCGGTACCGTAGGAGATCAATACATAATCCGATATAAAGATCGGTATTTCTTTTCCGTTTACCGGGTTTATTGCCATAACGCCGTCGAGTCTTACACCTGTTTTTTCCTTAACAACTTCGGTGCGTTCAAAATCCGACTTACGGGCGGCAGTTTCCCTATACTCCGAAATTTCCTTAAAGTTTTTAAGATTATCCTTCCATTTATCAATAAACGGGTGTTCCGGAGCAATTACCATATATGTTGCGCCGAACAGGGTATCGGCTCTTGTTGAATATACTGTTAAAATATCTCCGGCGGTTGTTTTAAACTCAATTTCGGCACCGGTTGAGCGGCCTATCCAATTGCGTTGCTGGGTTTTTACCCTGTCTATAAAATCCACATGGTCCAAACCTTCCAGCAATTTTTCGGCATATTCGGTTATTTTAAGCATCCACTGGCTTTTAACCTTGCGAACAACCTCACTGCCGCAGCGTTCGCAAACGCCGTTTACAACCTCTTCGTTTGCAAGGACGCATTTACATGATGTGCACCAGTTAACCGCCATTTCCTTTTTATAAGCCAAGCCATTTTCAAAGAGTTTAAGAAAAATCCACTGGGTCCACTTATAGTAATTTGGATCGGTTGTATCTATTTCTCTGTCCCAATCGAAGGAAAATCCCAAAGATTTAAGCTGCCTTTTAAAGTTGGCTATATTTTTCTTTGTTACTTCGCGGGGGTGAATATGATTTTTAATGGCAAAATTTTCAGTAGGAAGGCCGAATGCGTCAAATCCCATAGGATACAGAACATTATATCCGCAGAGCCTTTTCTTCCTTGCAACAATATCAAGCGCCGTATATGAACGCGGATGACCCACATGCAGCCCCTGCCCTGATGGGTAAGGAAACTCCACCAACGCATAAAACTTTTTAAGCGAATAATCATCCTTCGCCGCAAATGTTTTTTCTTTTTCCCATATATCCTGCCACTTTTTTTCAATAGCGGAAAAATCGTATTTCATATTTTTCATCCCTTAAACAAAACTTTACTAAATTTTAATAAAAATTTAAAACTGCCGTTTACCCGGCAGTTTGTTCATACCGAGTGCAACACTTATGTAAAAGGCCGACAATTATTTTTTGACGGCCTTTGAAGTCTTTTACAGCCGCAGTAAATACAGCCGCGGTTTTGAAGTGTTTATTTTGTTTTTTAAACTAAACAGTACCGGAGCTTATGATTTTACTTAGATCGACCTCTTCACCGTCGTTCCATGTGCGCTCAAGCTCATAAAAGTCCCTGTTTTTACTATCCATAACATGAATAATTACCGTGCCGTAGTCAAGCAATATCCAGCCTGTTGTTCTTCCTTCTATGTGGTGCGGCTCTACGCCTGTTTCGGAAAGGGCGTCTTCGGTTGCTCCTGCAAGGGCTTTTACATGTGTGGAAGAGGTTGCGGTTGCAATAACAAAATAATCCGCAATAACCGACACATCGGTTACCTTAATTACCCTTATATCCTGGCCTTTTTTATCATCCAAAGCCTTTACCGCTGTTTTTAATATATCTATTCCTTCCAATTTCTTACCTCTTTTACTGGATCTTTAGTTTCCGGATGCGGTGCCGGCAGTTTGGTTTTTGCTCTGTTCAAGCTGCGAAAGAGTTCCGCCCTGAACTACCTGGCTGGCGGTTTGTTTTTGACCGAGAAGGGTATGAAGTTCTACCATATTAATATCCTTTTCGGTTATGGGATCGCCATATGGATTCATATAAGTATTATAAAGCTCAATATACTCTGCCTTATGGGGAGACCACATTGAAAGCTTTTTATAGGTTACGCTTTGACCCGGAACTGCGTATACTCCCATGTTTTCAAGTGAGATTTCCTTTACCTCGGTTGCGTATCCCAAAATTTTATTGATGTTCATATCGGTTGAGATTTCGGAATAGCATTTTTTTGCAACATTAAGCATTTGCCCGGCTGACATGCTTTTCAGTTTTTTTGCAAGAGCAATATAAACCAGTCTTTGGGCTTCAATTCTGGCTATGTCGCCCTTATAATATCCGTCGGAAGTTCCGGTACGCTTTCTCACAAATCCCGTTGCCTGATTTCCCGTAAGGGTAACCCAACCGGGGCCGATGCGCTCGGTTTTAAAGGTTTTAGGATCCATTATTTCTATACCGTTTTTCTGCTCGATATTTATCGTTACGCCTCCCAAAGCGTCTATAACCTTGATAAATCCGTTTATTGTAAAAAGGCAATAGTGATCAAGCGGGAAACCGAAATAGCTTGATATGCGGCGTCTTAATGCGTTAATTTTAGCTTCTCCCTTTCTGGGATTGCCGTAAACCGCATTCATTTTTCTGGTTGGTATATCATCGCCGGCAAAGGTATCACGCGGTATCTGCATAAAGTTAACCGTATTTCGATCGTGGTCAATACAAGCTACAACCAGAATATCCGTAAGGGTTTCCTGAGGATCTACGCCTACTACCAAAATATAGCTTACTCCGCTGCTTTTACTGAATGTAAGGGAATCAAACTCTCCCTCTTCCTTTTCCGCTTTAATTCCGCCGGGTTTAATACCTGATATTGCAAGGTAAGAGCCCATTGCGGCCGTTACAAGAACGGAAATTACAAGAACTATTGAAGCTACTACATTAACCGTTCTTTTTATCATTCTGCGTTTTCTTCTGTTTCCTCCTCTGGTAGAAACCGAGGAAATATCATATCCGTTGTTTTCAGAGTAATTCATTTTAAATCTCCTTACCAAGCCTTTCGGCAATTTCGGCATATGCCTCCATTGTATCCGAATGTACGGGGAGGCCCTTGTTTTCAAGATCCTTTACCGAGAAGTCCAAAGCTTCAAACATGGCTGTATCCAAATCCTTTGTGACCGCTTTACGCATGTCCGAAACTCCGTCATAATCCCTGTCCGCAGATGTAAAATCCGCAAGATAAATTATTTTTTCAAGCAAGCTCATACCCTTGCGGGCTGTTGTGTGATATCTTACTGCCGCCAGGATATCCTTGTCTTTTATATCCAGCTCGGTGCTGATATATTCCGCTCCCGCAATGGCATGCCAAAGCTTTGGGGCTTTACTTTCAATAGTATTTAACATTATACCAAAACGCTCAAATAATTGCAACTGTTCTTTTGCATCCATATCCTTACAACAATCATGGAGCAAACCGGCCAAAAAAGCTTTTTCAGTATCGCAATTATATTTAATTGCAAGGCGAACCGCTTCATCCGCCACGCAAAGTGAGTGTATAAAGCGCTTGGGAGTCAAACGATTTTTTAGAAGTTCGACATATTTTTTATATTTTTCAGAGTATTCCTCTGTGATTTTCAATTTGCTGTTTTTATTTAAATCTTTGTCCATATACAAGGCCCCCGGAAAAAATTATTTTTTTCTATATAGTCTTTAACTTCCGCCGGTATTAAATTCTCCGCCGATTTGTTCTGCGCCAAAGCTGCTCTTACCTGAGTGGATGACACGCCGTCCGGCGTTATGCCAAGCCGCTTTATTTTGCCTCCCTCGTTTTTAAGTTCCCGTTCGGCTTTTTCTTCATCGGCTTTTGAAATACCTATCCGGTCATACACTAAAAGCTCCGACATGTTGAGTATTTCCTTATAGCAATACCATTTTTTAAAATCTTTTAAACTATCGGCTCCGATTACAAGGTACGGCATTATAATACCTTTTTCTTTAAAATGTTTAAGTGTGTTAACGGTGTAACTTTTACCCCCGTTTAATATTTCGTAATCGCTTATTGTTACTTTTTTAAACCTGCCGAAAGCCAGTTCGCACATTCTCTTTCTGTGCTCGGCTGAAATGCACGGCATTTTTTTATGCGGAGGAATATTTGCGGGAATAATTATAATTTTCTCGATTTCTTCAAGACTTTCAAGGCAGGAAACCATCTTCAAATGTCCGTTGTGCGGCGGACAAAATGTTCCGCCGAAAATAGCTGTTCTTTTCACAAAAATTTCTCCCGCACAGACTGAGTTATGACTGAATCCAGCCTGAATTATTTATAGGTTTTTATTCCTTTTTGCTTTGCCGATTTGTTTTTGCTTTTTTTAATTTTATTTGTTTTGTTTTATTTGCTTTTGCAGGCAAAGCCGCTTTTAAATCTCATTTTAGTATTTGCGCTGTTTGTTTTTGTAAACAGAGCCGCTTTTTGCGCTGTTTGAATTTCTTGTACTGCTTGGACCTTTTTTACCGTTTGCGTTCCTTATATTATTTTTGCCTATTAATCCATTTGAGCCGAAGGTGTTTTCCTTATTTTTAAAACTGCCGATTTTGTTTTTATTGCCCTTTAAGCTGCCCGCAATTTTTGAATTAATCGGTTTGCCCGCTCTTGCGGATTTTGCTATTTTTTTATTCTTTGTGCTTTTGACAGTTTTGGCAGATTCCTTTTTTTCCTTGCTTTTTCTGTATAAAATAAATTTTCTGCCGATAACCTGAACAACCTCGCTTAAAGTTGCGTCGGCAACATTTGAGGCGGCCTCTTTTGCATTTATGGGTGCGCTTTCCAGCACGGTTATTTTTATAAGCTCTCTTTTTTCAAGAGTTTCATCAACCTGGCGTATAAGTTGGTCGTTAATTCCCGTTTTTCCAATCTGGAAAACAGAGTCCAATCCATTTGCCATACCTCTGAGTTTTGCTCTTTCCTTGCTATTCATATTACTTTTCCTTTATTATGTTTTTAAGCATATCTGCCATTTTTTTAAGTGCGCTGCCGCGGTGGCTGATTTCATCCTTTTCAGTGCTGTCAAGAAGTCCGAAGCACCCCTTTTCGCTTATAAAAAGAGGATCATATCCGAACCCGTTATTACCGCAGGCCTCATTTGCTATATAGCCCTCGCAGGTTCCCCTTACGGTAAATTCCCTGTTATCAGGGAAAACAACTGCAACCGCGCAAACAAACCTTGCGGTTCTTTTTTCCTTTGGGATTCCCTTTAGAGCGTTTAACAGCTTTTCATTATTAAGTTTATCGTTATGTCCTTCTCCGGCATACCTGGCCGAATATATCCCCGGCGCTCCGTTAAGTGCGTCAACACAAAGACCTGAATCATCCGCTATTGCCGGGAGCCCGGTTGCCGCAACCGCAGCCCTGGCTTTAAGAAGTGCGTTGCCCTCAAATGTATCTGCATTTTCATCAACATCAAAAAGAGGACTTTCCAAATCGTTTTCACTTATAACCTCAGCGTTAAGCGGTTTTAGAATTCTTTGAATTTCTGCCAGTTTGTTACTGTTTTTGGTGGCTACTATAAATTTCAATTAAAAATCCTCCCCGAAAAGTCCCGTAACAAATTCCTCGGCATTAAAAGGCATAAGATCGTCAATCTGTTCGCCTACCCCTATAAATTTTACTGGGATTTTTAATTCATCCATTATTCTTATAACTATTCCGCCCTTAGCAGTACCATCCAGCTTTGTGAGAACAATTCCGTCTATTCCGGTGGTCTCGCTGAATTGAATCGCCTGGTTTACTGCATTTTGACCTGTGGTTGCGTCCAGAACCAACAACACTTCTTTTTTTCCGTCGGACATTTCTCTGTCAACAATACGATTTATTTTTGCCAGTTCTTCCATTAAGTTTTTCTTGTTATGCAATCTTCCGGCTGTGTCGCATATGACAATATCCGATTTTTTTGCCTTGGCGGAAGCAAGGGTATCAAAAACCACAGAGGCAGGGTCGGTTCCCTCAGCGCCCTTTATAATAGGAACTCCTGCCCTGTTTGCCCATATTTCAAGCTGCTCTGAAGCTGCCGCTCTGAATGTATCCGCCGCGCCGAGCATAATGCTTTTCCCCTGGTTTTTAAGGCGCATTGCAAGTTTCCCTATTGTTGTGGTTTTGCCAACGCCGTTAACCCCTATTACAATTATAACCGTGGGACTTACATCGGTGCTCATACTGCAATCACAATTAAGCATTTCACGGATTATTTCCTTCATTTTGCTTTTTATCTCACCGGGGTCGGTTATTTTCTCTTCTTTTACCTTTTTGCGGAGAATATCGCATATTTTAGTAGAGGTTGAAACACCTATATCACAAAGAATAAGCGATTCTTCAAGCTCTTCAAACAATTCCTCGTCAATTTTTGTAAATCCGGACAAAACAGAGCCTACCGCATTTAAAAATGAGTTGCTTGTTTTTTTTAGTCCGCCGGTAATTTTTTTAAAAAATCCCATAAAATCTCCTTATTTAATTACTGATTTTCCAAAGATTTTAAATCCATTTCAAGCTGTGCCACATTAAGCTCAATAAGCTTGGTTACACCGCGTTCCTGCATTGTAACGCCGTATAGCATATCCGCTGCTTCCATTGTGCCCCTTCTGTGGGTAATGCAAATGAACTGGGTTTCAAGATCCGAATGTTTCATATAATTTGCAAACCGCTCGACATTTATATCGTCAAGAGCCGTTTCCACCTCATCAAGAAAACAAAACGGAGGAGCGTTTACATGCATTATCGCAAAATAAATTGAAATTGCTATAAGCGCCTTTTCACCGCCGGAAAGTCCCTCAAGGCTGGGCACATTCTTTCCGGGAAGCCTTGCTATTATATCTATTCCGCTTTGAAGCGGATCGTTTGGATCGCTGAGCTTCAGCTCGGCATGTCCTCCGCCGAACATTTCGGTAAATATTTTTGAAAAGTTTTCGCTTATTCTTAAAAATCCTTCGCTGAACATCTGCTTCATTTGATCGGTAAGATCGGAAATCAGGCGAATAAGCTCTGATTTGGTTTTTTCAACATCATTTACCTGATCGGACAAGAATCTATAACGCTCATCAACTTCCTTGTATTCCTCAATAGCGGCAACATTTACATTTCCCAAAGCTCTTATGTCGGCTTTAATTACCGAAAGCTCCTTTTGCGCCTCGGCAGGATTTTCGATTCTTACTGCAACTTCCTCTGCCTCGGTTTTTGTGAGCTCGTACTCATCGTAAAGTTTTCTTACAATGTCGTCAAGTTCCTTTGTCATGGAGTCTTTGCGTGCCTTAAGCCGTTCCAGTTCGCCGTTAATGCGCTCCCTTTCAAGGGTCTTGTCTTTTTCGTCCTGCCTGAGTTTTGAAGAGGAAGCCTCAACGCTGTCCCGCTCTGCAAGTTTGGACTTAGCCTCTTGTTTTTTGTCCGATATTTCATTCTTTATATTTTCTATATCCGACTCAAGATCTGATATGCGGGTTTTAAGATTATTGCCGTTTTGCTCTGCCAGGGCTATTTCGTTTTCGATTTCCGCCGTTCTGGTATCTCTTCCGGCAATGTCGGATTTAAGTATTTCAATAACGCTTTTTTGAGCTTCTATGTCCTTATCAACCGCAGCTGCCGCAAGTTTTAAATCGGTAAGCTCTGCGCTGAGGGATTCTCTTTCCTCTGCAGTTTCATCGCGGCCGCCGTTCATATCCGCCATTTCGGTTTCTACGGACTTCTTATCAGACTCCAGCTTCTCGATTATTTCTTTTGCGTTGTTTGCCGATTGTTTGAGTTCGTTAATTCTGGCGGATGCCTCTTCTTCCTCTTTTTTAAGCAAAGCAGAGGCAGCCTTTTCGGACGCAATCAACTGAGATACCCTTTTGATTTCGGCATCTACGCGGATTTTGTCCTCGTTTGCGGTAGAGGCCTCTGCCCTTACTGCAAGTATATCAGCTTCTACTCCGGAAAGGGCAGAAACCGCTTTATCGTATTCTTCTTTTTTAATTTTAAGTTCACCGCAAAGCTTTTCAGCTTCCTTTTTAAGAGCATCTATTGTCCCCTTACGGCTTAAAAGTCCTATATTTTTATTAAGCGAACCGCCGGTAAGCGAACCGCCTGCGTTTACAACCTGTCCGTCAAGTGAAACAATTTTAAATCTAGAACCGAATTTTTTTGAAATTGCAACGGCGCTGTCTAAATCCTCAGCTATCACAGTACGCCCTAAAATCCATTTTATAATGTTTTCGTACTCACTGCCGCACTTAACAAGGCTGTCGGCCATTCCGACATATCCAACGCAATTATCAAGACCGGTCTCATTAAAATTCCCCCTTCGGATTGTTGAGATCGGCAGAAATGTAGCGCGGCCTTTATTATGTGATTTTAGATAGTTTATTGCCATTTTTGCGTCTGCGTCGCTGTCTACAACAATGTTTTGGGCAGCCGCTCCCAAGGCAATCTCGATTGCAACGGCATATTTTCCCGGCACCGATATTATGTCCGAAACGGGACCGTGAATTCCCTTTAAAAGGCCTCTTTTTGCCTCAGCCATACAGGATTTTACAGACTGCTGATACCCTTCCATATTGTTTTGAAGATCTTCAAGTATTGCCGCTCTTCTTCTCTTCTCATCAATATCTGCGGTTATTTTGTCCACAGCGTTTTTAATCTTGTCAGCCGTTTCCTTGCGACTGTTAAAACGCATTTCATATCCCTTAATACTGTTTTCTGCCGAAGTTATTTTTTCATCCAATTTGTTTTTGTCGCTTTTCAGCAGATCCATTTCTTTTTCAAGTTTTTCGGTATTAGTATTTTTTTGGTTGATTGTATCTTTTATATTTTCAATTCTTACAAGTATTTCGCTTACCGATGACTCCGCAGTAACCATATCAACGCGATTTTGTGAAATCTGCATTGAAATTCTGTTAAGCTCCATTGCACGGTCTTCCAGTTTTCGCGAAATGCTTTCACTGCTCTTTATAAGTCCGGATAGTTTATCGCTTATTTCTTCGGTCTTTAATGACAACTGCTTCCGTTTATTTTCAAGCTCTAATATCAAAGCATTTTTTTCTTCAATATCCTTTGATGCGGACTTGTGGGAGACCTCAATGTTTATTTTTTCCGAATTAAGGCGTTCGATATTTTCATTATTATGCTCAATATTCGCCCTTACTACATTAATTTCGCCTTCAGCTCTGGTTATCTTCTCTTCAAGAGAAGATATATCACCCCTAACGGTATCTATTTCAACCGTAAGGGAGGCAAATTTTAATGTATTTTCGTCTATTGTTTTATCAATTGCTTCAAGATCATTTACAACATCGTCATATTGCTGCGACGCAACGGTTATTTTGCCCTCCTGCTTTCTGAACTTTTCCCTTGAAGCTTCCAGGGTGTCAAGCCACAGGCCGATTTCGAGCTCTCGCTTTTTATCTGCCAGTACCAGAAATTTTTCAGCCTTTTCGCTTTGTTGTTTAAGCGGGCCTACACGGCTTTTCAGTTCTTCCAGAATATCGCGCAGTCTTACAAGATTTTCTTCAGCCTGCCCCAATTTCCTTTCGGCGTCGGTTTTCCTGTAACGGTATCTGGATATACCGGATGCCTCTTCAAAAATATCTCTGCGTTCGTTCGATTTAGAGCTTACGATTGTATCGATTTTTCCCTGACCTATCATTGAATATCCGTCTCTTCCGAGTCCGGTATCCATAAAAAGCTCATGCACATCCTTAAGCCTTACAGAGGCGCCGTTAATTGAATATTCACTTTCATGAGAGCGATAGTATCTTCTTGTTACCGAAACATTATCATCGTTAAAATTAAGGCTGCGATCGCTGTTATCAAAATTTATTGTTACCTCACAGTAGCCGTGCGGTTTTCTGGTAGATGTTCCGCTGAAAATAACATCCTCCATACTGGATCCTCTGAGATTTTTTGTGGACTGTTCGCCAAGTACCCAGCGTATTGCGTCCGAAACATTACTTTTTCCGCTTCCGTTGGGCCCTACTACGGCAGTAAGACCACGCCCGAATTTGAGGGTGGTCTTGTCCGCAAAAGATTTAAATCCCATAATATCAATCGACTTTATCAGCAAGGCATTTTCTCCTTTACATGCTTTTTGAAATTCCGTTTTGGGCCGGAGATTTTTTAAACTGATATGTTTTAACAAACGCCATTTGAAAAATCGGCGTTTGGACCGTCAAGAGTCGAACCTATCACTCTAAAACGGAAACAACCGAAATTTCATTTGAATCATGTTCGCATATATTGCAATTATATCCCATTTTTCTCAAAATTTCAACATTTCGTTTGCGCTGGCCGACCATTTTGGAAAGGCTTCCGTTTGGCACCAAAACAGTGATTTTACCCGTTTTGATTTTCTGTTTTTTTATTATGGATATTACCTTGTCCAACATAATTTTTCCGGCGCACAATTCCCCAAATGCCGGATGCCACGGCCCTGCAACAAAGCCTTCCGCATCCACCGTATGAAGCCCGGTTCGTATAACCCTTATGCCGTTATTTTCAAAAATACCTATAAGCTTTACCGTAAGATCAACCGCTTCATCAACAGTTTGAGGACGGTATTTTCCGCTTAAATACAACTTTTCCAAATATGTTTTTTTTAGCACAAGGGTGGGGTATATCCTCACCGTAGCAGGGTTTAACCGCACGATTTTGTTTGCCGTAAAGATTTCATCTTCCAAAGTTGAACCGTAAAGCCCTGTCATCATCTGAAGTCCCAGTTCAAAACCGCTTTTTTGTATAAGTTTACAGGCCGTTTCAACATCACGGCTGTTATGTCCTCTGTAATTCAGGTTAAGCACGCGGTCGGACATGCTCTGGCAACCGAGTTCTATTGCCGTAACGCCGTAGCGTTTCAGCATACCCAGTATTTCTTCGTCTATTGCGTCAGGTCTGGTAGAAATTCTGATTCCACAGATTTCGCCCTTTAAAATATGCTCGTATCCGGCCTTTAAAAGTCTTTCCATATATAATTTGTCTATTGCGGTAAAACTTCCTCCGAAAAAGGCCAGTTCGGTTACAGACGGATTGTAATTTTCTTTTTTTGATGCGTCGGCAACCGCCGCGTCGATATCCTCCGGTTCAGGCGCTTTAATATTTCCGGTTACTATATACTGATTGCAGAAGCTGCACCTGTTGGGGCAACCTATATGAGGCACAAAAACAGAAATATTTCCGTGCTTTTTCATATTTGGATTCCCATAAGTTCCAGAGCTTTTTTTGCGGCGCTTTGCTCTGCACTTTTTTTACTGTGACCGACCCCTTCGCCTATAACATTTCTGTTAAGATGCACCTCTACGGTAAAGGTTTTATCATGGTCAGGGCCGGATTCCTTTGTAAGCACATAGGTAAGTTGCTCTTCCGGGTTTTGTTGAATTATCTCCTGAAGTTCGGTCTTGTAATCTTTAAAATTTTCATGTTCGAAGTGGGAAAGTTCCTCCCTTATAAATCTTAAAACATGTTTTTTGGCAACTTCCATTCCGCCGTCCAGATACATTGCGGCAAGAACCGCTTCAAATGCGTCTGCAAGAATTGAGGGGCGGCTGTCTCCGCCGCTTTGCTTTTCGCCCTTGCCTAGCAAAAGATACTTTCCTATTTCAAGTTCCTTTGAAAACTGGCACAGGGTTTTTTCACAAACCAAAGCAGCCCTTATTTTTGTTAATTTTCCCTCCGGCAAAGTCGGAAAATGCCTGTAGATATAATCCGAGACAACTATTGAAAGGACCGAATCACCCAAAAATTCAAGTCTTTCGTTAGAGGTTATTTTTCCTCTTTTTTCGTTGGCATAGGAGGAATGTGCGAGAGCGTTTTTTAAAAGATTTTTATCCTTAAATGTATATTTAAGATTTTCTTCTAAATTTTTCATTTATAACACCTGATTTTATTTTTCTTCCATGCCGGGATTTGGCTCTTGCGCTTCAGACATTGAAGCCAGGTCTCCGGAAATTTTTTCTATTACTCCCGTATCGCAAAACAGCATGGCTTTATGAATTGCATTTTTTATTGCATATGCATTTGAAGAGCCGTGTGCTTTAAATACCGGTTTTTTTGTGCCCAGCAGAGGAGCTCCGCCTACTTCGGTATAATCGGATTTTGCCTTTATTTTATAAAGGCCCGGTTTTAAAATACCTGCCGCAAGAATTGTAAACACATTCTTTTTTAATACCTCTTTTATCATTGAAAACATTGTAAGGCTGACGCCTTCTATAAGCTTAAGAGCTATGTTGCCGGTAAATCCGTCGGTAACAACAACATCCATATCGCCCTTTGGAATTTCTCTTGATTCAACATTTCCTACAAAGTTAACCGGTGCTTTACTTAGAAGGGCATAGCTTTCTTTTTGAAGTTCGCCGCCTTTTGTGTCCTCGGTGCCTATGTTAAGAAGTGCCACTTTAGGATTTTTAATACCTTCTATTTTTTCCATATATACCGAACCCATAATTCCGAATTGACAGAGCATTTCCGGTCGGCAATCAGCATTTGCGCCTATGTCAAGCATAAGGTAATTCTTGTTTTTACCCGGAATAACAGAAGCAAGCGCAACCCTGTTTACTCCTTTTATTCTTTTTACATAAAGGGAGCCGCCCACAACCAAAGCTCCTGTGCTGCCTGCGGAGATAAAGGCGTCGCCCTTACCCTCTGCAAGAGCTTTAAGTCCAACTGCCATAGAGCTGTTTTTACCGGCCTTTAAAATAGAGGCGGGATCATCATGCATGGATATAACTCCGTCGGCATGAATTATTTCTATGTTTTTAAGTGAAACGCCGTTTTCTTCGGCGCACTTTTTTATTTTATTCTCATCGCCTGACAAAATAACAGAAACACCATATTCCGAAACGGCAGCCTCAGCGCCCTTTAATACGACAAGCGGAGCATTATCTCCGCCGAATGCGTCAAGTATTATTTTCATTTTTCACATCTCCTCAATATAGCATGAAATTGTTTCAAGCGCCCGCTTTGCAAGTTGGCCGTAGCGTTCCTTTTTATCCTTTATTCTTGCATCAAGCGCCGGAATAATTCCGAAATTAGCCCCCATAGGTTGAAATTTTTCGGTAACCGGATTGGTTATATACCCTATAAGTGCGCCTATCATTGTGGTTTTGGGCAGAATGAACTCCTTTTCCCCTTTTATCTGAGCTGCAACATTAATTCCTGCCATTATGCCGCATGCCGCAGATTCCATATATCCTTCAACGCCGGATATCTGGCCGGCGAAAAATATATTTTTATTACTTCTGAGTGACAGATTGGGATTTAGCAGCTTTGGTGAATTTATAAAGTTGTTTCGGTGCATAACTCCATACCGCAAATAATCGGCATTTTTTAGCGCAGGTATTATTGAAAATACCCGCTTTTGTTCTGAAAATTTCAGATTAGTCTGAAATCCCACAAGATTATACATACTTCCGCATGCGTTTTCGCGTCTCAGCTGAAGTACTGCGTAGGGTCTGTGCCCCGTAGCCGGATCTGTAAGACCTACGGGTTTCATAGGGCCGAACCTCATTGTGTCGGCTCCCCGCGAAGCCAGTATTTCAATAGGCATACAACATTCATATACGCTGATTTTCTTATCAAAATCCTTAAGCTCTGCCCGCTCAGCGTTTGACAGTTCAAAGTGGAATTTCTCATATTCCTCTTTATTAAGAGGACAGTTTATGTAATCCTCGCCGGAGCCCCTGCCGTACCTGTCGGCAAAAAATGCCCGGCTCATGTCAATGCTATCTTTGTCGACTATAGGAGCCGCAGCATCATAAAAGCTTAGATATTCGGCGCCTAACATATTTTGGATGTTCTTTGCCAAAGTTTCGTCGGTTAAAGGTCCGGTTGCTATAATAACCGTTTTATCTTTTGGTATTTCTTCTACGCGGGAACAAATAAGCTCGATGTTTTTATTGCTTTTGATTTTTTCGGTAATATATTCGGAAAAGGCGTTTCTTTCAACCGCCAAAGCTCCTCCCGCCGGGACCCTGCATGTATCGGCCGCTTTAAGACAAAGCGAACCCAGTTTTCGCATTTCAGCCTTTAAAAGACCTGCGGCGCTTTCTGTCCTTTCGGCTTTAAGCGAATTTGAACAGACGAGTTCAGCCAAATTTTCGCTTTTATGCGCCGGTGATTTATTATCCGGCTTCATTTCAAACAACTTAACCTTAATACCCCTTTGGGCCAGAGTGTAAGCTGCCTCACAGCCGGCAAGCCCGGCGCCTACTATATAAACACAGTTTTCCAATTTCATTCTCCAAAATCACAAATTACTTGCTTTATCCGTCTTTTTGAATCTGATTTTCTTTTAATTTGCATTTGATTATTTTGTTTTAATTATTTTGACATCTTCATTATTTTAATGTTTTTATTATTCCGATGTTTCTGATGTTTTTTATATTTGGCTGTTTTTTATCATCTTGTTTCCTTGTTTATTCTGCGGTGGTTGTTTTGCTTTTTGTGCTTTTGCTCTTTTTGCTTTTGGTTTTCGAATCGGTTTTTGATCCTTTAGAAGAGCCTTTTCTAAGGGCAATTCTTGTGGGGCATTCACTGTTGATACAATAGGTTTTGCCCCGTGCGCCCTTTAACATATATCCGCCGCACTGCTCACAAATTTCCCCTGTGGGAATACCCGGAGCCGCAAAGTCGCATTCCGGATAGTTTGAGCATCCGTAAAAAGTCTTTCCCTTTTTGGATTTTCTTTTTATAAGTTTGCCGCCGCATTTAGGGCAGGGTTCCTTAACTTCATCCTGAGGAAGAGGCTTAGCATTTTTGCACTCAGGGAATCCCGGGCAGGCAAGAAATTTGCCGAATCTGCCGCTTTTAATTACCATTTTTCTTCCGCAAAGTTCGCAAACAACATCGCTTTCTTCTTCGGGAACCTTTATGCGCTTGCCGTCGAGCTCGGTTTCGGCTGCTTCAAGAGAATTTTCAAAATCCTTATAAAAATCCCCTATCATTTTCTCCCAACCGGAATTGCCCTTTTCAATCTTATCCAGATCGCTTTCCATTTTTGCGGTAAACTTAACATCAACGATATTTTTAAAATATTCTATCATCAGATCCGTAACCACTATTCCGAGCGGAGTGGGAACCAATGTTTTTTGTTTTCTTTCAATATAATCCTTTGAAATGATGTTGCTTATTATCGGAGCATATGTTGACGGGCGGCCTATACCGTTTTCGTCCAGACATTTTATCATTGTAGGTTCGGTATAACGCGCCGGCGGCTGAGTAAAGTGCTGCTTTGGCTCCAATTCTTTTTCTGTTATATTATCGCCTTTTTTAAGCTCAGGCAATGCGTCATGCTTTTCGTCAGGAGAATCCTTGCCCTCCTCGTACAATACCGTAAAACCGTCAAACGCCACCTTGGTCTCTGCCGCTTTAAACATATATTTATCCGTTACAATGTCTACCGAAGTGACATTGTTAACGCATACTGCCATAAGGCTTGACAAAAACCTTTCCCATATAAGTTTGTAAAGCTTATACTGGTCGTCTGTAAGTGCCGTGCGCACCCTTGCAGGGGTAAGATTTATATCTGTCGGTCTTATTGCCTCGTGGGCGTCCTGTACCGAAGCTTTTGTTTTAAAATACCTTGGCTTTTCAGGCAAATAGTTTTTACCGTATGCTTTTAAAATATATTTATCGGCAGCAGCCCTTGCCTCCTCGGAAATTCTGAGAGAATCGGTTCTCATATATGTTATAAGACCTGTAGGGCCTAAATTTTCAACTGCAATTCCTTCATAAAGCTGCTGCGCAATTCTCATTGTTCTTTGACCGGTGAAATTAAGCTTTCTTGAAGATTCCTGCTGCATAGTTGAGGTTGTAAACGGAGGTGCAGGCTGCAAGTTACGCTTTGTTTTTTTAACCTCGTCCACCGTATAGACCGCATCTTTAAGGCCGCTTATAATCTCATTTACAGCTGCTTCGTTTTCAATTACCGTTTTCTTTCCGTCTCTTCCGCCATGGAAGTGGGCTGTAAAGGTATTGCCTTCCTTTTCAAATTTACCGTCTATAGTCCAATATTCTTCCGGGTTGAAATTTTCTATTTCTCTTTCCCTGTCAACAATCAGTCTTAAAACAACCGACTGCACGCGTCCCGCGGAAAGACCTCTTTTTACCTTTTTCCACAAAAATGGGCTGAGTTTATAGCCCACTATTCTGTCAAGCACTCTTCTTGCCTGTTGGGCATCTACCAAATCCATATTAATCTTTTTTGGATCCTTCATTCCGGTTTCCACGCCGGTTTTTGTTATTTCATTGAAGCAAACCCTGTTATTCTTATCAAGATCCAGCCCCAAAATATGAGCAAGATGCCAGGAAATTGCCTCTCCCTCGCGGTCCGGGTCTGTTGCGAGAATTACATCATCGCTTTCTTTCGCCGCGTTTTTAAGCTCCTTAATAAGCTCTTTTTTGTCGGCCATATTTTTATATTCGGGTTTAAAATTATTTTCAATATCTACGCCGAGGGTAGACTTGGGCAAATCGCGTATATGGCCCTTGGATGCCATTACTTTGTATGATCCGCCTAAATATTTTTGTATACTTTTTACCTTGGTGGGAGACTCCACAATTACCAGCTTAGACATGGATTTTTTCCTTTCGTATATGGGTATTCCTTGCGGCTTTAAACTGCCGCCGTACTATAATTTTTTATATCTTCCAACGGGAACCGCTTTAATCAGTCCCCGTATTTCAAGCTCTGTTATTGCCGCAATAAAGTTTCCGCCGCAAACGCCGCTTTTTACCGACAATTCGTCTGCGGTTTGTATTTCTTTTGTAAAAGCTTCATATATACTCTTAGCCTCTTTACTGCATTTATACCCTTCCGGCAAAACTTTATCCTTTACATTTTCCGCTTTGTTTTCCGATTCATTTTCGATGCAAGGTGTGTTTTCTTTTTTGCCGGATTTAGCGGATTTATTTGAATTGTCGCCTTTTTTGGCGCGGTTTTCTTTTGCTGCCTTTGCACGAATCACCGGACTGCTTTCAACCTCCAGTGCTCTGTTGCAACCGTTTATTATACCTTTTGTAAGTTCATTATCGGTTTTAATCTTTTGAGAAAAGCGGCCTGAAAATGTAAATATTATATCGTCCACGGATATGAGCGGTATTGCTCCGTCGCGTAGAAGAGAATTGCCGCCTTCGTATTCCGGCATATTTATGCTGCCCGGAATAGCAAATATTTCTTTGCCCTGTTCCATTGCGTAAGTGGCAGTTATAAGTGAGCCGCTTGTTTTGCCGGCTTCAATAACCGCAACACCGTCTGCCATAGCAGATATAAGTCGATTTCTTATCGGAAATGTGTATTTTGAAGCATGTGTCCCGGGTTCCATTTCGGATATGAGAGTTCCGAACTTTTCAACCGAGTCTCTTATATTTTTATACTTTGAAAGATAATTACTGTCTATTCCGCAACCGAGTATCATTATTGTGTTTCCGCCGGCCGCAAGTGCGCCCATATGCGACATGATGTCGATTCCCGCAGCACCTCCGCTTATGACCGAAAAACCGGAAAGCGCCAGCCTTGCGGATAAAGAGTATGCGGCCTTTTTACCGAATTCGGTTGCTTTTCTGGCGCCAACAACGGCTATTGCCGGACTTTCCTTATCTATTTTCCGTCCTCTGGCATAGATAACCACAGGTGGTTCTTCAATACATCTGAACCCTTCAGGATACTCATCGTCAGTATATTTAATTATTCTTATGTTGCTCTTTCTGCAACGATCTATGATATTATCTATTTGCGCCGAGGATATTTTATTCATACACTCGGTTTCTTTTGGAGAAAGTATCCTTTTGCTATCGTTCGTAAGTGCTCGCAAAATTTTTCCATAGTGACCATATGTATTAATCAGGGTATTGAATTTTGAGCTTCCGATTCCCAAAATCTTTTGTGTAAGTACTGCATTAAAAACACTGTTTGCGGAAAAGTCAATTTTAATCATTTAGACATCTCCCACATTACAATTGTTGCAGCAGCAGCCGCATTGAGCGATTCTGCCCTGCCTGACATAGGAATTGTAACAAGCCTTGTGCACAGCTGTTTTGCAGGTTCGCTAAGCCCATTTGCCTCATTACCGATAACCACAATCTCTTTTTCACCAAAGGGTATATTTCCTACCTTGTACGCATTATCATGGACAACCGTACCGCTTACCTCAAATCCGCGTTTTTTAAGTTCTTCCAATGCACCAAAAAAATCGTCTGTACAAAAAACCGGAAGTCTTATAAGTGCTCCCATAGAAGCCCTCAGCGATTTAGGCGAATATGGGTCGGCCGAAGAATTTGAAAGTATTATTCCGTTTAGCCCTAAAGCTTCTGCGGTACGAGCTGCCGCTCCCAAATTTGAAGGATCGCTAACCCTTTCAAAAGCTAAGTATTTTCCTTTTTTAAAGCCTTCAAAAGAATTATTAAGGCCTGATACCGACACTATAAGCATTATTCCCTGAGGGGCCTCGGTATCTGACATTTTAGCAAATACCGGTTTTGATACTTCGCTGCAAAACTGCGCCTTTGCCGAAAGGTTTTCAACCAATTCTTTGTTCGCCGAAAACGCGTCGGCGGTATAATACATTTCATGTATACATAAATTTTCGCGGAGTGCCTCACTGCAGAGGCGTACCCCTTCCATAACAAATTTACCGCTTTTGCGGCGCTGTTTTGAAGAGTTTACAAGTTTTGCTGCCGCGCGTATTTTCTCATTGTCTTTTGAGGTTATCACTTTTATCACCTGTAAAAGCAAAATTATAATTATAGGCTGGTATTAATTTAGACCTTGAATCCGACCATAAGCTGCAACCGAGATCGGTGGGTTTGACAATTAAAAGCTTATACATATTATAATTATTATAATTAAAATCGCCCGAGAAGTAAACCCGGGCGTGAAAAAAACTATTTTTCTAAAGCTGATTTTGCAGACTTTACAAGGGTTGCAAAACCGTTAGAATCATTTACGGCAATCTCCGCTAACATTTTGCGGTTCATTTCAATGCCTGCTTTCTTTAAGCCGTTCATGAATGTTGAATAATTCATACCATTCATTTTTGCGGCTGCCGAAATACGGGTAATCCACAATCTGCGAAAATCGCGTTTTTTCTGTCTGCGTCCGATATAGGCATAATTGCCGGATTTCATAACAGCTTCTTTAGCTGTTTTAAAAAGTTTCGATTTAGCGCCAAAGTATCCCTTAGCAAGCTTAAGAACTTTTTTTCTTCTCTTGCGCGTCATCATTGCGCCTTTTACTCTTGCCATTTATTGTTACCTCCGTTGTTTTGGGTTTAAGATGTTGTTTTAGGTTTAGATTATTTATATGGAATCATCTTTTTGACCGCTGCAACATTGGTTACGTTGGCAACTACGGTCTTACGCAGATTTCTCTTGCGTTTTGTTGTTTTTTTGTTAAGAATATGGGATTTGTATGCATGTGCACGCTTTACCTTACCGGTTTTTGTAAGCTTAAAGCGTTTTTTGGCCCCACTGTGGGTTTTAATCTTGGGCATTTTAATATCCTCCTTAAAATATTGGCAATAAAATCATTTTACCGGCTTAGGCGCTAAAAACATCAACATATTGCGGCCTTCCAGCTTTGCCGGCTTTTCCACTACGGAATAATCCGCAAGA
This sequence comes from uncultured Eubacteriales bacterium, assembly GCA_934444895.1. Taxonomy (GTDB): domain Bacteria; phylum Bacillota; class Clostridia; order Oscillospirales; family Acutalibacteraceae; genus UMGS1279. Next base: position 1,932 of record CAKSDA010000016.1, on the reverse strand, counting down.
TATTCGGCAAAACGGCTCATCGTTTCAAGCCCAATTTCAGGATGCCCCAACTCACGACCGCGAAAACGAATGGAAACCTTAACCTTGTTGCCGCTTTTCAGAAACTTCTTTGCATGATTACCCTTTGTTTCAAAATCATGCACATCAATGCTGAGTCCCAGACGGATTTCTTTTATTTCTACAACCTTTTGATTTTTCTTTGATTCTTTATCCCTCTTCGCCTGCTCAAAGCGATATTTGCCGTAATCCATGATTTTGCAAACAACCGGTTTTGCATTCGGCGAAAGGCATACAAGATCCAAATCCTTGTCATAGGCGGCATTTAAAGCGTCGGATATCTTCATAATACCCAGCTGAGAACCGTCGGTGTCAATCACGCGAACTTCCTTTTCCTTGATTTCCTCGTTAATTGTCAACTCTTTTATGCTGATTTTAAGCACCTCCAAAGCCTAAAAAATTAATTAAAGCACGAACAGAAACCGTCCGTGCTTATATACAGAATATATTTCCTAAAAATAGGATATACAAAGTATAAACCCTTTCGGCATTGCCCGGGGGTGAGAACATTCGGACTGTTCTGCTTTATTGTCTTTGCTATTTTATCATACAAAAATGTATTTGTCAATATCCGTTTTAAATTTTGTCTGCAATTTTAAAACCGCTCCGCTAAGACGGGCAGATTCGTCTTATTGCCTGACTTAGCGAACGGTTTTACAGTAAATTTTATTGCAATATATTTTTTATATTATAATGATTTTAATATCAGTCAAACACCGGCTCCACAGCGTCATCCGGCATTTTTCTTGCTATTGCGATAGGCGTCTGTTGATCCGACTGGTCAAGCGGGTTGTCGCCGAACATCTGACGCGCTTTTTTAAGGGTTATTTCATCGGTTGATTTTCCGAGTATTTCGAGCCCCAAATCGTTTGCGTCAAGCATTACAACATAGCACCCGGTGTGCTCTGCAAGCTCTTTACAAACCTTATCCGGCTCAAGCGGAGCCATTTTTGCATAGTGATTGTAGGGCGGAATAACATATTCTCCGGGGCCGTCGATAGCCCTTGCTTTGGGCCCTACTACATTATAGAAAACGCCCTTTATTCCGAAAGGCTTTGTAAATGCAGCGCATATGCATCCGAGCAAAATTTTGGGCCAGCCTACATCACGAAGTGCAAGCTCCATGGTATAGGGGCTGCCAAGACCGATTCCGTAGGGCGATTTTGTAACGAATTTTACAAGAAACTTTGCAAGCCATGACGGATGGATTTCATCTATATCCCATGCTCTTCCCTGGCTTATTGCAACCATTTTTTCACTAAGGAAAATACCGTCGCCTTCCACAATGTAAGGCATAACATATTTATCCATTATTTCATTCAGGTTGTCGCCTTTTTTTACTACATGTGTTTTTACCGGATAGCGTGCGTATTTGCCGTCGTCGGTTTCAACAATAAGCTTTTTGCCCTTATTGGGGCGAAGACTACTCATATCGGGTGTGTTCATATACATCTTCCTTTTTAACTTTTTAAAAGCATTAATGTTATTATATGACATTATTGTTTCAAATTCAAGAAGATTGTACACAAAACTTTTTTATTCTTTTATTTTGGTGCGGACAAAAAGTTTCAAAAATGAGTTTGCGTTGAAGGGAATAATGGGATACAGGTAATTTTTCCCGTTAAGTGTGGTTGTAAATGCCATTTGAATGATAGACAGTACAATACCGCCGACAAAGCCGTAAATACTGAATATTTGTGTTAAAACAAGTAAAAGTACTCTTACAAATTTTTGGGCATACCCCATTTCAAAGCTCGGCTGCGAAAATCCGGCTATTGCAACAAAGGACATATACAAAATACATTCAGCCGAAAACCATCCCGCGGTTATTGCAAATTCGGATAAAAGCAATCCACCTATTATGCTGAGTGAACT
>CAKSDA010000015.1 GCA_934444895.1 uncultured Eubacteriales bacterium | reverse complement strand
TTACCGAGTATTTTAACAAATGCCATGTGAAAAATTAGCGTTTAAAAAACAGATTCGGATTTATCACTGTTTGCCTAGGCAAACAGTGATAAATCCTTACTTTTTTAAGTTTTTACCTCGAATTTTGTCTGATTATAAAGAAATTTGTTTTTTTGCTTGACAAATTGTGCCAACTGTATTATTATACTAGTAAGATAGTACAGTTTAGCATTGTAACCAATTTTAAAGGAGGTAAGGTTATGGGTTGGAAACCGAACAAAGACAGACCGCTGTGCCCGCAAATATGTGAACATATCTGCGTGGAGATAGCGTCCGGCAAACTGCAGCCGAGGCAAAAACTGGATTCGGTGCGTGAAACGGCAATGTCCATAGGTGTTAATCCAAATACCGTTCAGCGCTCATTTGAAACGCTCGAAAGCAAGGGATTGCTTTCCTCGGTACCGGGTTCAGGTTGGTATGTTGCAGGTGACATTACTCCGGCAAAACAAACTTTGGATGAAATTATCGAAATCAAAACCCAAAATTTCTTCAGCGATTTGTCGGCATTGGGACTTACCTGTGAAGAAATTAAAAATTATATTAAGGAGTGGGACGAATGAGCGAAATTTTGCGTTTGGAAAATGTGGTAAAGCGTTACGGAAAATTTGTTGCGCTTAACAATGTAAGCATATCGCTTGAAAGCGGCAAAATTATCGGCCTTTTAGGACCTAACGGTTCAGGAAAAACAACACTTATAAAACTTATAAACGGACTTCTAACGGCAAACAGCGGAACCGTTTATGTTGACGGCGAAGCCCCAGGTCCTTCGACAAAGGCAAAGGTTGCATATTTGCCGGACAATATTTATCTTAATTCATGGATGACTGTAGAACAAATTGTAAATTATTTTACTGATTTTTATGCGGATTTCAGGCCTGAAAGAGCATACAATATGCTGGAAAAGCTTGATATATCGCCCAAAATGCGCCTTAAAAAATTATCAAAAGGAAACAAGGAAAAGGTTTGTCTTATTTTGGTAATGAGCCGCGACGCCAAGCTTTATGTCCTTGACGAACCCATTGCCGGTGTTGATCCGGCGGCACGCGATTATGTAATTTCCACAATAATAAACAACTATAACCCTGAGTCAACCGTGCTTATTTCAACACACCTTATTGCTGATATAGAACAAATTTTAGACGGCGTTGTGTTTATTCAAAACGGCAATATTCTTTTGCAGGACAGCGTTGAGCATATAAGAGAAGAACATCAAAAAAGCGTCGATGAATATTTCAGGGAGGTATTCAAATGGTAAAAAAATTATATAAATACGAATTTTTGGCGCTTTTGCGCACACTTTTGCCGGTGTATGTTGCTCTGTTCGGAGTAGCGCTCCTTTCACGATTCTTACAGATTTTTGAAAACAAAAGTGTTGCATACGCAATTGTTTTCGGCTCATCATGTTTTGCTTACGGCGTAACCGTTGCTGCCTGCGTTTTGCTTACACTTATACTTTGCGTAGTAAGAATATACCGAAGCCTTTTTTCCGGCGAAGGATATTTGACCTTTACCCTGCCGGTTAGTGTAAATCAACATATACTTACAAAGGTTTCCACAGCGGTTGCAATGAACATAATTACCTTTATTGCTGTTTTGTTTTCCGTTTTTATAATAACCTTCGGAGAAGTTTTTAAAGAGATTTTAAATGCCGCCGCATATCTTACTAAAAAGTTTTTTGAACTTGGAGCTGCAAATACCATTTTCTATACCCTTGAAATTATTGTTTTGATACTGATTGGTCTTGCGTCTCAATATCTGCTTTATCTTGCCTGTATGTCAATAGGTCAGTTGTCCCAGAAAAATCGTGTCGGTATTTCAGTTGCAGTCTATTTCGGATATTATATGATAACCCAAATCATATACACCATTTTTGTTGTGGTTTCGGTTTCTCTGTCGACAGTAATTGATTTTGGAAAACTGTTTGACTTCATAGCAACCCACAAAGCCATGTCGGTTCATTTTGCATTATTGGGCATTATTGTTTTAGAAGTTATCCTGGGAGTTGTGTTCTATATTATCAGCAGTAATATAATGCGTAAAAAGCTTAATCTTGAATAAAACCTTAGGCAAAAAATTATTATTTGTAGGCGTGGCGGGTTTTACTCTTGCCAGCCTAAATATAGGAGGCAAACTGATGAAAAAAGTCTTTAGAAATATAACACTGGCCGCAATAATCATTGTCCTGTGTTTTGCCCTTGGCGGATGCGAATATTTAGACGAAGCCCGTGCAGAGCGATTTTATCTTGACAGCGAAGGCAATATTTGCAACCAAACGACTAAATATATTCCTTTGTCAAATCGCGGAGATTTGTATCCGTCATTTGAGGAAATTAAAAGTGTATATCTTGTTAATAAAGATGTTCCTATTCTGCTTGTTTCAACTTTTGGTGAGGAAATGACGATCAGCGATGACAATAAATTCATTATAAGAGACAGCATTGATAGTTATGAAAATAGTGGAGCCGATCTGTTTAGCGATAAAATTTATTGCAGAAGCGACTGCTACAATGATATTGCAAATACTATTAAAAAAGGCTTTACTGTTGACAGTTACGGCTATTATTGGTATAACGACGCCAATTATGAGCGCGAGCTTTATAAAATAAGCGATGATCAGCTTAAAGTTCTGCAGGAGGTTTTAAATACTGTAAAAGGCGAACCTATTCCGGAAGAGGCAACAATAAATTCGGATTACTCTGTTGATATTGGCGCATACAGCGCCGACCGGCTCTTTTCAAAACCGTTTTGCACAATTCACAAAAGCGGTGTTAATTATACCATTCAAAAAACGGTTAACGACATAGATTATATTTATGCCGTTCCAGGAGAATACAATTATGTATTCAGCAAAATTTGCGAAAAGCAAATGGCTTCCGGACCTATTGAAGATATTGAAGAATAGCAATACATAATAATTTGTATTTTGATTCTTGTCATATTTTGTCATGATTTGTTTTTAAATTTATGGTTTGCAATCTGCATAGGTTCTTAAATAGTATAAGCTACAAACGGGCAGTGAAATTCGCTTTAAAAATAAAATCCGTTTTCCCCTGCTTAATTCACTTTATACTATTGCCGGCATATCATTTTATAGTAAGACGCCCATAGCGCATGAAAACACTACTGTTTGTGCTATGGGCGATATTATTTGCATATATGAATATTTTTAACAAAAAAAACTAACTTTTTATATAATAATTGGTTGAAATAACTAAAACAATGTGTTATAATTTTATCATACTTTAGTGCACAAGGACTTTACCGGTCGCACTATGCAAAGGGGTATGATTATGAAGCAATATAATACTGGCAACATTTTAAACATAGCTTTACTGGGTCACGCCGGTTCAGGCAAAACAACCGTTGCAGACGCTATGTTGTTTGCCTCCGGCAATACCGACAGAATAGGCAAAACCGTTGACGGAACTACAGTTATGGACTTTGATCCGGAAGAGAAAAAACGCGGTGCTTCGATTTCCACGGCAGTTTATCCAATAGAATGGAAGAATAAAAAAATCAATCTTTTGGATGCTCCCGGCCTTTTTGACTTTGCAGCAGGGGTAAGAGAAGCCCTTACCGCGGCCGAAAACGCACTCATTGTATTATCAGGAAAATCCGGCCTCACATCCGGTGCCGAGCAATGTTTTGAACTTGCAAGAGAGCAAAAAAAGGCAACCGCATTTTTTATTTCAAAACTTGATTCTAATCATGCTCATTTTTATAGAATTGTCTCCATACTTACAGGGCACTACGGCGCAGTTATATGTCCCGTTTTTGTTCCCGTTTGTGAAGGAGATCACATAGTTTCCTATGTAAATCTTATAAATTCAAAAGGCTACACCTTTGACGGAGTACATATGGCCGAAACAGATGCAGTCGAGGATGAAAATATTAAAGCCATGCGGAGCATGATGCTTGAGGCTGTTGCCTCTACCGACGAGGATCTGATGGAAAAATATTTTTCCGGCGAACCCCTTAGTGAAGAGGAAATATTGCGGGGTCTTAAAACCGGGGTTAAAAGCGGTGAAATTGTTCCGGTATTTTGCGGCATAGGTCAAAGCGGCGCAGGCATTATACCGCTGCTTGACACCATTTGTGAAATACTGCCGTCGCCCTCAGATGTGTCATTTAAAGCGGTTAAAGACGGCAATGAAACCGAGCTTGATTTTGATCCCGGTGCTAATGCCGGCATAGTTATATTTAAAACCATTGCCGACCCGTTTGTAGGAAAACTTTCATATTTCAAGGTTTTAAGAGGTAAAATTCATTCCGACATTAAGCTTAAAAATCCCCGGACCGAGAGTGACGAAAAGCTTGCGAAAATATCATTAATAAAAGCAGGCAAGCAGGAAGAAACAACCGAGCTTTCAGCCGGAGATATAGGCTGCGCATTAAAACTTGCCAGCGCAGTAACCGGCGATACTTTGTGCGAGGGAGATATGTTTACGGCGGCAGTAGTTCCCTTCCCGGCCCCCAGCCTTTCAATGGCGGTATTCCCCGTAAACAAAGGAGACGAAGAAAAAATTTCCTCAGGCCTTATGCGCCTTTCGGAAGAGGATCCCACAATTAAATTCTATACCGACAGAGAAACAAAGCAATCTATTCTTTCAGGACTCGGCGAACAGCATCTTGATATTATAACCTCAAAGCTAAAATCAAAATTTGGGGTAAATGTGACTCTTAAGGTTCCCAAGGTTGCCTACAGGGAAACAATTAAAAAATTCGTTAAGGTTCAGGGCCGTCATAAAAAGCAATCAGGCGGGCATGGTCAATTCGGAGATGTATGGATAGAATTTTCTCCCTGCGACAGTACCGGTTTGGTATTTGAAGAAAAGATATTCGGCGGCGCAGTTCCCAAAAACTTTTTCCCGGCAGTTGAAAAGGGACTTTTGGAGTGCATGAATAAGGGCGTTTTGGCCGGATATCCCATGGTGGGTGTAAAGGCGGTTTTGGTTGACGGTTCTTACCACCCGGTAGACTCCTCTGAAATGTCCTTTAAAATGGCTGCCATGCTTGCCTTTAAGGAAGGAATCCCCAAAGCTTCACCCACAATTTTAGAACCTATAGGAAGTCTTTCGGCAATAATACCTGATGATAACTTAGGAGATGTAATAGGAGATATTAATAAGCGTCGCGGAAAGGTTATTGGCATGAATCCCCTTCCCGGGCACAAGCAGGAAGTAATTGCCGAAGTACCCATGGCGGAAATGAATGATTTTTCCACTGCAATGCGGTCGCTGACCCAGGGCAGGGCCACCTTTACTCTTGAGTTTGCCCGTTATGAGGAAGCGCCTTCCCCGGTTCAGGCAAAAGTAATACAGGCCGCCTCGGCAGAACAATAATAACTGTGAATCTATATTATATCAAAATTGTATTAAACCTATTGCACCTTTATAAATACTTTGATTTATAATTATTTAAGTATATAAAAGGAAAATAGAATAGAATATAATAGAATATAATATAAAATATATAATAAACTTTAGCGGAATATAGTAAATAATAAAAAAGATATGCACCCCAAAGAAAGCAGCAAATTTTTGAGGTGCATATCTTTTATTTTTCTGTATTATCATTCGAATGTGCTTTATCAACCGAAAACCAAAAACATACTCCGTTTTCGGTGTTGTAAACACCGCAGGATTTGTTGTGGATCTTCACAATCGCGCTTACAATTGAAAGCCCGAGTCCGAACCTTCCGCTTTGACGATTATGGGATTTGTCACCCCTGAAAAAGCTCTGCCATATCTGGGGCATAATTTCTTCGTCAATATGGCTTCCGGTGTTAAATACAGAAATCACATATTCGTTGTTATCATTTTCATTAAGCGAAACCCTTAGAGTTCCTTTGTCATCTATATGAGCTCTTGCGTTCTCAACATATGACTTAATTATCTGTTCAATTAAATCTGCATCGGCATTAACCATAACCTTTTCAGGCATATCAAACACAATATCTGCGTTGCTGCCCTCAAAAATTCTGCCGGCAACTGTTTTAATAAGTGAAGTTATTTCAAAATCGGTTTTAACCGAAATAACCTGACCCGATTCATACTTTGAAAGATTTAAAAGACTTAAAACAAGTTTGTTCATGCGTTGACTTTCATCAATAATAGTATCACAATATTTTTCGCGGTTGCCGCTGTTTATGCCCACTTTAAGTCCTTCGGCATATCCCCTTATAATGGAAATAGGGGTTTTTAGTTCGTGAGATACATTTGCTACAAAGCCCTTTCGCATTGCGTCCAAACTGCGCTCCAATTCTATTTCATCCCTAAGCTGAGCATTTGAAGCCTTAAGTTCTTTAAGGGTGCTGTCGAGCTTGCCTGAAAGATCATTTATTGATTCGGCTAACTGCCCTATTTCATCTTCAGAATCTATGCTTAGTTTTTCGTGGAAATCAAGCTCCGCCATCTTGCCGGTAATAACGCTCATTTTTGAAATAGGACGCGAAATTTTCCTTGAAAAAATAAATATCCAAATAAGCGAAACGAATAACATCGCAACAGCAATTATTGTAATAAACTTGTTTGCAATGTCCGCACTGTTTTTAATAACTGAATAATTTGTTCTTATTTCCCCGGTTATTGCGGAATTTTTAAGCGAAAATCGATAAACTAAATATTTATTACCCGTTCTCTTATCCACTGAAGTCTCCATTACCGATCCGTCCGAATAGGTTTTGCTTTGCTCAGCTCTCAGCGGATTGTGGTTCATATGAAGTTTATCATTATCCGAAAAAAGGAAATCCATCATTTGTCCGCCTGAAGATGAAAATAAGGTTTTACCGCTTGTATTATATATTTCAACATCAAAACTGTATTTATCCTGAATATCACCAATTACTTCCAGGACGGCCGAAGTGTCGGATATATCCAGATTTTTTATTTTATGGGAAGCGCCTTTAAGTTCTTTTTCCTTTGAAACTTTGTAATACCCGGTAAGAAAAGCAGTGTTGCATACAGTAAGTAACAACACAAACGCCAAAAAAATTGCGCCTATTCTTATAAATATTCTGAACCATAATTTTTTTTTCAGTTCTGATGTATGTTTTTTAATATTACTGAAAATTTTCATATTCCGTCACTCAAACTTATATCCTATACCATATACGGTTTTAAGATGTTTGTTTCCAAATTCACCCAGCTTGGTTCTAAGCCGTGCTACATGGGAATCAACCGTCCTGTTATCCCCGTCAAAATCATAGTTCCATACTGCGTCTAATATTTGATCCCTGGTAAGAACGCGGGATTTATTGCCTGTAAGGTAAAGCAGAATTTCAAATTCCTTAAGAGTAAGATTTAATACTTCTCCGTCCAAATACGCAACATAGGCATCCTTATCCACTATCAATCCTTTTTTGTCGGTTACAAAGGCCTTGCCCTCGCTTCTTTTTATAAGGGTTTCTATTCTTTTAACGAGTACTGCCGGGGAAAACGGTTTAGTTACATATTCATCGGTTCCGCATTCAAATCCCATAAGCTGATCGAATTCCTCTGATCTTGCGGTCAGCATAATTACGGGGACATCGGATGTCTTTCTTATTTCCTTGCAAGCCTTCCAGCCATCAACTTCCGGCATCATTATATCCAAAATAACAACTGCAGCATCAGGATTTTCACCGAAAAGTTTCAGTGCCTCTGCTCCGTCATGTGCAGTTATTACTTCAAAGCCTGATGCAATTAAAAAATCGGCAATTAAATCGGTTATTCTTTCTTCGTCATCGGCAATGAGTATTTTCTTTTTGTCATCTTGCATATTTTGCACCCCTTTTTCTTACTGCCTATTTATACCGCTTATTTATACCTATTAAAAACCTGCGGCACCAGGTTTTTTCTTTTACATAAATCAGCATAATGCCTTTTGTTGTTTTTGGAATGTTTTGTTTGTTAACAAATTGTTAATTGTAATTTTAAAGTTTTATAAGAAGCGTATAGATCGGCGATTATCAAAGTCGTTTTTTCCTATAAGCGATCTTTCCTATCTTGTATAGAACAAAATTTTATTTCATAGAATAAAATATAACGGAGGCGATAAAAATGAATAATAATTCATCAAACATACCACCCGAAATTTTTGAGGCGCTTAAAAAAAATAATATTACGCCAAATGAAAAAATGAAAAATATTTTAAACAATATGAGCAGCAAGGACGCGGAAAAAATCAAAAGTATTTTAAATGACAAAAGCCGTCTTGAAAGCATTTTAAAATCTGAAAAGGCTAAGGAAATAATGAAGAAGCTAATGAAAAACGGAGAAAAGTAATGGACAATATAGCAGACAAACTAACAGAATTATTAAACAGTCCGTCCGGAATGGAAAAAATAAAATCGGCTGCGGATGTGTTACTTAACAGTGACGAAACTGACACAAAAGAACCTGAAAATTCACCTGAAGATGATATTTTTTCGGACGGAATACTTGATAACATTGAAAATATTCAAAAATTCATGCGAATTGCCGAGCTGTTAAAAAGTTCTGAAAACGATAAAAGAACCAAGCTTTTGTTGTCCCTTAAACCACACTTAAGCGAAAACCGCGCCCGCAGGGTTGATAAAGCGGTTTTAATGCTTAAAATAGCTTCACTGATTCCGGTGCTTAAGGAGGAAGGTATCTTAAGTGCCATTGGCTTTTAGGCGGTGATTTTATGCCATCATATGAAAAGAATGAAACCGAACAAAAAAAATCCGAAGCCGCAGAACAGCTTAACAGATTTTATTCAAACTCACAGCAACATAAAATGGAAGGTCTTAGAATGCCGCCTTTTTTGTCAGGCAGAGATTCGGTAAACAGATCTGAAAACCGAGCCAATTCGAATACTAAAAACGAAAAAAGCTCATCCGGTGCAGCAAGAAACGCAACATCAAAAAACGGTGAACCTTTTAACCAGCGCGATTTAAAAAATGCCGGATCAAAATCGCAAAAAAGCAATAATAGAGGCGGCAGCAGCAACACAGAAAATGGAAACAGCAAAAGTAATATGGACAATAAAGGCAATATTGACAATAAGAATAGTATTGGCAACAAACACAGCGATAAAAGCGAAAACAGCAAATCGGATAATCTGTTTTCCGGGCTGAATGTCTTAAAAATGCTAAATTTTAAGAATATGGAAATTGACAGCGATCGAATGATAATTATTGCAATTTGCCTTCTTCTCTCAAAAGAGGATGTTGATGAAATGCTTCTGCTTGCTCTTATTTACATAATGATATAAACAAAAATAATAATTCCCAGTAAATCTATACTCAATGATTTTTATGCTAAATGCCATAAATGCCAAATCATTATTTTTCCTTGTTCATATTCAGCTTTTTTCGCTTTATAATGCGGTAAAAGGCGGCGTCGTTAGTCACATCGCCGTTTCCGGTTATTGGGATACTTTCACTGTATTTTTCTTCGTTTTTACCTAAAACAGACATGCAAAGATCCTTGTCCCGGGCAAGTATTTCGCGAACTTCTCTGTATAATTGTCCCTTGTAATTGTGTCTTTCGGCGCATACGCCGACCACATTGATCCCTTTGCTTTTTGCAAGATATAAAGTTCTATACAGGTGGTACCGCTGAGTAACCGCAATAATACTGTTGCATCCGAATATTCCGCACGCTCTTGATATGCTTTCACTGGTGGAAAAGCCGGCATGGTCCATAAATATTTTCTCCGAGGGCACGCCGTTTTCTATTGCATATGCCTTCATTACTCCGACTTCATTATAGTATATGCTTCCGTGATCTCCGCTCATCAAAATTCTATCGGCAAATCCGTTTTTATAAAGCTCAATCGCCGTGTCAAGGCGATCTTTAAGCATATCGCTGGGGTCGGTACCGTTAACACCTGCTCCTAGCACCAAAATGCAGTCGGCTTTATCCAAAGCCTTTTCCTTATTTTTAATTGAACCCATTGTGCTGATCTTAACAAATTCACTAAGCCCCACAACAACAAGCACCGCAATAATAACTAAATAGCAGGCAACCTTGAAAAGCGATTTAATTTTCCGAAAAATCACCGAAATACCTTGTTTGAAAGACATATGAAAACAAATTCAAAACCTATTTTCGCGCGGTTTTGATTTTCCTCCTTTCAAACAAAATACATTGAACCTACAATAGCCCAACACTAATTTATATTTTATCACACCGCCGCTGATTAGTACAGTACTTTTTAAATATTATTGACTTTGATATATAAAAGGTTATATAATTATAATTACAGTCGAATTTTGCCGCCGGCCGAGGGATCTCCTCCGCCGCCGAATTTTTTATTTGGCGAAGCGAGAATTTTAAATCAAAGCTTTTTGCAAAAATAAATGCAAAGCCGCAATATAAAAGCCGGCAAGCGAAACCGTCAGCATTCGGCAATCAAAAACCTATTCAACCTAATCTTCGGAGGATGTTAAATGCCATTTACTGAAAAAGAATTTATAGATCTCAGACAAAATGTTATTAAAAAGGATTTCGGCCGCATGAATTCAATGCAGCTTGACGCTGTTGTTACTGCAAACGGACCGCTGCTTGTTCTTGCGGGTGCCGGAAGCGGAAAAACGACCGTACTGGTTAATCGTATAGCATGTTTAATTAAATACGGAAATGCTTATTTCAGTAATTTTGTTCCGAATTTTTCCGAAACTGATTTTAAAGCGGGAGAGGCATTTTTAAACGGAGAAACAGACACATTAAATTCAAATTTATTCTGTGTTGATCCTGCCAAGCCGTGGCAGATTCTTGCCATTACATTTACAAACAAAGCCGCCGGTGAGCTTAAAGAAAGAATCGCCGCGCGTCTGGGCGATTTGGCAAACGATATTTGGGCAGGAACATTTCACAGCATATGTGCAAAAATACTCCGCATATACGGAGATTTGCTCGGATATTCTTCTCATTTTACAATTTACGACACCGACGATCAAAAGAGGGTTATTAAAGAAATACTTAAAAACTTCGGAATGTCGGACAAAGAAATACCGATAAAATATGTAATGAACGAAATAAGTCACGCAAAGGACAACCTTATTTCCTGTGAAGAATATGAAGCAGAAGCTTCAAAAATAGGAGTATATCCGCTTAAAATAAGCGTTGCCAAAATTTTCAAAGAATACAAAAAGCGTTTAAAAAATGCCGACGCTATGGATTTTGACGACATAATACTAAACACTGTTGAACTGTTAAAAAAGCACAGCGATGTTAAGGAGTATTACGGAAATAAGTTTAAATATATTATGGTAGATGAATACCAGGACACAAATCATGCGCAGTATGAACTTGTCAGACTTTTGTCGGAAAAGCACAAAAATATTTGCGTTGTGGGGGACGATGACCAAAGCATTTATTCTTTCCGCGGAGCTACTATACAGAACATTCTGAATTTTGAAGAAAACTATCCCGGGGCAAAGGTTATACGGCTTGAACAAAACTATAGATCCACATCCACAATTTTAAAAGCCGCAAACGCCATAATTGCCAACAACAAGGGCAGGAAAGGCAAAAATCTTTGGACCGATCTTAATGACAACAGCAAAATATCGGTAAGCACCCTTCCCACCGAGCAGGAGGAAGCAAAGTATATTGCAAACACCATTCTTGCAAATGTAACCGCCGGCGGAAAGTTTAACGACCACGCAGTGCTATACCGCATGAACGCCCTTTCGGGTACCATTGAAAATGTTTTTGTACGCTCCGGAATTCCATATAAAATACTGGGAGGCAATCGTTTTTTTGACCGAAAAGAAATACGCGATGTTATTGCCTATTTGAATGTTATAAACAACAAAAACGATTCCGTGCGTCTTAGAAGGATAATCAACGAACCGAAAAGAGGAATAGGCGCAACCACAATATCAAATGCTCAGATTATCTCCGACAGCCTTGGTATTTCACTTTTTGAGGTTCTTTGCAATGCAAAGGATTATCCCTCAATTTCAAGATCTGCAGCCAAAATAGAAAGTTTTGTAAACATGATAAATGAAATAATCGACTGCGTAGATAAAATTCCGCTTGATGAACTGCTTGAAAAGGTGCTTAACCAAAGCGGATATATGGCAGCTTTAATTGCCGAGGGTGCTGAATCGACCGACCGTGTTGACAATGTTAAAGAACTTATGTCCGCGGTAAAAACATATATGTCGGAATCCGAAGAGCCATCGCTTTCAGAATATTTGGAAGAGGTTGCGCTTGTAAGCGATACAGACGAATATGATTCCTCCGACGATTATGTGGTTCTTATGACCTTACATTCCGCAAAAGGACTTGAATTTAAAAATGTGTTTTTAATTGGCATGGAAGAAAACATTTTCCCCGGAAGCCAATCGGTTTATGCCGGAGACGCCGAAATTGAGGAAGAGCGCCGTCTTGCATATGTAGGCGTTACAAGAGCAAAAAGGAAATTATACATAACAAACACCTATACCAGGATGCTTTTCGGAATGACACAACGGAATCGACAATCCAGGTTTTTAACCGAAATACCGCCGGATTTATGTGACATATCCAAAACAAACTATCAGGCATACGGATCATTCGGTTCTGATTATAACAGGCAGAGCGTAAAAAGCGGATCATATTCCGCAGGATATTCGTATAACCAAAACGGCGGTACAAGCAGGATTAAAAAGGATTATTCCACTAAATCTTCTGCGAAGGTTTCATCCGCCGGAACCGCATATAAAAAGGGAATGAGGGTTCACCATAAAGTTTTCGGTGACGGAACCGTTCTTAACACCGTTGCTATGGGCGGAGATTATTTGCTTGAAATTGCATTTGATTCGGTCGGAACAAAAAAGCTAATGGCCAACTTTGTGAAAATGGATATTCTTTAATCCGGTGTCCTACAAAATAGCATGCCTTTGGCAAGCGGAACCGTAACGGGTTCGACGATCAAGAGCCTACCAAAAAGTTTACTGTTTTTAGCAGTTTCGGCTTTTCTGATTTTTTCAGTCGAAAAAAATATGAAAACACGGAGACAAATATTAATTATGAATAGAAAAACAGATAAAGATAAAATGTCGAAAAGAATTGTCATAAAAGAATTTGAAGAAAGCATGCTTCCCTTTGTGGTTGAAATCTGGAACGAAATAGTAAAATCCGGCAATGCCTTTCCCCAAACCGAGCTTTTGACCGAAAAAACCGGTTTTGAGTTTTTTAAAAGCCAAACCTTTACCGGGGTTGCCTGCGACAAATTGACAGAGGAAATATGTGGAATATATATTTTGCATCCTAATTATGTCGGCAGATGTTCGCATATATGCAATGCCAGCTACGCTGTAAAATCTTCCTTTCGCGGATGCCATATAGGCGAGGCTTTGGTTCGTCATTCAATAGAAACCGCAAAGCTTAAAAACTTTAAGATTTTACAGTTTAACGCTGTTGTAAAGAGCAATACTCATGCACTAAACCTATATAAAAAACTGGGTTTTAAACAACTCGGAACAATCCCAAAAGGTTTTTTATCAAAAAGCGGCGAATACGAGGATATTATTCCCCACTATTTAGAACTTAAATAAAAAAACAGTGAGCTTGACAGGGCACGCTCACTGTTTATAATATTTGATCACTGATTTTAAAATATTTTAAAATTCTTGGTTGTTGCATTTAAAATGTTTTTTAATGTTTAATTACTGCAAAAAACTTTCCGGTAAAACCTAATTAATCAGTAATTGGCATTTCCTATTTCATATTATTGCCATTTAAGCGGCAATGTAATTTGTAATTTCCTGCATTACCGAAACAAAGCCCTCCCCGGCGAACATAAGCGCTGTTAAGTCTATACCGTAAACTGCCGAATTCTTTACGGCGCTTATATCTTTAAAAGCAGGATTTTCGGTAATTTCCTTTTCCTTGCCTATCCCGCAAAAAATAATATCCGGATTTTTTGAATCAAGTTCGCCTGCATCAAATTTATAATTACTATTTGAATCAAAAACATTTTTTATTCCGGCTTCTCTCAGAGCTTCCCCGGCTAGAGAATCGCCTGTAATAACAAAATTGCTTTCAACAAAAACCGCAACTTGCTTTTGCATTTGGGTATTTTTTTCTTTCATTCCTGCAACCGAACGGTTCATTTCCTTTGTGTATACCTTTGCATTTTTCTTACCGTCGGTTTTTCCTGAGAAGATCTTTGCAATATTCGAATAGTATTCACGGAGCTTTTTATATTCTGTAGGAATTTCTATAACCGCAAGTTTTATGTTATTGGATTTAAGCGCCAATTTCAGTGAATCATCAGGTTCCTTAACGGTAATGACCACATCCGGTGAAGCGTCTAAAATTGCCTTTTCATTAGGCACAACCGAATTTCCCACATCACTGATATTCTTTGAATCTTCTCCTATAAATTCTGTCGGAGCGCCTACAATATAGTCGTTATATCCTAAAGCAGATGCGGCCGATGCAATTCCGGCGCTGAGGCAGACCACCTTTTGCGGAGCATTATCTATTACCGTGCCGCCTACCGAAACAGGATAGTCAGCGCTAAAAACACTGCATCCTGAAATACATAAAATTAAAACCATCGCAGCAAACGCACATAAAACTTTTCTGGTTTTCATATCATAGCCTCCGTAAAAAATTTTTCATTTGTTTAATTTTACTTCATAAATTAACTTATTGCAAGTGATATAATAGTATAAAATAAATTTTAACAAAGGAAGGTATATCATGCCGCCCGGATATATTATTAAAAAAAGTGCAAAAAAATCACTAAGTGACAAATGGCCGGCCGCCATTGCCATAGGCATTATTATATTTGCGGTTTTGTGCGTTCATATAATTATTATGGAATTAATAGCAATGCTGTTTGGCAGATTAGGTGAAACAACTGCTGCCCTTTTGTCCCTTGCAATAGTAATAGTACTGGGTCAGTTTTTTGCTGTGCCTGTTCTTTACGGAGCACTAAGATGGTTTTGGTATACGTCCTCCGGTGCAGATGTTCCCGTAAGCGAAATGTTTTGCTATTTTTCAAGAGGAAGAGAATATGCAAAGGCCATATCGCTTGGTTTTAGAATATTCACAAGAATTCTGGGAATATTGCTTTTGTGCTTTTTGCCTTCGATTATTGTGTCGTTTGCCGGCAAGCCGATAACATATCAAGTATTTAACTTTAAAATGCCATACTGGGCTTCATCTATGTGGGCCCTTGGAAATGTACTTAATTTCTTCGGCGGTGTTTTATCCTTTATTTTGCTTTTAAGATACATTGCAGCCCCTATTTTAATTATAAACGATAATTCCGTTTCTCCGCAAGAGGCCCTGCATTTATCGGTTATAATCACAAAAAGCGTTAACGGGCAAACCATTTCCTTCATTGTGGGATTTGTCGGTTGGTTTTTCCTGTCATTTCTGGTTCTTCCGCTTATTTATACAATTCCTTATTTTCTTTGCTCCTACGCCATATACTGCCGCAATCTTATAAACAACTATAATAATATGGTAAAAGAGCAAAATAATAAACACATATATACAACTTCATCTCCATCCGAATTTTAAGGCAAGCAGAGTAAATAATTCATAAAATATTTTAATACCCTTGGTACGGCGTTTATTCAGTACCAAGGGTATTATTTTTAATTATTTTATATTTTCTGCACAGAATAACATAAAGGGGTGTTTTTATTGAAGTTTCTTTTTGTTTTTGCGGCAGCAATTGTTTCGGTCGGCATAATGTTTTTAATTGCAAAACTGGTAGGATACCGACAAATATCCGATCTCAGCATGTATGATTACATTAACAGTATTACACTTGGTTCCATTGCCGCGGACCTTGCTATATCTCCAACGCTTGATACTGCAGCATACTGTGTTATAGGTATGGTTGTATACGGCACTTTCACTCTGCTGTTTTCGGTTGTTTCGGCAAAGTCAAAGCGAGCCAGACAGGTTATAGAAGGATCGCCGCTTGTTCTTATGCAAAATGGAAAACTGTACAGGGAAAGCTTTAAAAAAGCAAAGCTTGATCTTGACGAATTTCTTTCAATATGCAGAGTTCAGGGCTATTTTGATCCGTTTAATATTGATACCGCCTTACTTGAAGCAAACGGAAAAATAAGCATAATTCCCAAACCTTCCGAAAAGCCGGTAGTAATAAGCGATCTTAACCTTACAGCGCCCAAAGAAAAAATATGCTCAAATGTAATTATGGATGGCAGAGTATTGTCCGAAAATCTTTCGGCTGCCGGATATAATGAAGACTGGTTAAAAAAAGAGCTTAAAACGGCGGGATATAATTCTTCGGATAAAATTTTTCTTGCATGTATAAACAAAGACGGAAAACTTAATGTTTTCCCCTGCAATGATGAGGAAAAGGACTCTTCGCTTTAGATAAATTTTGACTTAAAGCAAAATCCTACCTAAACAAAAACGAAATACAAAACTGCAAATATCAAGCAGTTTCGTATTTCGTTTTTTATTGCGCTTTATTATCTTTTATTTTATTACCTTTTTTTCTATCTCGTCGGTTGCCATTTTTGCAAAATCTTCAAATGTCATAGAGCCAATATCTCCGTCGCTTCTCGACCTTACAGACAGCGTGTTATTACCGACTTCATTGTCGCCTACAACCAACATATACGGTATTTTCTGAAGTCTTGCTTCGCGGATTTTGTAGCCGATTTTTTCGTTTCTGTCATCCATTTCAACACGCATTCCGAGATTTTCAAGTTTGGATTTAACCTCTTTTGCATATTCAACATGACGATCGGCTATCGGCAGCATTTTTACCTGAACCGGAGCCAGCCACATCGGAAATGCGCCTGCATATTTTTCTATAAGCAATGCCAGGGTTCTTTCATAACAACCTATGGAGGTTCTGTGAATTATATACGGATTTTTCTTTGTTCCGTCCTTGTCCACATATTCCATTCCGAATTTTTCCGCAAGCATCTGGTCAACCTGTATTGTAATAAGCGTGTCCTCTTTGCCGTGAACATTTTTAATCTGAATATCAAGTTTCGGACCGTAAAATGCAGCTTCGCCTATTCCTATTTTGTAGGGGATATTTAAATGATCAAGTATTTTCCCCATAATACCCTGAGCTTCGTCCCACTGTTCTTTAGTTCCTATATACTTATCTCTGTCATTCGGATCCCACTGTGAAAAGCGGTAGGAAACATCTTCATAAAGTCCCAAAGTTTTAAGGAAGTATATAGCAAGTTCCAAACAGCCCTTAAACTCATTCTCCAGCTGATCCGGCGCGCACATTAAATGCCCTTCGGAAATTGTAAACTGGCGAACGCGTATAAGTCCGTGCATTTCACCGGAAGCCTCGTTTCTGAAGAGGGTGGATGTTTCGTTATAGCGAAGCGGAAGATCGCGGTAGGAACGGCTTCTGTTAAGATATGCCTGGTACTGGAACGGGCATGTCATAGGACGAAGGGCAAACACTTCGTCATCCTTCTCTTCGTCGCCTATTATGAACATACCGTCCATATAATGGTCCCAGTGGCCTGAAATCTTGTAAAGATCCGATTTAGCCATAAAAGGAGTTTTTGTAAGCAACCAGCCGCGGCGTTGTTCCTCGTCCTCAACAAAGCGCTGCAATAATTGAATAATTCTGGCTCCCTTAGGCAGCATTATGGGCAGACCCTGACCTATAACATCGGAGGTGGTAAAGAGTTCAAGCTCTCTGCCAAGCTTGTTATGATCGCGCTTTTTAGCCTCTTCAACGGCGGTTAAATATTCATCAAGCTCAGAAGCTTTTGGAAACGCCGTTCCGTAAATTCTCTGAAGCATCTTGCGTTTTGAGTCGCCGCGCCAGTAGGCTCCCGTGCAGGAAGTAAGTTTAAAAGCCTTTATTGCACCCGTAGACATAAGGTGCGAGCCGGCACAAAGATCGGTAAAATCGCCCTGTTTATAAACCGACAATATTTCGTCCTGTGGCAAATCCTCAATAAGCTCAACCTTATACGGTTCGTTTTTCTCTTTAAAATAAGCAATGGCATCGGCGCGATTCATTTCAAATCTTTCAATTTTAATATTCTCTTTAATGATTTTTTTCATTTCAGCTTCGATTTTTTCAAGAATTTCGGCTGTAAATACATTTTCTGTATCAAAATCATAATAGAATCCGTTTTGAGTAGCGGGGCCTATTGCAAGCTTTACATCAGGATAAAGTCTTTTAACCGCCTGCGCTAAAATGTGAGATGTAGTATGTCTGTAAGTAAGCTTTCCGTATTCATCATCAAATGTAAGAAGACAAAGTTTACAATCCGATGTTATTGGGGTTCGTAAATCGCAATTTTTGCCATCTATAGAGGCCGCGCAAACTGCCTTTGCTAAGCCGGCACCGATTGAAGCCGCAATTTCATATGGTGTTATGCCGCTTTCAAACTCCCTTACCTCGTTGCCCTTTAAAGTCACTTTAACCATCATAAAACTTCCTCCAAATATAAAAAAATAGCCCTCATCCGCAATGGGATGAAGACTTTAATTTCTCCACGGTTCCACCCAAATTGCATACTATGCAAAACGCAAAAGCGCACAGTATACCACTCGCAAGGTTTTTAACGCTGACCTTAAGCGGCCGCTTTTTTTCAGCCGGCACTCCGGGGTGGTCTTCATAAGCACCTTTACTATGCCGAATTTCAGCTGTTTCCGGCACTCTCTGATGCAAACAGAACTTACTACTTTCCCCATCATCGTTTTAAAATTTATATTATAATACATCAATTTTTGCAATTTGTCAATAGCACTGAATTTCACATTTATATCTACTAAAATAAGTGTTGCGCTATGTAGGGGCGAAATGCCGGGTAAACGGCATTTAAAAATCGACTAAAAACCGATTTAACATAAAGCGCATTATCAGTTAATTGTCATCTTTGGCAAGAGGCGCAATTGTATCAACAACCTCAAGCACTCCGCTTCTTTGATAAATTGACGGTGTAATATTAATTTTATATCCCCTGCCGCAAAGGCAATTCCATTCTACCATTTTGCGCCTGGGAACAGCAGCAACAGAAAGAAGCGTCATGATAGATCCGCCATGCATAACTACGCCGGCCGAATACAATCCTTTTTCCATTAGTTCCTTTACTATTTCCCCTATTCCGACGCAAAGTCTTGAAGCGTATTCGAAATTGCTTTCGCCGCCCGGCGCAGACTGAATTTCTCCTTTTATCCACTTTTTATAATCTTCCCTGTCCCTAAGCTCTGCCGGGGTTTTGCCTTCAAACTCGCCGAAGTTAATTTCGGTAAGATTTTTGTTTATGTTAATTTCCTGACCGGGGAAAATTATTTCAGCTGATTTTACCGCTCTTTTCAGCGGACTGGAAAAAACCATATCACATTTGGGATAAATGTTCTCTTCTCTCAGCTTTTTAAGCTCAATTATACCATTTGTAGTAATTTCAACATCTGTAAGCCCTATATATTGACCTTCCACATTTGCATTTGTCATACCATGCCTGATTAAATACAGTTTATAGGTTCTCACATTTGTACCTCCCTGTCAAAAAAATAATTTACAATTTGTATATTTTAACTATTTACTTTAAACGAAATTTGTATTATAATGTCATCACTTTACGAATAAAAGGCGGTGTATAAATGAATTGTGATTTTCCTAATATAATATCCGAACTCAGAAAATCCATGGGGATTTCACAAAAGCAAGCCGCCATGGATCTTGGCATTTCGCAGGCTCTTCTTTCACATTATGAAAAAGGAATAAGAGAATGCGGCCTTGATTTTCTTATTAAGCTTTCGGATTATTATGATGTAAGCTGTGATACCCTTCTGGGCGTAAACGGTTCAAAGGACAAGCCTTCAAAGGAAGTTGTTAAAGGTTTGAAAAAAATAATAAAAGAAGCGGAAAAAATCATGAACGGTTGATTTTGAATCAAAATAAAAATTCAGCTATAATTTTATTCGAAACAACCGCTCCCTTATCGGTTAAGCTGATAAAATCTCCGTTTGTTCTTATAAGTCCTGCCTTTTCAAAGGTCAGGGCCTTTTTCTTTATCTTTTCTGTATTTGCATTCTTAAAAAGCCTTTTAATGTCGCTTAAATTCACACCCGTTTTAAGGCGCATTCGCAGCATTACATATTCCTCAAATCCTCCGCCTTCACCCTCATAAATTTCTTTAGGACCGTTTAAAAATTCCTGTATGTTTCTATCATAATAAAATCTTTTTCCGTTTACTAATGAGTGTGCCGCCGGACCGATCCCCAAATAATCCTCACCAAGCCAATATTTAAGATTATGCCTTGATTTAAGCCTTTTTTTGCAAAAGTTTGAAATTTCATACCTCTCGTATCCGCATTTTTCTAAAAACTCGCAGGTATATAAATAATATTCGGCCGAAAGATCATCACCGGGTATATCATATTTTTCCTTGTTTTTATATAATTCGGTGTTTTTTTCAAGCGACAGCATATATGCGGAAATATGATCAGGATTGTTTTCAATCGCAAAATTCAAGGTATTATAAAGGCTGGCTTTGGTCTGGCCGGGTATTCCAAGCATAATATCAAGTGAAATGTTTTTTATGCCGGCATTTCTGGCAGATATAACCGACCTTTTGACATCGGCAGAATTGTGCCTGCGGCTTAGCATTTTAAGCTCGCTGTCATTTGCTGACTGCACGCCGAATGACACCCTGTTAACTCCGCCCTCGGCAACCCTTACAAAATACTCTTCCAAATTCTCAGCAGGATTTGCTTCAAGTGTAATTTCGGCATTTTTAAGCCCAAATTCTTTTTTCGAAGCAATAATTATATCTGAAATTTGTTTTGAACTTAAAAGCGTGGGTGTTCCGCCGCCGAAATACAAAGTATCGGCAGAGCGGTTTAATTCACTACCCCACCGATAAATTTGCTCTAAAACTTTTTTTGTATACTCCAAAGCGGAATTTTCATTGTATTTTAACGAATAAAAATCGCAATAGGAACACTTTGAAACACAAAAAGGAATATGTATGTAAATCCCTATTTCGCCGCTCATCAGATTATTACTGTACCGGTAAGAGCGCCTGCAACGCCTGCAGCATTTGATTCATCAGTATCAATATGCATTGCCGCCGCATATTTGGGGCTCACTCTTATAAGAACATCACCGAATGTAAGCGAACGCTCTTCGGTTTTAATATCAACCTTAACCAGCTGTCCGTCTGTAACACCCATGTTTTTTGCATCATCCGGAGTTAAATGTATATGACGCTTTGCGGCTATAACTCCTTCTTTTATTTCTACTTCACCTTTAGGTCCGATCAGTTTGCAACCGGCGCTTCCCTCAATATTACCCGAATCACGAACGGGGGCTTTAATTCCGATAGATCTGGCGTCTGTTAAAGAAAGTTCAACCTGGGTTGCGCTTCTTACCGGTCCCAAAACCGAAACGCCGGCAAGCTCTTTTTTAGGCCCTACAACGGTAACCCTTTCTTCGCAGGCAAACTGCCCCGGTTGGGAAAGATTTTTCTTAGGAGTAAGTTTATAACCCTTTCCGAATAATACTTCCAAATCAGCCTCGCTTAAATGCACATGACGCGCAGAAACTTCTACCATAACTTTATTTTCCATAATTTTACCACCTTTTTTTATTACAGCGCCGTGAAACTAAAAATTTCCATTAACTGAAAAAACAAATAAAAAGGCTGCCCTAAAGCCGGACAGCCCCTTTAAAATTACTGTGCAGAAATTGCCTCAACCGGACATCCGGCAGCACAACTGCCGCAATCTACGCACTTATCAGGGTCTATTTCATAATGATTAGCGCCCTCTGCTATTGCTTCGCAAGGACATGTTGCCTCACAAGCGCCGCAGCTAATACA
>CAKSDA010000014.1 GCA_934444895.1 uncultured Eubacteriales bacterium | reverse complement strand
ATTAATCATATTGAAAATGCTTTCGGAGTGACTGAGGATGAATTTTTTTGACCTTCATGCAGATGTGGCGCTTAAGATATCGGAGGATATGTCCTGCGAATCATCGGTTGATCTTTACGGAAGATCATTTGAGAAATATGCCCAGTTTGCGGCAATATGGCTGAATGACGGGGATTCTCACCCTATAGAAACATATGAGCGAATGAGGGACAACTTTGTTTGTTATTTAAATAAAAACGGATTAAAGTTCAGTTTGCCGGGTAGAAAAGATGGGATTTTTCTGTCTTTGGAAAACGGTGGATTTTTATCCGAATATCCAAAATATCTTGATAAGCTTCAAAGCGACGGTGTGAGGCTTATAAGCCTCAGTTGGAACGGAGAAAACTCTCTTGCCGGAGGGTGCAGAGCTGATTGCGGACTTTCTGAAAAGGGAATTCAAATAATTAAAAGAATGAATGAAAAACATATGGTTTTGGATATTTCTCATTTGAATAAAAGGTCTGCAAAAAGAGCCATAGAAGTTGCGGATTATGTGATTGCTTCCCATTCGTGCTGCAACAAAGTTTTTAAACATGCAAGGAATCTTGATGATGATATTCTGTTAAAAATAAGGGAAAAGGGAGGCCTCGTGGGAATTTGCTTTTATCCTGAATTTTTGGGAGACATCGATGTGTTTTTTAAAATTAAGGAAAACATAGATCATCTTATAGATCTTTCAATGTATAACAATATTTCCATAGGCACGGATTTTGACGGAGCGGTTATGGATAAAAAACTGTCAAAATCCTGTGATCTGCCGAAACTTTATTGCTATCTTTCAAAGTTTTCATACGGTGAAGAACTTTTAAATAAAATTTTTTATTTAAATGCACTTGATTTTTTTTCAGGTGTGTGTAATTATTAAATATGATTATAATTAATTTGACTAAATATGACTGATTCGGCCAGGTCGGCGATAAACGCGTAGTATGTGTCAAATAAAAAGTTTAGGTTATCTTGTTTGGAGGATATTATGAATTATATAAGTACAAGAAACGGTAAAATAAGTGTTTCTGCCGCAAAGGCTATTGCTCAGGGAATTTCTGAGGACGGCGGTTTGTTTGTTCCTGAAAACATACCTGCTCTTACAGATGAGGACTTTAAGGTTTTAAAGGATGCAACCTACAGCGAAAGGGCATCTTTCATACTTAAAAAATTCTTAACTGATTTTACCGACAGTGAGGTTGATTATTGCACAAAGAGCGCATATATAGGTAATTTTGAAAATGATAATCCGGCCCCGCTGACATTTCTGGAAGAAAATCTAAGCGTTATGGAACTTTGGCACGGACCAACCTGTGCGTTTAAGGATTTGGCTTTGCAGATTCTGCCGTTTTTACTTACAACTTCCGCTTCAAAGGTTTCCAAGGGCAAAAAAACAGTTATCTTAGTTGCCACATCAGGAGATACCGGCAAGGCGGCTCTGGAAGGATTTTGCGATGTTGAAGGTACTGAAATAATAGTTTTTTACCCTTCGGAGGGTGTAAGCGCAATGCAAAAGCTGCAGATGGATACCCAAAAGGGTAAAAATGTTTGCGTTTATGCTATAGAAGGCAATTTTGACGACGCTCAGACCGGAGTGAAAAATATTTTTTCGGATAAAAAGGCTGCCGAAAAACTTCGCGATAACAACATGCTTTTTTCCAGTGCCAATTCCATTAACTGGGGAAGACTTGTACCCCAGATTGTTTATTATGTTTCCGCATATTGCGATTTGATTAAAAAGGGCAGCGATTTAAGCCGAGGGTTTAATGTTACCGTTCCTACCGGGAATTTCGGAAATATTCTTGCGGCATATTATGCAAAAAAAATGGGTGTGCCGATAAATAAACTGGTTTGCGCATCTAATGCCAACAAGGTTCTTACCGACTTTTTAAGCACCGGAATATATGATCGCAACAGGCATTTTTACACAACCGCTTCACCGTCAATGGATATACTTATATCAAGCAATCTTGAACGCATGCTTTTTGAAGCTACAAACAGAAACGACGCGCTGACGGTTGAGTGGCAAAATTCTCTTAAAAAGGACGGAAAGTATTTTGTAGGAGCTGAAGTTAAAGAAAAGCTTGACAAAATTTTCTACGGCGGATATTGCGATGATGAAAAAACATTTAAGACAATAAAGGAAGTATATGAAAAATATAAATACCTTTGCGATACCCATACGGCGGTTGCGTTTTCGGTAAGCGAAGAGTATATGAAAAATACCGGAGATGACCGTCCGATGGTTGTTGTTTCAACCGCAAGTCCATATAAATTTGCTGCCAGTGTTATAAAAGCGCTTAACGGTGAACCTTCAAACGATGAATTTGAAACTGTTCAGAAACTAAGTGATATTACCGGAACCGCTATTCCGGATCCTATTAAAAATTTAAAAGGTATGCCGGTGAGATTTAAAAACATATGCAAAAAAGAGGATATGGAAAAAGCAGTTTTAGACCATTTAAAAATCAATGGATAGAAACTAAAAACCACATAGGTAGGTTCGACTCTCGCCAGCCTATCAAGAGACTAGTCTCTTGATAGCCAAACATAAATAAAGCAGGAAAAAATTTTTAAGCCAAAGGCCCCAAAAAACAGATACTGCCCAAAGGGCAGTATCTGAAGTAACAAACAAAACAGAATTTGTTCAGGTATTACAGTTCCTTCGCTTTAAAGGTATTGCAGGATGTTTCATTTGAACATGTGCAGGAACAGCTCGGTCCCACTTCAATGCATCCGGCTTCGCAACGGTCGTCGCTTGCATGGTGGATGCAGTTAATAACATTACATTTGATACCTGAAATTTCACAGCTGTCTTTTGACATTTTTATTTTCCTCTCTTTTTTAAAAAATGGGCGATGCATTGCTAGGTCGGCAGAGATTATTAATTTGAATGCAAATAATAAACAAATAATAAATTAGATTGCAAATCGAATATAAAATCAACTGCTTTTAAAGACTAAATACAAACATCACCAATAATAAGTATGTGCAGTTTTTCTTGAAATATGATTGTGTTGCATATAGGATGCAACATTTCTTTAAAATAAAAATTAAAAAGCCGAGATAAAAATTTTTAAAACTGATTAAGAATTATAAAAAAATTGTAAGAATTTTAAAAAACCGATTGAAAGATGGTGAAACATGTCGCTTTTTGCAATATCCGATTTGCATTTATCTCTTGCAGCCGATAAGTCGATGATTATTTTCAAAGGCTGGGAAGGCTATGTTGAGCGCATAGAGAATAACTGGAAAAGGCTTGTAAAGGAAGATGATACGGTTGTAATTCCGGGTGATATTTCCTGGGCTTTAAAAATTGAGGAAACATTTAACGATTTCAGCTTTTTAAATGCACTTCCCGGTAAAAAAATATTCATAAAGGGCAATCACGATCTTTGGTGGGGCACCAAAAGCAAGGTGGATGCATATTTAAAGGAAAACAGTTTTGACAAAATAGAAATTCTTTATAATAATTATATTGAAGCGGAAGGAATTGCGATTTGCGGCACCAGAGGCTGGTTTTATGAGGAGCCTGAAAACAACAAAATAAGGCTGCGCGAAGCCGCAAGGCTAAGGCGGTCTTTGGAATCGGCTGCAAAGGACGGCTTGCCAATCAAGACATTTCTTCATTATCCGCCGGTATACGGAGACTATGTTTGCGATGATATTTTAGATGTATTAAAAGAATTTAAAATAGACATGGTTTATTACGGTCACATACACGGAAGCGGATGTAATAATTCGGTTAAGGAGTATGATGGTATAAAACTAAAGCTTATCTCCGCCGATTGTATAAATTTTACCCCCGTGCCGGTTCGGATCTAAAGTTAGGGTGGCTAACTTAGGCTTATCCCTGGTTGTCCAAAAGGCAAGCAGTTTAATAACAGTATAGTGCACAGTTTAAAGCTATATATTGTGCGGTTTAAGAAGTATATAATGCGGTGCAAACGGCAAAAAATCAAAAAAAATAAAAAAAATGAAATTTTTAGTAGAAAATATAGCGTTTATATGGTATAGTATGATGTGAACATTTTTGTGGAGGTTAATCAATAATGAGTTTAAAGGCATGTAATAAGGTTGAAACAAACAGATACGAACTCGAAATTACAATTGACGGGGAAGCGTTTTCCAAGGCTATCCAAACCGTATATAAAAGGGACGCAAAGAAGATAAGCGTTCCCGGTTTCAGAAAGGGAAAAGCTCCTCTCGGTATTATTGAAAAATACTATGGCGAATCGGTGTTTTTTGAGGATGCGCTTAATCTTTTATATTCCGATTCCATAGACAGCGCAGCAAAGGAAGCCGGAATTACCGTAATTGATGATGAAATGAAATTTGATTTGGTTTCAATCAGCAAAAAAGACGGTGTTGATTTTAAGGTAACACTTACTACAAAACCGGAAGTAACTCTTGGCAAATACACAGGATTTAAAGCAGAAAAATTAATATGTGAAGTTTCCGACGAGGAAGTTAAGGAAGAACTTGACCGTATGGCTGACCGTAATTCAAGAATGGTTGCGGTTACAGACCGTCCGGCAAAGCTTGACGATACCGTTGTTATTGACTTTGAAGGTTTTATCGGTGACAAGGCTTTTGAAGGCGGAAAAGGCGAAGGACATACTTTGGTTCTCGGTTCCGGTCAATTCATTCCGGGATTTGAAGATCAGATAGTAGGTCATAATCCTGAGGACGAATTTGATGTTAATGTTAAATTCCCCAAAGACTACGGCGCAAAAGATCTTGCAGACAAGGACGCAGTTTTCAAGGTAAAGCTTCATGAGATAAAGGTTAAGGAGCTTCCTGCAATAGACGACGAATTTGCAAAGGATGTAAGCGAGTTTGACACCCTTGACGATCTTAAGAAAGATATTAAGGACAAGGCCTTAAAACGCAAAGAAAAATCAGCTGATGACGAGGTTGAAAATCAGCTTATCGATCAGCTTATTGATGTGATTGATGCGGAGATTCCGGAGGCCATGTACAAAACCCGTGTAGAGCAAAGCATTAAGGATTTTGATTATCGCTTGCAAATGCAGGGTATGAACCTTGAAACATACATTAAATATACAGGCGGAAACATTGAGGATTTGAAGAAAAATTTCCGTCCTCAGGCAGAAAAGCAGGTTAAGGTTCGCCTGGCACTTGAAAAAATTGTTGAGCTTGAGAATATAAAACCGTCTGACGACGAGGTTGAAAAGGAATATACCGTACTGGCTGAAACATATAATATGGAGCCGGCAAAGGTTAAGGCAGCTATTCCGTCAAGCGAGATTGCAGAAGATATTGCAGTTAAAAAGGCAATTGACTTTATTAAGGAAAATGCAAAGATCACCGAAGTAAAGGAATACACAAAGAAGGCCGAAGATAAAGCTGCAGACGATAAAAAAGAAGAGAAAAAGGCTCCTGCTGCCAAAAAAGCAACAGGAACAAAAACCGCGGCAAAGAAAACAACCACAACTAAGAAAACAACCGCAACAGAAAAAACAACTGCTGCAAAGAAAACTACTGCCGCTAAAAAAACATCGGCCTCAAAGGCAGATACTGCAACTAAAAAGGCAGCAACCAAAAAAACAACTACAAAAAAGGCATCAGATAAATAATTTTAATACAAGTGTTGCACTTGGCAGGGGCTGCTGCCCGCTAAAACCAATTTGCCCCTATTAGTTGTAACACAAATACGGTTTGTATTAATTATGACTGTAAAGCGAGCGGCTTCTAGGCTTTTGACTATTGTCGGGCCTGGCTCTTGACAGTCAAACAAGTGATTAAAATATTATAATGCAGTCAATAATTACCTTGTCTGCATTAAAATGAACCTGATAGGGAATATTTTGTTTGGACATGGGCACTGTAGTTAAAAGGTGCATTTTCCTATCAGGTTCGGCATTTTTGTTTTTAATAATTATTATGATTTTGCGAAGGGAGTAATCGTTATGAATAACAGAATGAATTTAGTTCCTTATGTTGTTGAACAAACAAGCCGGGGAGAAAGATCGTATGATATTTTTTCAAGACTCCTTAATGATCGTATAATTATGTTATATGACCAGGTGGACAATGCCTCTGCAAGTTTAATAATTGCACAGATGCTGTACCTTGAGGGACAGGATCCCAATAAGGATATTAATTTTTATATTAACAGCCCCGGAGGATCTGTTACTGCGGGAATGGCAATATATGATACTATGAAGTATATAAAGTGTGATGTAAGCACAATCTGCCTTGGCATGGCTGCCAGCATGGGTGCATTTTTGCTTGCCGCCGGAACAAAAGGCAAACGCTTTGCGCTTCCGAACAGTGAGATAATGATACACCAGCCTTTAGGATCGGCTGAAGGTCAGGCAACAGACATTCTTATACATGCACATCATATTGAAAAAACAAGGGCTACAATAAATAAAATATTGGCAGACGCAACCGGAAAACCCTTGGAAGTTATCGAAAGGGATACGGACAGAGATAACTTTATGTCTGCAGGTGAAGCAGCTGAATACGGTCTTATTGATAAGGTTATAGAAAAGAGATAAGACAGTTAAAACCGTAACGGGTTAGTAACCGTTAGCTGTTACGCTGAATATTTTAAATACTGTTTGCCCGGGCAGGCAGAAAAAATTGAACATGTTTGCCTGACGCGTATGTCATACAAAATCGCGGCGGAGGAGGAATATTCAGTGCCGAGTAAAAAGGATGATATAGTCTGTTCCTTTTGCGGAAAAACTCAGGACGAAGTAGTGCAGCTTATTGCAGGCCCCGGAGTATATATTTGCGACGAGTGCATAGAAGTTTGCCACAGTCTTATTGAGGGAGAAGATCCGCTTATTGCAGGGGACAGAACAAAAAAAGTTAAGAATAACAATGATGCAATCGGTCAAAAACCGCTTCCGACCCCTTCGGAAATCAAGGCAAAGTTGGATGAATATGTTATAGGGCAGGACAATGCAAAGAAAACCCTTTCGGTTGCTGTATATAACCATTATAAAAAAATAAATTCCATAAGGGATCAAAAGAGTGATGTTGAGCTGGCAAAAAGTAATGTTTTATTGCTTGGCCCTACCGGAGTCGGCAAAACGCTGCTTGCCACCACATTAGCCAGGTTTCTTGATGTTCCCATTGCAATTACCGACGCTACAACCCTTACAGAGGCCGGATATGTAGGAGAAGATGTTGAAAATATTCTTTTAAGACTTATTCAGGCGGCTGATTTTGATATAGAAAGAGCAGAGCACGGAATTATATATATTGATGAAATAGATAAAATAAGCCGAAAATCCGAAAACACATCAATCACCAGAGATGTGAGCGGTGAAGGTGTTCAGCAAGCTTTGCTTAAAATATTGGAAGGCACCGTTGCGAATGTACCGCCGCAGGGTGGAAGAAAGCATCCGCAGCAGGAGTTTATCAGAATCGATACCACAAACATTTTGTTTATTTGCGCAGGTGCATTTGACGGAATAGAAAAGGTTATTGAACGCAGAATCGGCGGGGGAAGCCTGGGATTCGGAGCAGATGTCAAGACATCTAACGATCTTGAACGGGAGGCGCTTTTGCCGCTTGTTACTCATAAAGATCTTGTTAAATACGGTCTTATACCGGAACTTGTGGGAAGGCTTCCGGTAATTTCTCCGCTTGACGCTCTTAAAAGTGAGGACATGGTAAGGATAATGACCGAACCTAAAAACTCAGTGCTTAAACAGTATGAGGAATTATTTAAAATTGACGGTGTAAAGCTTACCTTTGAAAAATCCGCACTGGAAGCTATAGCAAAACTTACAGTTGAAAGAAAAACCGGAGCCAGGGGACTCAGGTCTATTTTCGAAAAGGTTCTTATTGACGCAATGTACGAAGTTCCGTCTGACAAAAACATTTCCGAAGTAGTGGTTAATAAGGATTGCGTTGAGTCCGGCAGCAAGGTTAAAATAATAAAGAAAAAAACATCTAAGGAAAAGTAGTTAAATATGTTTATAAAAATATCGGTTACTTCGGAGCTATTTCCGAAATAACCGATATTCTATTATATGGGTCAAATTATATATATTGAACGAAGTTGAATCAAATAAGAATTAGCCAAAAAGTCTTTTCCTAATATAATCCGAAACATCTTCCGGTTCAATTTTAAGCACATATGCGAACTCGTCGTTTACAAGTCTTTCTGCGTCTCTTAAAAAGCGTTCATCCGATACATGAAAGTGTTTTTTTGCAGCGCAAAGTTCTTTATGCCTTGCGTAAAGCATTTCGATCAGTTTTAAAATATCTGCCGTGTTTCCACCCTTAATTACCGAACTGCAAAAGTCCTTGCGCTTTGAATCATCATCAATCCAAGTCAAATGATCCTTTGCAATGCTGTCTATCATTTTATTTATTTCTTCAACAGAATGCAGACAGCGGATTTGCGCGGTAAGGCGCTCATTATTTTTAGGAACATAAAAAACAGCCCGTTTGTCAAATATAGGATTGAGAACAAAGTAATCGCGTTTTTCCTTCCCGGTGACCATGGCAGTAACTGAGGACACTTTGCATATCCCATGTGTGCCATAAACAACCTCGTCTCCTATATCAAACATTTTATTACCTCCAAATTGTTTACACTTTATTAACATATTAATGATACCACTTTTTAGCAATTTTTGCAAGCAAAAACACGCAAAAAAAGTAGTAAAAACCGCACAAAGCTTAAATTACACAATAAAATAACAATAATATAAAAGCATTATAAAAGTAATATAGAAAACAAAGACATATATAGCATTGCGCCAAGCAAAAATATTTTTTAAAAAAGTCAGAATTAATTTTAAAAAATTTTTTAAAAAAGGCAAAAAAACACTTGAAATAGCGGCGAATATGTGGTATTATACTTGAGTACGTTATGCGTATGATATGCGTTGATGCGAGAGGTGGCCAACTTCAAGTTGGGGAATTTTCGCGGAGTATGTCCGATTTTAAACCGGGCGATTAAACTTAAGTGGTGTATTCATGCGGTTCTTGCGGCTGCTTGAATCGGCAGTAAATAAGCTGCCCCCCGGAATAGACTGCAACCCCAGCCTATCCGGTTTTAAAATGTGCTGTGGTGAAACACCCGGCACCGTGTAAGTTTGCCCGCCATACTTTTAAGGAGGCGACACAAATGGCTAAAGAAAAAATCAGGATTCGTATTAAGGGATACGATCATGCTTTGGTAGATCAAGCGGCAGAAAAAATAATTGAAACCGCTAAGCGCACAGGAGCCCGTGTATCAGGTCCGGTTCCGCTGCCTACCGAAAAGCAGGTTGTTACAATTCTCCGTGCTGTTCATAAATATAAGGACAGTCGTGAGCAGTTTGAGACAAGAATCCACAAAAGGCTTATCGACATTCTCAGACCTTCAAACAAAACCGTTGAAGCTCTGACAGGTCTTGAGCTTCCCGCCGGCGTAGAATTCGAAATCAAACTTTAAAATTTTGATTCTTGCCGACTGGTCAAGTTGACATAATGTCAACCAATAACCAATAAGGAGGAAAATATAATGCAAAAAGGTTTAGTAGGAAAAAAGCTTGGCATGACACAGCTTTTTGACGCAAACGGTAACGTTGTTCCCGTAACTGTAATTGAAGCCGGCCCGTGTTTGGTTGTTCAGAAAAAAACAGTTGAGAACGATGGTTACGAAGCAGTACAGGTTGGTTTTTCCGATCTTAAGGCTTCAAAGGTTAACAAGCCCCAGAAGGGTCACTTCGCAAAAGGCGATGTAGCTCCTAAAAAGGTGCTTCGCGAATTCAGATTTGATGATATTTCCGCTTACAATGTAGGGGATCTTATTAAAGCTGATGTATTCGCTGAGGGAGATCATGTAGATGTAGTTGGCAGAAGTAAAGGTAAGGGCTATGCCGGTGTTATTAAACGCTGGAACTTCTCTCGCCTTAAAATGTCGCACGGTACAGGTCCTGTTGCAAGACACGGCGGTTCTTTGGGCGCCAGCAGCAGCCCCTCAAGAGTAGCCAAGGGTAAAAAGATGGCAGGTCATCTTGGTTTTGAGCGTGTAACTGTTCAGAATCTCGATGTAGTTAAGGTTGATGCTGAAAACAACATTATTGCTGTTAAGGGCGCCGTTCCCGGCCCCAAAGGCGGAATCGTTGTTCTTTCAGACAGCATTAAAGCTTAAGGGAAGGAGTGTTGAATATGCCTAATGCAGCAGTATTAGATATGACCGGCAAAAAGGTTGGAACTGTAAAACTTAATGATTCCATTTTCGGAATTGAACCCAACGCGGTTGTAATGCACATGGCGGTGGTTAACTATTTGGCCAATCAGCGTCAGGGCACACAATCCACTTTAACCCGTACAGAAGTTTCCGGCGGCGGTCGTAAGCCATGGAGACAAAAGGGCACAGGTCATGCAAGACAGGGCTCAATCAGGGCTCCTCAGTGGAGACACGGCGGTATAGCTTTAGGTCCGAAACCGAGAGATTATTCTTATTCACTCAATAAGAAAGTTAAGCAGCTTGCTTTAAAATCTGCTTTATCCGATAAGGTTCTTACAAAAGATCTTATTGTTGTAGATGAAATTAAGCTGGATACTTTTAAGACTAAGGTTGTTGTCGATTGTCTGAAAGCTATAGGAGCTGAAGGCAAAACTCTTTTGGTTCTTGATTCAAACGACAAGACAGTTATAAAGAGTGCGGCAAATATTAAAGGTGTTAAAACTGCACAATACAACACAATCAATACTTACGACATAGTTAATGCCGATAAGTTGGTTTTCGTAAAAGGCGCAGTTAAAATGCTTGAGGAGGTATACGCATAATGAAAGCAGCTCAGGATATTGTTATAGCTCCTATAATTACCGAAAAGTCAATGTCGGTTATCGCAGACAAAAAATACACATTTAAAGTAGCTTCCGATGCCAATAAGGTTGAAATTGCAGAAGCAATTGAAAAACTTTTCAAGGTTGAGGTTGCAAAGGTAAATACAATAAGTGTTCGCGGCCGCTCAAAACGCGTTGGCCGCTACAGCGGTAAAACAGCCGATTGGAAAAAAGCTGTTGTAACACTTACCGAAAAGTCAAAGACAATAGATTTCTTTGACGGTCTTATGTAAAACCGATAAGGGAAGAAAATTTTCCCGGCAATGTATGGGATAATATCCCGCTAAGCCAAATAGGAGAGTGAAACAAATATGGCAATTAAGCACTATAAGCCGACTACTCCCGGACACAGAGGAATGACAGTTCTCGATTATTCCGAGCTTTCCAAGGTAGCACCGGAGAAGAGTTTGCTTGAACCTATTAAAAAGAATGCCGGCCGTAACAGCTACGGCAGGATTACGGTGCGTCACCGCGGTGGCGGAAACCGTAGAAAGTACAGAGTAATTGATTTTAAAAGAGAGCGTTTTGGTTGCACAGCAACGGTTATGACTCTTGAATACGATCCTAATCGTTCAGCATTCATTGCTCTTGTACAATATGAAGACGGTGAAAAACGTTACATTATTGCACCGATAGGTCTTAAGGTCGGCGACAAGATTGTAAGCGGTCCGGATGCGGATATCAAAGTAGGTAATGCGCTTCCGCTTATCAACATTCCTGTTGGTACATTTGTTCATAACATTGAGCTTTATCCCGGCAAGGGAGCACAGCTTGCAAGATCTGCAGGTAACATGGCTCAGTTAATGGCAAAGGAAAACGGCATGGCATTACTCAGACTTCCTTCCGGAGAGCTTCGTAATGTTCCTGCAAAATGTATGGCAACAGTTGGTCAGGTAAGCAATCCTGAACACGAAAATGTCAACATCGGTAAAGCAGGCCGCAAGCGTCACATGGGTTGGCGTCCGACAGTTCGCGGTTCGGTTATGAACCCGTGCGATCACCCGCATGGTGGTGGTGAAGGCAAATCGCCTATCGGCCGTCCCGGTCCGGTTACCCCCTGGGGCAAACCTACTCTGGGCTATAAGACCCGTAATAAGCATAAGCGTTCCGATAAATATATCGTAAAACGCCGTGGCGCTAAGTAATCGTACGAGAGGAGATTATAATTATGGGAAGAAGCATTAAAAAGGGTCCTTTTGTGCAACCTGTACTTTTGAAAAGAGTTCAGGAGATGAACGAATCCGGTGAAAAGAGAGTTCTTAAAACCTGGAGCCGTGCATCCACAATTTTCCCCGACTTTGTCGGACATACATTCGCAGTACACGACGGCCGTAAGCATGTTCCGGTATATGTTACCGAGGATATGGTAGGTCATAAGCTCGGTGAGTTTGCTCCAACAAGGACCTATCGTGGTCACGCCGGAGCAAAAACAACCGGTAAGTAAGCGGTCGAAAGGAGAGTTAGACTATGGAAGCAAGGGCAGTTTTGAAATACGCCCGTATTTCACCCCGTAAGGTAAAGATTGTTTTGGATCTTATCCGCAATCAACCTGTTGAAAAAGCCATGGCTATTCTTAGGTTTACGCCGAAGTCCGCCTGCGAATATCTGGAAAAGCTGTTAAAATCAGCTATGGCTAACGCAGAGATCAACCATAATATGGATGTATCAAAGCTATATGTTGCAGAGTGTTTTGTTTGCCCCGGACCTACTTTAAAAAGAATTCGTCCGAAGGATCATGGCAGAGCACACCGCATTTTAAAAAGAACATCTCATGTTACCCTGGTTCTCAGGGAATATGAAGACTAAGAAGGAGGTTAAAAGTTTATGGGCCAGAAAGTTAATCCTAATGGTTTTCGCGTAGGCGTAATCAAAAACTGGGATTCCCGCTGGTTTGTTAAAGACAACGCCTTCGGCGATACTTTGGTTGAGGACTATAACCTCCGTAAGTATTTAAAGAAGACGCTTTACAACGCCGGTGTTCCCAAGATTGAGATCGAACGCGATCCGTCAAAGGTTAGAATTCACATTCACTGTGCAAAACCGGGTGTCGTAATCGGACGCAACGGTTCAGAAATTGAAAAGCTTCGTCTTACATGCCAAAAAATGTTAGGCAAGCCGGTTCTTATTAATATAGTAGAAGTTAAGAATCCGGATGCAAACGCAACTTTGGTTGCAGAAAACATTGCGGCACAACTTGAAAAGAGAATTTCATTCCGCCGTGCTATGAAACTTGCAATGGGCCGCGCAATGCGCCTTGGTGCAAAGGGTATAAAAACTCAGGTTTCAGGCCGTTTAGGCGGTGCGGAAATTGCACGTACTGAGCATTATCATGAAGGAACTATTCCGCTTCAGACAATTCGTGCTGATATTGATTACGGATTTGCAGAAGCAAACACGACATACGGCCGTATAGGCGTTAAGGTATGGATTTATCAGGGAGAGGTTCTTCAGGATGCCCGTAAGCACAGCAAAAGGGAAGGAGGTTCCCGCTGATGTTATTACCAAAACGTGTTAAATACCGTCGCGTGCATCGCGGTCGTTTGACCGGTACAGCAACCAGAGGTAATAAGGTTACTTATGGTGAATTTGGTCTTCAGGCACTGGAACCTGCTTGGATTACTTCAAACCAGATTGAGGCAGCTCGTGTTGCCATGACCCGTTACACAAAGCGTGGCGGTCAGGTTTGGATCAAAATTTTTCCAGACAAGCCGATTACCGAAAAGCCTGCTGAAACCCGAATGGGTTCCGGTAAAGGTTCACCGGAGTACTGGGTTGCTGTTGTAAAACCCGGACGCGTATTGTTTGAAATCGCCGGTGTCGATATTGACACTGCAAAAGAGGCTATGCGTCTCGCAGCAAACAAACTGCCGATTAAGTGTAAGTTTGTTGAACAGGAAAAGGGTGGTGAGCAGTAATGAATATTAAGGAAATCAGAGAAAAAACGGTTGCTGAACTTAATGATCAGCTTGATTCTTTGAAAAAAGAGCTTTTCCATTTGCGTTTCCAAAATGCCATTAATCAGCTCGAAAACCCAATGCGTATCAGTGCTGTTAAAAAGGATATTGCCAAAGTGAAGACAGTTCTTCGCGAGAGGGAAATCCAGGAAAACAGCGCTAACTCGTAATGAAAGGCAGGTATGTAGCTGTGAGCGAAAGAAACCTTCGTAAAACAAGAGTAGGCAGGGTTGTTAGCGATAAAATGGATAAAACAGTAGTTGTTTCCATTGAAGATAATGTTAAGCACCCGCTCTACAAGAAAATTATAAAGAATACTGTAAAGCTTAAAGCACATGATGAAAACAATCAGTGCGGTATAGGCGACAGAGTTCTCGTTATGGAGACCCGCCCGCTTTCTAAGGACAAGAGATGGCGCGTTGTTGAAATAATTGAGAAGGCAAAATAACAGTAACAAGTTAAGGAGGAAAACACTGTGATACAACAACAGAGTTACCTCAAGGTTGCCGACAACACTGGTGCAAAAGAAATTATGTGCATTCGTGTATTGGGCGGCTCCGGCAGGAGGTATGCAAACATTGGCGATGTCATCGTTGCTTCTGTTAAGAAGGCTGCTCCGGGTGGAACAGTTAAAAAAGGCGATGTAGTTAAGGCCGTTGTAGTACGTTCAGCCAAAGGTGTCCGTCGCAGTGACGGTACCTACATCAGATTTGACGAAAATGCAGCCGTACTTATTCGTGACGATAAGAATCCTCGTGGAACACGTATTTTTGGGCCGGTTGCCCGTGAGCTTCGTGAGAAGGAATATTTAAAGATTCTTTCCCTGGCTCCCGAAGTACTCTGATGGGAGGTTGGATGAATGAATAAGATTCATGTAAAAACCGGTGATACAGTTGTATTATTAACCGGAAACAGCAAATATCGCGGTAAGACCGGTAAGGTTCTTGCGGTAAGCCCCAAGGAAGAAAAGGTTATTGTGGAAGGCTTAAATATTGTTTCAAAGCATGTTAAACCGCGCAAAGCCGGAGATCCTTCAGGAATTATTAAAACAGAGAGTGCTATTCACGCTTCAAAAGTTATGTTGGTTTGTCCTAAATGCAACAAACCGACGCGTGTAGCTCACAAGATATATTCCGACGGTAAAAAAGACCGAATATGCAAACATTGCAAAGAAACCTTTTGAGTAGGGAGGAAATGACATGGCAAGGCTAAAGGACGATTATAAAGCAAATGTCGCTCCTGCGCTGATGAAAAAGTTCAACTACAAGAGCATCATGCAGATTCCTAAGCTCGATAAGGTTGTAATCAACGTGGGTTGCGGTGAAGCAAAAGAAAACTCTAAGGTTATTGATGCAATAATGGAAGATTTGAGCAAAATAACCGGTCAGAGACCTATTGTTTGCAGAGCAAAGAAATCTGTTGCGAACTTTAAACTTCGTGAAGGAATGCCGATAGGCGTAAAGGTTACGCTTCGCGGCGACAGAATGTATGAGTTCATTGACAGACTTTTCAATACGGCTCTGCCCCGTGTAAGGGATTTCAGAGGAATTAATCCGAATTCTTTTGATGGCCGCGGAAATTATTCCATGGGCATTAAAGAACAGCTTATTTTCCCTGAAATAGAGTTTGATAAGATAGACAAGGTAAGAGGTATGGACATTATATTTGTTACTACCGCAAATACCGACGAGGAAGCCCGTGAGATGTTAGATCTTATGGGAGCCCCGTTTGCGAAATAAGGAGAAGGAATTATGGCTAAGACATCTATGAAAATAAAACAGGCCAGACCTGCAAAATTTTCTACAAGAAGTTATAATCGCTGCAAAATTTGTGGTCGCCCCCATGCTTATCTTCGCAAATATGGCATTTGCCGTATATGCTTCAGAGAGTTAGCATATAAGGGTGAAATTCCTGGTGTGAAGAAGGCCAGCTGGTAAACCAGCAAAGTAAAGGAGGTTGACGGTATGCAAATCACCGATACAATAGCTGATATGATTACGAGAATTCGTAATGCAAGTTCGGCAAAACATGATTCGGTTGATATTCCGGCTTCAAATGTAAAGAAGGCAATCGCCCAGATTTTACTTGACGAAGGTTATATCAGCGGATTTCAGGTAATCGAGGATGGAAAACAGGGCAATATTCATGTTACACTCAAATATGGTCCTAACAAGACGCAGGTTATAAAGGGACTCAGAAGAATTTCTAAGCCCGGTCTGCGCATCTATTCCGGCGTAGAGGATATGCCAAAGGTAATGAAAGGCCTTGGTATAGCAATTCTCTCCACCTCTAAGGGTATCATGACAGATAAGCAGGCTCGCGCTAACAATGTTGGTGGCGAGGTACTTGCTTTCGTCTGGTAAGGAGGTGCAGTAAAATGTCAAGAATAGGAAATAAACCTATTACAATCCCTGCCGGCGTTGAAGTTAAATTAAACGGAAACGAAGTTACGGTCAAGGGTCCAAAGGGAACCTTGGTAAACAGCTTTAACAAGGATATGGCAATTTCTGTAGAAGGTAATGAGATTATTGTTAAGCGTCCGAGCGACGATAAAGAACATCGTTCATTACATGGACTTACACGCACACTTATTGCCAATATGGTTGAAGGTGTTACAAACGGATTTTCCAAAGAATTGGAAGTAAACGGCGTAGGTTACCATGTAAATAAGCAGGGTAAGGATTTGGTAATGAGCTTAGGTTTTTCACATCAGGTTGTTGTTTCAGAAACCGATGGAATTACTATTGATGTTCCGAATCCGAACAAAATCGTAATATCAGGTCCCGATAAGCAGAAGGTTGGACAATTTGCGGCAGAAGTTCGTGAGAAGCGTCCTCCAGAGCCATATAAAGGCAAAGGAATTAAGTACGCCGATGAGCACATTCGTCGCAAAGAAGGTAAAGCCGGTAAGGGCGCAAAGGGATAGTAAAGGAGAGAACAAAAAATGGTTAAAAAGACAGACAGCAATAAAGCACGTCTTAATCGCCATAAGCGAGTTCGTGGCAAGATCAACGGCACAGCAGAATGTCCCCGTCTTTGTGTGTTCCGCTCCAGCAGCAATATTTACGCCCAGCTTATTGATGACGAAAAGGGCGTAACCCTCTCTGCCGCTTCTACTACCGAGAAGGAATTTGAAGGTAGCAAGGGCAACAAAGAGGAAGCACGCA
Organism: uncultured Eubacteriales bacterium; assembly: GCA_934444895.1. Lineage (GTDB taxonomy): Bacteria > Bacillota > Clostridia > Oscillospirales > Acutalibacteraceae > UMGS1279. The sequence continues at coordinate 5,334 of CAKSDA010000014.1, read as the reverse complement.
AAATAGGTTTGTTAATTGCAAAAAGAGCAATTGATAAGGGTATCAAAGAAGTTGTATTTGACCGTGGCGGATATATTTATCACGGACGTGTCAAAGAGCTTGCCGAAGGTGCCCGTGAGGGCGGACTCGAGTTCTAAAAGAAGGAGGAGTAAACTTTGGCTATTGGTATTGATGCTACGACATTAGATTTAAAAGAGCGTGTAGTTGCTATTAACCGTGTTTCTAAAACTGTTAAAGGCGGACGCATTATGAAGTTTTCGGCTTTAGTGGTTGTAGGAGACGGTAATGGTATAGTTGGTTACGGTCTCGGAAAGGCCGGAGAAGTTCCGGATGCAATCCGTAAAGGAATTGAGGATGCAAAGAAAAATCTTATTAAGGTTTCTCTTAAGGGAACAACAATTCCGCATGAAGTAATAGGTGCTTTCGGCGCCGGCAGAGTGTTGCTTAAACCTGCCGCTCCCGGTACCGGTGTTATAGCCGGCGGTCCGGTTCGTGCAGTTTTGGAGACTGTAGGTATCAGAGATATCAGAACAAAAGCACTGCGTTCCAATAACCCTTGCAATGTTGTACGCGCCACCGTTTCAGGTCTTGCTTCTTTAAGAAGCGCCGAAGAGGTTGCTGCAGTACGCGGTAAGTCGGTTAAGGAAATTATAGGTTAAGGGGGAGACAGCATTATGGCTACAAGAAAAAAGGCTGCCGGCCTTAACATTAAATTAGTAAAAAGTCTGATTGGCTGCAAAGAGGATCAGATTTTAACCGCCAAGTCTTTGGGACTTAAGAAGGTTGGAGATTCAACTGTTCAACCTGATAATGCACAGACACTTGGTAAAGTAAAGAAGATTAACCACCTCGTAGAGGTAACAAAAGCGTAAGCTAAGGAGGTGCGTATTATGAAAATTCATGAACTTTCACCGGCTCCCGGCTCAAGCAGGGATGTAAAGCGTATCGGCAGAGGACATGGTTCCGGCAATGGCAAAACCGCCGGAAAGGGACATAAGGGACAAAAGGCCCGTTCAGGTCATGGCATGCGTCCGGGATTTGAAGGAGGTCAGATGCCTCTCCAGAGACGTCTGCCTAAGCGTGGATTTAACAACATTTTTGCGGCAAAGCCCGTATCGATTAATGTTTCGGCATTAGAGGTGTTTGATGATAAGTCTGTTGTTGATGCAGACGCATTAAAGGCAAAGGGCATTGTTAAAAAGATAAACAACGGCGTTAAGATTTTGGGAAACGGCGAGCTTACTAAAGCTTTAACTGTTAAAGCAGCAGCATTCTCAGAAAGCGCAAAAGCAAAAATTGAGGCTGCCGGCGGGAAGACCGAGGTGAACTAATATGCTGGAAACGATTAAAAATTCTTGGAAAATCCCTGAAATTCGCAAAAAGATTCTTTTCACATTTTTCATCATTATTGTTTTTCGCATTGGTTCGGTTATTCCGGTTCCGTTTGTAGATCCGGCAACGGTAAGACAGGCTGCTGAGTCAAGCTCTAACCAGCTTTTCAGCTATTTGTCAATTCTTACGGGCGGCGGACTTGATTACGGTGCAATTTTTGCAATGTCGGTTACACCGTATATCAACTCTTCAATTATAATGCAGTTACTTTCTGTAGCAATTAAACCTCTTGAGCGCCTTGCAAATCAAGGTGAAGAGGGCAGAAAGACACTGGCAAGATATACTCGTTATATGACCATATTTTTGGCACTTATCCAGGGCGTAGCTTATTTCTTCTATCTGAAGAATAATAACTGCCTCGGTGTTTCCGGCGGAACAATGGTTTTTGCAGCATTTGTAATTGTCCTTTGTTTAACAGCAGGATCAGCACTGGTTATGTGGCTTGGTGAGCAGATAGATGTAAAGGGTATTGGAAACGGTATTTCCATTTTGCTTTTTGCAGGTATTATATCACGCGGTCCTACAGCCTTTGCAACCCTTGTTGGTAACTGGAAAATCAGCACCGCAAGTAAGTTCTATGTAATCGGTATTGTTTTGGCTTTCCTTGCAGTTGTGGTTTTCATCGTTTGGATGACAAACGCAGAACGCAAAATTCCGATTCAATATGCAAAACGAGTAGTTGGTAATAAACAATACGGCGGGCAGAATACTCACATACCGATCAAGGTAAACCTGGGCGGCGTTATGCCAATAATTTTTGCCAGCTCAATTCTTATGGTTCCGACAATTCTGTTGTCCTTCAACTTCCTTGTAAAAGAAGGTACTTCACTTTATAAATTCTTGGATTTGTTCAGTGTAAGAGGAACATTTTATGCAATACTTTATTTTCTTTTAATCATCGCATTTGCGTATTTCTACACAACCATTCAATACAATCCTATTGAAATGGCAAACAATTTGCGCAAAAACGGCGGAGCAATACCGGGTATTCGTCCCGGCAAGGCAACATCTGATTTCATTTCGAAAATTTTGTCAAGAATAACACTTTTAGGCGCTTTGTTCTTAAGCCTTATCGCAATACTTCCGATTTTAGTAGGAAGCCTTGGCGGAATAAACATCTCCATAGGCGGTACTTCAATACTCATTATGGTAGGCGTTGCGCTTGATACTGTTCAGAATCTTGAATCTCAAATGATGATGCGTCACTATAAGGGCTTTTTAGATTAAATAGGAGAAAAAGTATGAAATTAATTCTTTTAGGTGCACCCGGTGCCGGTAAAGGCACCCAGGCAGAGCTTATTTGTGAAAAGCTTTCTATTCCTACAATTTCCACCGGAAACATGATCCGCGAGGCCATGAAGAACGGTACGGAAATGGGAGCAAAGGCAAAATCGTTTGTCGATGCCGGAAAGCTGGTTCCTGATGAGGTTGTTATAGGAATCATAAAGGAAAGACTTGCAGCGGACGACTGTAAAAAAGGGTTTATTTTAGATGGTTTTCCGCGCACCATTCCGCAGGCTGAAGCTCTTGACAATATGGGCGTTGATATAGACGCGGTTTTGTCAATAGAGGTTGCGGATGAAAAAATAGTTAAAAGAATGTCAGGCAGACGCGTTTGTGAAAAATGCGGCGCCAGCTATCACACAGAATTCAAAAAACCGAAAACAGACGGTATTTGCGATTCTTGCGGAGGTTCACTTGTGTGTCGTAAGGACGACGCTCCGGAGACGGTGCTTGATCGCCTTAATGTTTATCATGAACAAAGCGAACCGCTTAAGGGATATTATAAAAAGAACGGCAAACTTAAAATTGTGGAAGGTCAGGAAGAACTTTCCGATACCACAGCTTTGGTTTTCCGTGCACTGGGTATATAGCATATGATAATTCTTAAAACCGGCCGCGAGCTTAAAATTATGCGTGAAGCTTGCAGAATTTCGGCCGGAGCACTTAAGTTGGTAGGCAGCGCTATTGAGCCGGGAATATCAACTGCCGAACTTGATAATTTGGCAGAAAAGTATATTTTGAGTGAAGGTGCAAAACCGAACTTTAAAAATTATAACGGTTTTCCGGCAACGGCCTGCATTTCCATAAATAATGAGGTAATTCACGGCATACCGAATGCAAAGCGTAAACTTAAAGAGGGCGATATTGTCAGCGTTGACCTTGGAGCCGTTTTTGAGGGGTATCATGGAGATAATGCCGCCACTTTTGCGGTAGGCGATATTTCGCCTGAAGCAAAGCGGCTGATGGATGTGACAAAAGAAAGCCTTTACGAAGGCATAAAAATGGCGCGTCACGGCGGCAGAATCGGAGATATATCAAACGCAGTGCAATCGTATGTTGAGGCAAACGGTTTTTCCGTTGTTCGGCAATTTGTCGGACATGGGGTTGGAACCAGCCTGCATGAAGCGCCCGAAGTTCCCAATTTCGGAATGCCCGGAAGGGGAATTCGTTTGGTTACGGGTATGACACTGGCTATTGAACCCATGATAAACATGGGCAAGGCAGGGGTGCGTACTCTGTCGGACGAATGGACGGTAGTAACTTTGGATAATTCTTTATCGGCACATTTTGAACACACAGTGGCAATTACGCCGGATGGCCCGCAAATCATGACAATAGCTGATTAGAGGTTAAGGTTATGAAAATTGGTCAGGTTGTGTATTCAAAATCAGGCAGAGACAAAAACAGATTTTTAATTGTATTTAAAATCTGTGACGGTTATGTTTTTGTAGTAGACGGTAAAGAACGACCGCTTTCAAATCCAAAGCGCAAAAATCCAAAGCATCTGAGCAGTACAAATCATGTTTTTGATCCAAACTGTTTAAGGTCAAATCGTTCGGTTCGTTCTGCATTAAATGAGTTTTTAAAAAACAAAACGAATTCTGAGAGGGGGCATTAAAATGTCTAAGGAAGATATGATTGAAATTGAGGGCACCGTTCTGGAAGCAATGCCTAACGCGATGTTTAAAGTTGAAATTCAGGGCGGACACACTATTTTGGCTCACATTTCAGGTAAGCTTAGAATGAACTTTATTCGTATTCTCCCAGGAGATAAGGTTACTGTTGAAATGTCGCCGTATGATTTAACCAGAGGACGCATAACATGGCGTTCTAAGTAAGGTTTAGTATGAAAGGGAGGCAAAATCCTAATGAAAGTTAGACCTTCTGTAAAGAAAATTTGTGAAAAATGCAAGATAATTAAGCGCAAGGGAAAAGTAATGGTTATCTGTGAAAATCCTAAGCACAAGCAGCGCCAGGGATAATCCTGCGCTAAAATGAATGTGAGGTGCATTGATAAATGGCACGTATTGCCGGTGTTGATCTTCCGAGAGAGAAGAGAGTAGAAATCGGACTTACTTATATTTTCGGAATCGGTCTTACAACATCTAAAAAGATCCTTGCGGAAACAGGAGTTAATCCTGATACCCGCGTAAAGGATTTAACAGAGGACGACGTTTCAAAACTTCGTGAGTATATTGATAAACACCTTGAAGTTGAAGGCGACCGTCGTCGCTCAATCGCATTTGATATTAAAAGACTTATTGAAATTGGCAGCTATCGTGGAATTCGTCATCGCAAAGGACTTCCGGTTCGCGGACAGCGTTCAAAAACAAATGCTCGTACACGCAAGGGTCCTAAAAAGACGATAGCAAACAAGAAGAAGTAAGCGGGGAGGAGATAAAATATGGCTACTAAGGGCAAAAAGACAGTTGCAACCCGCAGACGTCGCGACAAAAAAAATATTGAGCGTGGTTCTGCCCATATCCAGTCAACCTTCAACAACACGATTGTAACCATTACCGATGTACAGGGTAATGCTTTATCGTGGGCTTCTGCAGGCGAACTCGGTTTCAGAGGTTCAAGAAAGTCCACTCCATTTGCCGCACAGAGTGCTGCGGAAACAGCTGCAAAGGCTGCAATGGAACATGGTCTTAAGTC
>CAKSDA010000013.1 GCA_934444895.1 uncultured Eubacteriales bacterium | reverse complement strand
ATGCCAAAGTAGTTACTTGTTCTTGTATTGAAGATACGCCTTTAAAAAAGTACTCCCATATTTATTTGGGTGCACGCAACAAAAACCAGAGTATTATTAAACAATATAATATGATGTCAAATCTTCCTCTTCACTTGATCTCAAGAATAATGGTGGATTATCTTGTAAAGGAAAAGGAAGAAAATAGTTTGACTGAAAAGCACTGAATTTTATAAAAGATACTGCCATAGACATTATATCTATGGCAGTATCTTTTATAATTTTAAATGTTAGTTCTTAAAATATTTTTATGTTAGCTTTTACACCGGTTTATATTAGCGAATAAAATTAATCTTTTATTATGCAAATTGTTTCATCACCGCAAATATTGCGAATTTTCAGGCGAAGCGGCTTTTTCTCACAACGGATCGCGGCATCCCAAAAATTTTTGGTTTTGCTTCCGTTTACAATAACAAACCCGTTTTTATCAATTTTTATCTCACTGTCGGAATGCCATTCACCGCTGTCTGCGGTGCAGTCAACACTCAAAAACTCAACAAGTTCCAAACCGTTTTCGCTTATCTCTATTTGTTTTTCTTTCCTATTAAGATAAGAAACAACTTTGGCCTTTTCGTTGAATTCTTTTATTTTAATAATCACACGGTCGCTTAAAAATCTATTATAACTGAATATCCGCTGTCTGGTTCCTCCGTGAGCTTTTCGGTATGAAATTCAACATGGTCGCCGATTACTACATCATCTAAAACAACCTTAAGATCCGAAAGTTCAATTTCCAAATTTGTGCTGTCATCTTCCTTAATAAACTGCTCTATTTCGCTTTTGTCGGTAATATCCACATAATAAACCCTGACTTTTTTTATGCTGCTGTCCAGTTCCGGTATAGCCTGATGAATAATTCGGTTAATCATAACCTTGTCAAGAAGCTTTGAACTGCCGTCTGCAAGATTAGGAATATATACCGGAACCAATCCGTATTTGCTGTCGGATATTGCTCCCTGCCAAAATGAGCTGAGAGAGGCTTCGCTTTTAAGACCGGGGATAAGCGACTTTATTTTGTCCATTGTCTGAACGGGATTGCGATAAAGCTGTACACCGTCATTGATTTCCAAGACATCAAACTCGGCGCCGTCAGCCTTAAGGCGGTCACGGGCCACTTGAATAGAATTGATTCCAATATCGCAGTGTATAAATCTGCGGCCGAGTTTATTTGCCGCAACGGCGGCGACACCGCTTCCGCCGAAGAAATCCGCAACCAGCATGTTTTTATTTGTAGAGGCCTTTATAAAACGCTCCAAAAGCGCCAGAGGCTTTTGGGTTGCGTAATCTTCTCTTTCGGTTGCAGCCTGATTTACAATGCCCATTTCAAACCAATCTCTCGGCAGTGTTCCGGCAGCGTCCTTTAAATATTGGCGGTATGTATCGCATGATTCCTCGGTGGGGTCGTTTCTGCCGTCTTTATATCTCAGACGGTATTTTTCACCGTTTTCGTCTGTGAATTTAAATTTTTTAAGCGTAACGGCGGAGTACTCCTCCCATATCGCTTTATAATTAAATATATAATCATCTGATTTGGAATAAAAATATATGGTATCGTGTTTACGGTTATAGTAATTTTTTGATGACTCTCTTTCTTTATAACACCATATTATTTCATTTAAAAATTTTTCTTCGCCGAATATTTCATCAAGCAATATTTTTACATAATGGCCTATATGCCAGTCGAGATGAACATATATGGACGCAGTTTCGCTCATGACGGATTTAATAGCCATAATATTTTCATACATCCAGTTAAGATATTTTTCTTTATCCCAGACATCTCCGTACATTTTTTCTTCAAAAGCTTTAAATTCTTCAATGTCAAGCTCCTGCTCGGCCTTTTTTATTGTTTCTGCAACTTTGGGATTACGGCGGACATAAACCTTTTTTGCGTAATCTGCGCCGCTGGCAAAGGGCGGATCTATATATACAAGATCTACCTGAATACCTTTTTCTTTAAGATAGGCGCAGGCTGAAACACATTCGCCGCGAATAACCATATTGTTTTCGGTATTTTCTCCTACTGTTTCCTGCTTTTTCATTTCGTACAAAGGCATACCGCGTTTAATGGTCATTGCAACATCGTCAGCACCCTTGTATTTAAGTATTCTGTTGAAATTTCTAAGCACTGCCTGCCCTTCCACCGGCTCAGGTATAAAGGGTACATACTTAATAGGCATTGTTATTCCTCCCCAAAAAACTCGCAGATCTTTTTATTGGCGACTATCAACCTGTCTTTTTCTGCCATGGTATCCTCTAAATACAAATAGCCAAAGCGATCATATCCGAAGGTTTTGTTGTTCTGTTTTAAAAACTTTGATTCCATAAATATTTTCTTGTATTTAAAAGCAGGGTCGTTGGCATAAATTCCGCCCTTTGTTTCTACTATAAGTATTTTATAAATTTTACCGTCTTTTCGTTTTACTATAAGAAAATCCGGCGTGTAAATACCAACATAATTCATTTTACCGCCGTTTTCCCTATAACACTTGATTTTAAACTCTGTCATGGCACGGTCGCCTATATAATAGACCTCCAAATCGAGATCTTCAATTTCATCAAACGACAGTACTTCTTTCAGAAAAATCTGTTCGAATTCGCTGTCGGTCCGATAAGGCAGATAATGGAATGAACGATCTTTATTTTTATGAGAAGTATTTTGCTCTTTAAGGGTTTTAGCAATCTCAAAATTGCCTGACTCTTCAAGAAGGCGAATTGCCTTCTCGGTTTTGAAATCAAGTTTTAACTTTCCTTTATCATCTTTAATAATATTTTCCACTATATTTTGTGTGGGATAGTAGTTTTGCGGTTTATCGGTATAAACTTCGGATGTAAAGTTTGCAGTATTCAAAATAGCGGCTTTTTCCGGTATTAATTCCTCGGTTGTATTAAAATCAAACTTGTCAAAAAAGGCTTTTCTGATATTTGCTTCAACCAAGTTACGGTCGTATTTAGAACTGAAATATAAGGAACCACGTTTTTTGTATGTGATTTTCTGATATACAGTTTTAAGCTGCTCTTCATACTGCATCAAATCAGAGATTGAAGGCGCATTAAACCCGCCCTTCATAATTTCGTATACAAAGGAACTAAATGTTGTTGACTTTGTACCGTATTCGGTATTGTCAACGGCTATGCCGGTTTTGGCTTTGTCCATTGTAAGATCGGTGGTTTTAACGGTACTGTCGGCAATGCGCGCCGAATCGGCAGATGAGACGATTTCTTTTGCAGGGTCGGATTTTTTAACGGTAATAGTATTATAATTGATTTTAAGCTGATAAAACTCAATTTCAGGCACTTTTAGGCGCTTCATACGGTTATAGCGTTTAATTGGAATTTTTGCGTTGTTTGCAGACGAAAACTCCTTAAGAGTGATATGGTGTTGCCGCTCAAGTTGCCGGTTTAGCTTTTCTGCATTGCTTTCGTTTAAATAAATAAGCGCAGTTTCAGGGTCTCCGTTTACAACCTGACGCAAACAGCGGCAGGAGGTCTGAAGCACCATGTTTGTGGGACAGTCGCCCTCCTGAGACAGGATAATTCCGGTAAGACTGCGGCAATCCCAACCCTCTTTGCCTATCTGCACAAGAAGTACTATACGAATTTTTGAAATCGACTTATCCAGAATGTCAAACTGCATTTGACTGTCGGCAGGCTTAGGATACTGTTTATTCCCCCTGTGAAATTTAAGAATAACATTCGTTTCTAAATCATATTCCGAACAGATTTTACATACCAGCGGATAAACCGTTTCTTCCAGTTTTTCTATTGTACCGCAATAAATGCCGAGCTTTGCAACAAGTCCGCCACCATAAACAGTATCTTTGTAGTTGTCAAGAAATTCACGCACGCCTTTTTCTATAATATGTATGCTGCTTGCACTGTCTGAAATTTTTACAACAGGGCGCTTTAGAAAATTACCGACCCCTTTGGTAAGAGGATAATAATAAACGATGTTTGTGATTTCAGCGGTACCGACAAAAAGGGAATCCAAAGCTTTAAACCTTTCCGGTTTTTCAAGATAAGGTGTACCGGAAAAGCCTATAACTGAGTTCACAGTGTTGTTTTTTGCCCATTTTGTTACAACCGCGCGGAGTTTTATTTCATCGCTTACAGCGTGGTGAACCTCATCTATAAAAATTGAAAGCGAGGGCAATTTCCCTATAAGATTGCGAAGCTCGTTTGCTTGCCTGTCTTTTTCATCATCGCTTTTCTCAGACATTTTGACCTGTCCGCTCTTTTCTTTTATCCTATCTAAAATAACCTTTTCCGCATTTGTTACAGCAACCAGACCGAAAAGCTCGGAAAGCGGCTGGTGACTTGCTACTTTCTGAACATTCGGATTTTTAATTTTATTTGATTTGTTTGCAGTTTTGCTTTGATCCAATACTTCAAATGAAATCATGCGTTTAATATCGCTTGCCGCAGGTTCGGGAATAATCCACGCCGGGCAAAAATTTTGAATGGTTTTAAGGCTTGGCACAACGGATGATTTAAGACCTGATGGGGCAAAGATAATAAAGTTATGGGCAAATGCAGGATTTTTCGGCTCATTAAAAGCAAAGTATAAATCAAGATAAATAAATGCTGCCATTAAATATGTTTTTCCTGCGCCCATGGGCAGGCTGAACAGATAATCGGTGTAAGAAACACCGTAGAAAACGCTTTTAAAAAATGAATTATAATCTATGCTTTTAGGGTCATTTCTAATCTGCTTTTCAAGACTTTTGGAAACCTGATCTCCGTTATCGTTTTTAAGACAGGCGTATTCAAACAGTGCGGCGGCAGCAGGATTAGTGTTTAAATAATCGCGGGTTGATGACAATAATTCAATATCATTTAAATTGACAGAATTAAAAAAACCATGTTTGAACAGAAATTCTAAAGGCTTGCATTCGCAACGGATTTTTAAAAACAGATAGACCTTAATAGCCTCAATCTGTGCGTCCCGCATTTGGCCGGTTTTTTCTATATATTCAATTAAACTGCGAACAGTGCAATCATTTGAGTTATACCACTCGCTGCACTTGTTTTCTATCATTTTATAGAACATAAAACCTCTCCGTTATACGCCATGGCCGAAAAACGGCGCACAAAGTATTGTAATAAGATGACTGATAAAGCCTTAATCATTATAATTATAATACAGATGCAAAAAAATATCAACCGACACCATATCGAATGGCACCATAGATGTAAAAGCACCACAAAATCAAAGACAAAACAATTCTTGAAAGAATGTGGTAAAGGAGATATACTGTAAATAAAAAACGATACAATAATGCTATAAAACATATTTTAAATATAGGCGGACGATATTTAAAAAGCGTTTTATGTCATAAAGACAAATAGCGGTATAGCTTATTTTTTAAAAGTTTACAATATTCACCGGCAAATATTTCGCATTATAATTAATTATTTTTTACAAACTGAAAGGGAATTACATAATGAAAAAGGTTATTAATACGATTTTTTGCATCGTAATAATTATAACTGTTGCTTCTGGCTTTTACTTTGTTTTAAAGCAACCGGAAGATGATATTTTTTACAATGCAATGGACAATATAACAGTTTTTGTTATGTTGATTCCCATTTTGATTTTAGAAATTGAAGTTCGCGATATAATTATCAACATATTTTTCTATAAAAAAGTAAAATTAAATCTGTTTTTAAATACTTTATCACTTTTTGTCGCTATATTACTTTTTTGCTCGGTTATTTTATGTAATTATGTTACGACAAACAAATATGAAATCATTCCGCCTATAATTCTGTCTATATATATTTTAATAAAGATAGGCTTTTGATCGTACCGCCACGCCTACAAATAATAATTTTTCGTCTTTTCTTGTCTTATCACTTGTAATACGGCAACCGAGTACTGTAACACTGCTAACAGTAATAATTTGCAAACGAATTTCAAAATGATATATTTTTTCTGTTTCTTTTAAACTAAATAGAATTATAAAGTCAGGTATTTATACCAAACGGAGATAGCAAAGAATTGTCAGCGGCATTAATATACAATGATAAATAAAAAGATTTGCAGGAAATAATAAAACCATTAACCTTCTAGTTAATGGTTTCAGCTTTTTTATTAGGGCAGGCAGTTTTATTTACATCACAATTTCTTTTATTAAGGATGTTATTAAATATTTATCACCGCATTATTTTATTATGCCGGCAATTTAATAAGCATGGTTAAAGTTCCTATTACAATAAGCAAAAGACCCAGCGTAGCTTTTTTTGAAAGGCGCTCTTTGAATACAATTGCCGAAAAGCCAATGGATACAAGAATACTGAGTTTGTCAATTGGGACAACCACTCCGGCATAGCCGTCTTGCAACGCCTTATAGTAGCAAAGCCAGGAACCGCCTGTTGCAAGGCCGGACAAAAATATAAATATAAGTTCGTTTTTCGGAATTGATTTAATGGTGTGCTGATTTCCTTTTAAAAAAACTATGAGCCACGCCATTATAAGAACAACACCGGTGCGAATGGCAGTTCCTAAATTTGACTCCACACCGTCAATACCAACTTTTCCTAAAATGGAGGTCAGAGAGGCAAAAACGGCCGAAAGCACAGCGTATAAAAGCCAGCTTTTGTTTTCCGGTTTTTCGCCTTTTTCAGCCGGATTGTACGAAGTATCTTTTTTCTCAATCATAAACAGTGTGCCGACGCCTATTAAAATTATCGCAATTCCTTTGAGCCATGAAACGGGCTCTCCCAAAAAAATTAAGGATAACAAAATGGTGAGCACGGTTGATGATTTGTCAATAGGTACAACCTTGTTAACATCTCCCAGTTGTAATGCTCTGAAATAGCATAACCAGGAAGCGCCGGTGGCAAGACCGGACAAAACAAGAAAAACCCATGTTTTAACGCTTAGATTTGAAACGGTTGGAGCGGAACCTACGATAAACACCATAAGCCATGAAAATACAAGCACTACAATGGTGCGAATAGCTGTTGCAGCGTCCGAATTAGTCTTTTTAATTCCGCACTTTGCAAGAATTGATGTAAGTCCGGCAAATATAGCTGAACCAAATGCGAATAGAACCCACATATAAGTCGCCTTATTTTCCTTTCATATTTTGAGGAGAATTTACAGGACATAAACATTTCTTATTGTAATTCAGTTTGTAGCGGTATAGGCTTTTGCCTAGTGTTACAGGACTTGAACCAGCCGCGGTTTCGCTCGCCGCCTTTTAGATTGCGGCTTTGCGTTCATTCTTGCAAGGCGTCAGCCTTGCTGCAAATTTCTCGCTTCGCCGAATAAAAAATCCGGCGGCAGAAACTTTTAACCTATCGAAACTAAAAATTTTGTTATAAGACGAAGCCGATAAAACGCAGGAATACTTCCGTATTTCAAGTTTTAAGGCAATGTATTATTCAAAATTTTGTTTCGTAGGCGTGACAGGTTCGAGTACTGTAACACTACCTTCCTGCTTCCTACGAAAAGCTATGCCAAAACAAAAGAAAATCGAGTGGCCATAGGTGAAATCCCTTATGACCACTCGATATGGTGCGAGTGACGGGACTTGAACCCGTACGTCGAAGACACACGCCCCTCAAACGTGCCTGTCTGCCTATTCCAGCACACTCGCAAATTAAATGATAATATTAACACGTTGCATCAGCAACGGTGATTATTATATCATTTAAAGGTTAACATGTCAACTGTTTTTTTAGATTTTATATATTAAGAACCGCGGTTGCTATTTTGAAGTATATAAACAGTGACATAGCGTCAACTATAGTTGTAATAAACGGGCTTGCCATAACCGCCGGATCAAATCCCATTTTTTTAGCAAGCAACGGAAGGGTGCAACCTATTATCTTTGCAAGAATAACGGTTATTGCGAGGGTTATGCATACAACAAGCGCAATGCTAACGCTTATTCCGCTTTTTAAAATCAAATTATCAAACAAAAGTATTTTTGCAAAATTGGCGGCGGCAAGCACGGTTCCGCAGCAAAGCGCAACCAAAAATTCCTTGCACATTACCTTTAAAAAGTTTTTAGGTTCCACATCGCCCAAAGCCAGGCTTCGTATAATGGTAACGGATGACTGACTTCCTGAATTTCCGCCCGTATCCATAAGCATGGGAATAAATGCGGTGAGTATTATTGAGCCTGCAAGCGCCTTTTCAAAAGATGTTATTATCATACCGGTAAAGGTTGCAGATATCATAAGAAGCAAAAGCCAGGGAATACGGTTTTTAAATGTTTCAAAAACTCCGGTTTTAAAATACGGTTTGTCGCCCGGGAGAATAGCTGCCATTTTTTCAATATCCTCGGTTGTTTCCTGCTGCATGATATCAACAATATCATCAACCGTGATTATACCGACCAGTCGGTTTTCGGAATCAACTACCGGTAGGGCTATAAGGTCATATTTGGCGAAAACTCCGGCGACCTCTTCCTGGTCGTCTGTGGTTTTGGCGGAGATAACATTTGTTTCCATTAAATTACCGACAACATCTTCGGACTTTGCCAAAAGAAGTTCCTTTACCGTGATAACACCTTCAAGGTGGCGGTCATTATCTGTAACATAGCATGTATAAATTGTTTCTTTGTCAGGTCCGAAGGCGCGAATGTAATTAAAAGCCTCGGAAACATTCATGGAAGCTTTCAGGTCTACGAATTCTGTAGTAAGAACACTTCCGGCGCTGTCATCAGGATATTGCAGTATGCGATTTATATCCTTTCGGTCCTCTGCTGTTGCAACCTTTAACATACGCTTTACAACATTTGCCGGCATTTCCTCAAGCATATCGGCGACATCATCAACAAAAAGCTCCTGCATAACAAGCCGCAATTCTTTATCAGTAATAACCTCAACCAGACGCTTTTTAGTGGTCACATCCATATATGCGAATGCTTCTGCGGCTAGCTCTTTAGGCAGAAGCCTAAAAATAAGAACCGCTTGTTCCGGTGTGGTTTCATCAATTATTTCGGCAATATCAACCTCGTTCATCTCATTAAGAAGAGCGCGGACCTTATTGAATTTTCTTTCAGATAAAAGCTCTATTATCTTGTTATATCTTTCCATCATTTCTTCTGTCATAAAAAAATGCCTCCTGTTTTCAGGCGGCATGTAAAAATGCATATAAGCACAAACAGAAAAACAACAAAAACCACCTATGCAATTGTGATTTTTGCAATATCTCCGTTAAGAAATACAGGCCGCCGGCTGAATTTTAATTCAATTTTTAAGTTGATACTTCGGGGTCGAGTACCGGAATCCATATTTCTCACCTCGTGTAGAATGATATATGTTGCGTTATAGACGAATTGCCTATCAAATGCAACATTTATTTTAACACGCAGCCGCGATTTTTACAAGTAAAAACAAAAAATTAATTTTAAAACAAAAAATGTCGGTCCTGACTTTTAATTTTACATATATTTTTATTGCAATGATAAAGGCAGAGTGATATTATAATAAGTGTTGCAATCTGTAGGGACAAACTGTTTTGTAACGGCAATTTTTCCGCCATTTCACATTCTCAAAGCTTACAATACTCAGGTATTCTTGCGCTTTGTCGGATGCACTTTACAAAAAACTGCTCGTTTTCGGGGTGCAACACAATAACAATTTGTTTTAAAAATATAAGAACAAGAGTTTAAACTTGCTTAATTATAGTATTTACGCAATATATCGAAAATAAAAAAACAATTTAAGGGGAAAAAATATGGTTACTATCAAAAATAAAAATTTGTCGGCGGATATTTCACTTACCGGTGCGGAATTTCAAAGCATAAAGGTAGACGGGCAGGAGCGTTTATGGCAGGGTGATGAAAAATTCTGGAAAAGCAAGGCTCCTATTCTTTTTCCTATTTGCGGCGGCCTTAAAGATGACAAGTACATATATAATTCAAAAGAATATACCCTTACTAAACACGGCTTTTTAAAATATCAAAAATTTGAAGTTGTGTCTCAAACCGAAAACAGCGTGGTTTTGAGCTTTCATTCAAACGACGAAACAAAAAAATCATACCCATTTGATTTTGAGGTAAAAACAAAATTCACCGCTGAAAACGGTGAAATAACGGTTGAATACGAGGTTACAAACCTGTCTGATAGAACCATGCCATTTTCAATAGGCGGACATGAGGGATATTCTCTTCCAAACGGAATTGAAAACTATAATTTGGTATTTGAAAAAGAAGAGGACTTTGACAGCTCGGTTATAACCGGAAATCTGCTTGAAAATTATACAAACCGAGTTTCAGAAAGCGGAAAGGTTCTGCCGCTTAAATATGAGTTTTTCAGCATAGACGCACTTGCGTTCAGATCTTTAAAAAGCCGTAAGGTTGCGATTTATTCAAATGACGGAGAAAAAAAGGTTGAACTTGATTTCGAAGGATTTGAAACGCTTTTTGTATGGACAAAACCCGGTGCTCCGTATCTTTGCCTTGAACCGTGGCGCGGAATTCCGGATCTTGTAGGCAGCAGTTGGGATATAACCGAAAAAACAGGCATAATTCTGCTTGAAAGCGGAAAGACAGACACCTGTATTCATAAAATCAAATTCTAAAAAGAACCTCATTTTTTAAAAAGTACAGGTGATTATCGGCAGGATAATATATTTTATCTGATAATATATCGATTATATGCCTAAACATAAAGAATAAGCATGGAAATATAAATAAGCATCAAAGGCTCGGAATTTTGTTCATTCCGAGCCTTTTTGTGGTTCATAAAAAAATTATTTTAAATCCTGCCGCTGCAAATAATAGCTATCCCAGCCTATATACTGTATCTGCGGATTTTGACACATCAGGAGAATGGGTAACTATTATAACGCATTTTCCTTCAAGCGCCAGCGTTTTAAAGATTTTCATAATATCGTTTTGAGTATCTATATCAAGGTTTCCCGTGGGCTCGTCGGCAAGTATTACACGCGGATCATATGCAAGAGCTCTTGCAATGGCAACGCGTTGCTGCTGACCTCCGGAAAGTTTTAAAACGGTTCTGTTTAAATCTTTGTCTTCAAGCTGAACTTTCTTTAAAAGCTCGGTTGCGGTTTTTCGTTTGTCTTTAATCTTCTTTCCTGCAATATCAATGGAAAGTTCAACATTTTCAATGGCTGTCAGTTGCGGTAAAAGATTAAAGCTTTGGAAAATTACCCCCACCAGAGTGCTGCGATATTTGTACTTATCGATTTTAGAAATATCCTTTGAGTCATAAAGTATTTTTCCGGATGTCGGATTTGTAAGTCCGGACAGTAAAGAAAGAAGAGTTGTTTTTCCCGCCCCGGATTTTCCGACAATTGCATATATTTTCCCGTTTTCAAAAGACAAGTTAAGATTTTCAATTACATTAACATTGCTTTTCGGATATCCGTATTCAAGGTCTTTCAGTTCAAGAATTTTTTCCATAAAAACATCCTCCTTATCAGTCTCTGCTGCTTAAAATTTTCAAAGGTTCATATCTCATTACAAATATAACCGAAACAAAGGACGAAACGAGAGTAAGGGCTATTCCTACAACAACCATTTGAAGAATTACCGTAATATCGGTCGCAGAATTGATTTTTAAAATGTAATTGTTCGCTTTGGCTTTGAACCGCCCCATTTCGGAATTATTTCTTTCCGGGCTTATTTCAGGCTGTTTGGAATTGTTCTCGGAAATGCCTTCAGACCCATTTGCGGAATCGTTTGCAGAGCCGTTTCCAATCTCGCCGTCAGAACTGCTGTCGGAATTTTTAATCTCTGCGCCCTGGCTTTTATTTTCGGATCCCGGCATTTCTTCGCTGTATGATTTAGTTGTGTTAACCGCCGTTAACAATTTGTTTGTTACGGGTACCGAGACGGCTGTTCCGATTCCGCTTCCTATTATCAAAGCTGCAAAGGTTACCACAAACAGTTCAATAACAAATTGAAGCGCAACCTTTGACTTTTTCATTCCTATAGCGGTTAGAACCCCTATTTCGTATTTTCGGTCTCTTATATTCAACAGATTGATTGCGATAAGCACAAAAGCGCCTATTGCAAATATTACTATTAAAAAGTATACTGCATATTTCCCCAAATTTTCAAGTTGGCTGACACTTTGTGTATAATTATCAACATCCTGTGAAGTGACAGAATAACTGTCATCAAGCCCGGATTTAAAACTGTTATAATTGTCTAAATTTGAAAACACAAATGTGCCGATGTATGTGGGGGAAAGTGCAGTTTTTTCGCTGTTTGACGAAGAGCCTGAGTTCTTTGTTTCGGATTCGCCGACAATTTTTGAAAGGGCAGTACCGCTTATATAAATACAGTTGTCCGCAAAGGAGGCGTTAGAGGCGGTGTTTGAATTATTATCAGATTCAGAATAATCGCAAATTCCCAAAATTTTAAATTCATATGACTCATTTTCGTTGTTTGGGTTTTTAAGTGTAAAGGTATTTCCAACCGATAAACTGTTCTTTTCTGCAAGATTTTTTGAAATTACACAGCCAAGATCAGAGGATTCGGTATCTATAACATTAAGAGCGGAAATATATTCCGGCAGGGCTTCGGTTGAAGAGCAGCCTATAACAGTAAAATCATTCATAGACGCCATGTTAAAGAAAAACTGATTTGTTATAAAGGTATCGCCCGGTCTTTTAAAATCGTTATCGTTTTTTTGTGGAAAATCCGTTTCGCCGCCGGATGGTTTGTTATCGGCAGCATTATCGGAATTGCCTGCGTTTTTCGTATCGCTTTTGTTTGAAGCGTTATCAGGAGCTTTATCTTCTTTTGTATCGCTTTTATTTTCGTTTGAGGGTTTGGAGGTATTTGAATCGTTTGAAGAATTTGAGGCGTTTGAGTTTTGTGAGCCGTTTTCGCCGTTTTCTGAAGGATTGTTTTTATTGTTATCTTGGGATTCCGAGAGGGAATTCGAAGACGCACTGTTTCCAAGCGGAATAACAGCGACCGAGTTTGTAAGAGACAGTGTTTCGGCGTCCGACGAGTTTAATTCTGCGGTGGTTGAAGAGGTCTTGCTTGTTGCAGATGTTGTTGATGTTGTGGATGAAGTCTTGCTTTCTCCGTTTTTAATATTTCCGTATTTATCCTTAAAATCTTTATTTTGCTTAAAAGATCCGGCAACATCAAGCGGTTCGATGTTGTCTCCTGCCGAAAAGTATAACTGAGAAGTATAATACATGCTTTTTACCGAAGAATTTTCTGCAAGGCTTTTTATAGTATCCAGGGAAATACTTCCGTTTTCCTTTACATTTTTTTGGTTTACGGTTGCGGTAATCTCAACCGAATTTGCGTATTGCTTTTTTAAAATTTTGTTTGATTGCTTTATTGAAAGCCCTATGCATGATGACGCAGATAAAACAAGTACAATTATACCGATAAGTATATTTCGTCCTTTTGATCTTGAAATACAGCGGAATGCATTTTTTACAATATACATATTAACCCTCCGTTTTGATTTTTGTTGATCTGTGCCGTTTGCCCGGCAGTTCGTACCTATCAAGTTCAACACTTTTCGGTCGGTCCAAATCTACAAATTTTTATTCGTTTGCAGTAATATCACGGATTTAATATTACAAACTGAATATTGCAGGGGATAGAAACAAATGTTAATACAAAATTAATTGTTTTTGATTTTTTTGCCATATTTTCGCAATAATTAAAGGAAGAAAGCCATATTGTTTTGAAGCGGAACAACATAAATTTATGTCTTTTAATAAAGCTCTTCTGCCTTTTGCAAAGGGTTGCTTGCAGTGTAATTTGTCGGCAATATGAATAATCCGGGAGGAACTGTATACATAATATAGAACATAATGTAGAAATAAAAATTGCTCCTTAGCCGAACATTAGGCTAAGGAGCAATTGTTAAAACTGTTAGTTTAGATTTATTTGAAATCTAAACTAAATTATCTTTACTTTAAATTATTTTTGCGGAATAGGATAATCTCCTGTCCAACCGCCGTTGTCTCCGGAAGAGCTTCCGCTGTTGCCGCTGCCGCCGGTAGCGCCGCTGCTTGTATTTTGCGGGCCTTTGTTAGGAGTATTATTTTTTGAATATGCAACGCCGGATAACTGTACATCATCCCATGCTGCAATATACTGAGCAAGAAGCGCAACATCCTGAAGGTTAACCTCACCGTCGCCGTTTATATCAAGTGCTGCTTCAGAGCAGGCTATGTTCTCCCATGAGGCGCAATATTGTGAAAGAAGTGCAACATCCTGAAGGTTAATCTCGCCATCGCCGTTTGTATCTCCGGGAAGGAAACCGGAAATTTCTTTGGTTGTAAATGAAGCTGCTTCGCTCGAATCGCTCTCTGATTTTGTGGAGGACGATGCTACTCTTTGGTAAAATCTATATGTTGTTGAAGGAGTAAGATTTATAAATACATTGGAAGTTTGCCACTCTCCACCTTCAATTCTATACTCGTATCCGCTGGTAGGTGTAAGTGAAACAGATGAGTATGAAACGTATTTTGCGGTGGGAGCATTCGGTGTTTCAGCTTTGCCCATAAGTGTTTTAACTGCGTAACCTGCGCTTTGCTTGCTGGCCGGAAGGTTTGCGCTGTCGTCCGCTTTATATCTGCAAACTATGTTGTATACTGTGTTGGACTCAAGATTTGTGAACTTTCCGTTTGAGTTCCAGACATTTGTGCCTGAAATGCTGTATTCAAGCTCCGGATTGGTGATTATCTCAATGGAATTATCGGTTACGGATTTAATATCGGAACTGGTGAGAGCTAAAGGTGCTTCCGGAACAAATCCCTTTGCATAAACCGTAACGCGGCATTGAATTTGCTTGTTTCCGTCGGTTGTTTGGCCAATAACATTAAAGGTTTGTTCGGTAGTTTTTGAAGGATTGTATTCGCAGTATTCATCGTCTAAAATCCAGTGGATGGAAACATCAGAGCTTCCATTTGGAGTAACCATTGTAACGGTATCAGGCAGGCAAAGACCGGTTGTGGTTTTCGCGGCTCCGTTTCCGATACCCTTCATATTGGGGATTCTGAAATAACAATCATCGGGTTCTATGCCTACAGGTGTATCATAACTCAGACTGGGTAAATTCGGTACAATAGTGCAGTGCGCGTCGGCAAAAGCCTCAAGCCCGCAGTCGAACCAAATGCCTGTGACACCGTTTTCTCCTTCTTCATAAGCACCATCTGCATAGTAATTGGGGCACGCCCATGTAACATCAACATAGATCCAGTCTCCGTTTACATAAACCTCGTTCCATGCATGGTTGCAGTCGGTAATTGAAGGATTTGAGGGATCAAATTCATAACCCTCGTCGTTACCTAGGTCTGCACCGGTAGCATATCCCAAGATAATATTATTCGGAATATCCATCATAGAAAGAAAAGCGGAATACACAACCGAGAATCCTGCACAAACAGCCTTTTTTGTCTTCATGATATTCATTATATCTATATCAGAAGGGGAGTTTGTATCCAACGCATTGTCTAAATCGTAATACAAATAATCTGCCAGATAATTATAGGTGGCTTTGGCAAGTTTGTAATCGCGGTATTTGTCGTCTTTGGGGACAGAGGCGGAAATTTTATCTACAATAGGTTTAAGTCTGTTGTATTCAACAAGGCTAAGGGCATCTCCGCCGGTACCCATGTATTTATAAAAGTTTTCATAATATGAACCTTTGCATGTTTCGTCAATGTATTCTCTTAAAGCAGTATTTCTTTCGTAAAAATCCGGAGTATAGAAGCCAAGAGAAAAGTCGCTGCCGACTTCAATCAGCAAAGCGGCTTCCATATCGTAATATCCTGTTGCGTCTTTTCCGCAATATATAAACATTATATATGTGCCGGATGTAAGCGAACTGCTTTCGGACAAAATTTCATCTGTCACACTGTCAATGCAAAACAGATCATTAATAGCGACACCGACATTGGTTGCTCCGGCGGAATTATCATAATAACCGGAATGATATGTGCTGGGAGCATCCGATGCGTCATCTTCTAAATCCGAAAGATCTACCTGATAGAATTCAAACAAAATATTTTTATATTTATCACTGGTATTTACAGGTATGTTGTTCAGAAAAATATGCTTGGTTTGAGCAGAGTAACTGATACCGTATGTATATTCGGACGGAGATGTTTTACCCTCGCGCAAATATTGTATGTCAAATGAGGTAAGCAGCGTTTTGCCGTTAATTCTAACGGTGCTTTTTGCAGCAGAAGCAAACACTGTGGAACTCAGCGAAATTACTGCAACAAGCAGCAGCGCTACCGCTGATTTTAAACTGAACTGTCTGATTTTTTTCAAAGAAAGCCCTCCCATTTATGAATAAATTTGGTAAAAATAGTATATCATATTTATATACCAAAGTATAGAGGGAAATAAAAAATATTTTAAAAAAAGTTGCGGCATGCAAAATAAAAAAATATTTTAAAAAGGTATTTACATCTTAATCTTTTTATGTTATAATTTTGAAAAGATAAAGATAATTTGACCAAAATTCACTTAGTATTGGAGGAAATTTTATGAAAAAAGTACTGGCTTTATTGTTTACACTTATACTTTTAGGCTCTGTTTCCGTAACAGCATTTGCTGTTGACAGTCCCGGGGGCGAATTGCTTTATAAAGTAGAAGTTACATCTTACGCAACAGGTACCGCAGCAAAAGGCACATATGTTGCACAGGGTCAAAATGTTAAGTTAACCGCATCCGAATCGAGCAAATATACATTTACAGGTTGGGTAATCGACGGTAAATATGAAATTATTTCAGGTTCACTTACTTCTAAAGAACTTGTAATTAAACCTTTGTCCGATATCAAGGTTGAAGAGTCTTATAATGTTAAGGGCTCTCAGGGCTTCGGCAAAACAAACGATTCATCCAGTGCACCGCGCACAGGTAACGAAGCTTTGGCAGTTACAGCAATTATTGCACTCGGCGCACTTTCAGTAATGTATGCTTCTAAAAAACGCGTTACTGAATAATCGGTGGATGAACGGGTAACAAATACTTAATAACAAATCATATAATTTGCGGCACTGTTTTACAGTGCCGCTTTTCATTAAGTTTAATGCCTGCAAGTTTACCGTCTACCTGTGTTTTTGCCCTGCCTTGTAAAAATATATCAGTTTAAAAAATCTTCGACCCAAAACGGTATACGGGATATAGCGCCTGTAGCATGTCTAAATTTTGAATAGTTGACATAAGTATTTAATATGGTTATAATCTAATAAAGGTTTATTTTCAGGTGACATAAATGGAAAAAAGAAAAACAAAAAATAAAGTATATAAAATTATTTTTGTATGTGCCTCTGTGATCTTTTTGCTTGCAGTCGCCGCGCTTGTTTATATAATCGTTAACAGTTATATAAGCAGCAACGGATATAAAAAATACACAAATTCTTCATCTGTTTCAGAATCTTCAAAGGTTGAGGTTGATAATCCTATTGATTTTGATTCACTTAAAAATGTTAATACGGATATATATGCCTGGATAAGAATACCGGATACAAATGTCGATTATCCCATTGTGCAAAGCACCGATACAGACGACGGGTTTTATCTTAATCACGATGTTGAAAGAAAAAGCAAGTTTGCCGGAAGTATTTATTCGGAAAAACAAAACAGTAAGGATTTTTCCGACCCGAACACTGTGCTTTACGGTCATAACATGCTTAACGGATCCATGTTCAGAACTCTGCATAAGTTTAGGGACAAGGCTTTCTTCGACAGTCACAAATATATTTATGTATATACTCCCGGGCACATATTAACATATGAAGTATGCGCGGCTTATAAATATGATAATAGACATATACTGAATTCTTTTAATTTTTCAGATCCAAAGGTGTTTGCCGACTATATCGAATATGTTAAAAATCCGAAATCCATGGTAAAATTCACAAGAGACGCAGGGCTTAATGAAAATTCAAAACTTCTTACTCTCAGCACATGTATCGGCGATAAAAATTACAGATTTTTAGTTCAGGGGGTACTGATAAACGATGAGCCTACAAAATAGCAACGGCGGCGGTAAACATTCCGGGAAATCCAAAATGAAAAAATGGCAAAAGGTCTTATTAATAATTTTAAGTATAGTTATTATTTTAACAGCTTCTGCGGTTGCCCTTGTTAAAACAGGCAAAAACAGCCTGCTGAAATCCGGTAAAATGGATATGAATCCCGGAGATGAGGTTAGCAATGCTGTAACCGACGACGATGGTAAAACCGTTATCTATCAAGGGAAAAAATATAAATATAACAACAATATCACAAATATACTTTGTGTAGGTGTTGATAAGGATACTTTTAATGATAAAGATACTGTTCAGGGTAAAAACGGACAAGCTGACGCAGTATTCCTTTATTCAATGGATGTTAAAACCGGTAAAGCCACAGTACTGGCAATTCCCAGAGATACCATGGTAGATGTTGATTTATATTCGGCCGGCGGCAAATATATTTCAAGTGAGAAAAAACAGATATGCCTTGCTTACGCATATGGCAATAATGAAAAGGACAGTTGTAAAAATACCGTTAAATCGGCCTCAAGGCTTATGTACGGACTGCCGATAAATTCATATGTTGCAATTGATATGAAAGCTATTGCGCCGCTTGCGTCAAAGGTTGGAGGTGTTCCGGTTACCCTTACGGAGGACACAGTTATTTCAGGCAAAAGGTACAGCAGCGGAACCAAGCTTGAGCTTACGGGCGATGCAGCGATTTCATTTGTACAAGACAGGGATCATACAAGTGTTGATTCCAGCCTTGACAGGTTAAGCCGTCAAAAGCAGTTTTTGCAGGGATTTTTTAATAAAACTTTAAGTCTCACAAAAAAGGATATAAGCACACCGATAAAACTTTTTAACAGCATTTCAAAAAATATGGTAACCGATATTAATGTCGCCGAAGTAAGCTATCTTACAACATGTTTAATCAACGGCGGCAGGGGCGGAAGTCTTGAATTTATTAAGATTGCCGGTGAAATGAAAATGGGAAGCCGGTATGCTGAGTATTATGCTGATCAGCAGAAGCTTTACGAGACCGTTTTAGACACATATTATATATGTGAATAATAGCTATAAATATGCGCAGCATCGCATGCACATAGTGTTGCACTTAATAAACCGGGCTGATTATTAAAAAAAAGCACTTGATTTTTCGGTTTAGTTATGGTATTATATCTAAGCATTTGATTGCGCCCGGCCTTACGGGTGGAGTCACTGCCGTAAATACGACAATGAAGCGGATGGTCCTCTGCGTTTTATTAAAGGTATGAACATCTGATATATTAAGGAGGAAAATTTAATGGATTTTGTAAAAGAGCTTACTACCGGTATGCTTAAGGAAAATGTTCCGGAGCTTAAAATCGGTTCAACAGTAAGGGTGCATGTTAAGATTCGTGAAGGCGAAAGAGAAAGAATACAGGTTTTTGAGGGAACGGTAATTGCCCGCAATAACAGTGGAATTTCAGAAACATTTACAGTAAGGCGTATTTCATATGGTGTAGGTGTTGAGCGAGTGTTCCCGGTACATTCACCTAATGTTGAGAAGGTTGAAGTTGTACGCGACGGCCGTATTCGCAGAGCTAAACTTTACTACCTGCGTGACAGAGTCGGCAAAGCAGCAAAGGTTAAAGAGCAAGTTAAGTAATATTTTAAAGGGGGACGTAACAGTCCCCTTTTTTGCATATTACCCCCTTTTGGCACTTAATTTTTCTTTTTGCGGCATTTATGTTGCGGCAAAATGACAATTAAGAAGTATTTTGTTGGAGGCGCATAAAAACATGAGTGATAATATAAGACATTTTGAAGATGTCGGAAGTTCTTCCGGCAGGGCAAAAAATGCGGCTTCAAAGAAAAAATCCTCAAGAAGAGTTTCGGATGTTTTTGAATGGCTTGATGTAATAATCGCTTCGGTAATATCCGTTGTAATTATTTTTACATTTGTTTTCAGAATTGTATCCATTGAAGGGGAGTCAATGGAAAACACCCTGTTTAACTCCGAAAGGGTAATAATAACAAACTTGTTTTACACCCCTAAAAGGCGGGATATTGTTGTTATTTCGCGGAATGTTAACAATTCTCCCAATGCGTCCGACTATGAAAGACCGATTATAAAAAGGGTTATTGCCACTGAAGGCGAGACAGTAAATATTGACTTTGAAAAAGGTATAGTATATGTGGACGGAGTTGCTCTTGATGAGCCTTATATTAAAGAACCTACCCATGTTTCGATGGATATCACCTTCCCGGTAAGGGTGAAAGAAAACTGCGTGTTTGTAATGGGAGATAACCGGAACAATTCACTGGACAGCAGGTCGTCTGCAATAGGTGATTACGGTATGGTTGACAAAAGGTATATCATAGGCCATGCGGTGCTTAGAATATTGCCTTTTAATAAATTCGGAAAGATTTCTTCGAACGGAGCGGAAAAATAGATACCGTTTTATCCAGTCCGCTTACTTTAGAATTTTTGTACACATTTTTTACACATATATTTTCAAAAGAAATACTCAAAAAAATATTTTTAAATAATAAAACAACTTAAAATAGTGAAATAAGATACTAAACAAATAAATTTAAGAAGGTGAATCTACTTAAATATGGAAGGAAAACAAATTCAGTGGTTTCCGGGTCATATGGCAAAAACGCGGCGGATAATAACCGAAAGTATGGCACTTACAGATGCTGTTGTTGAAATAGTTGATTCAAGAATACCTGCCAGCAGCCGTAACCCGGAGCTGGCAGGTATTATTTCAAACAAACCGGTTCTGGTTGTATTAAATAAGAGTGATTTGGCAGATCCACAGGCTACTTCAAAGTGGATATCAAAACTATGCGGCGGTTCAAAATCAGCAATAGCCTTTTCCTGCAAAACAGGAAAAGGAATAAATCAGTTTTATTCTGCCGTAAAGGAATTACTGGCTGAAAAAATTGAGCAGAATATAAAGCGTGGTATGGTTGGACGAAAGCTCAGAATTATGGTAGTGGGAATTCCGAATGTAGGGAAATCCTCCTTTATTAATCGCATATGCAAAAAAAACAGGGCAAAGGTTGAGGACCGTCCCGGAGTTACAAGAAGCAATCAGTGGTTTTCGGTTGATAAAGATATAGAACTGTTGGATACGCCCGGAGTGCTATGGCCTAAGTTTGAAGATCCGGTTGTAGGGCGCAGGCTGGCATTTACCGGTGCTGTAAAAGACACGGTTATTGATATAGAGACTTTAGCAGTTGAATTAATTTCAGAGATAAGAAAAGATTATAAGGATTTGCTTGAGCAAAGGTATAAAATACAGATAAGCGACAGCGAAGACGCCTATGACATTTTATGTAATATCGGCAAAAAAAGAGGTATGGTCATTCGAGGCGGAGAGATTGACACCGAGCGGGCGGCGGTTATGTTAATTGATGAATACCGAGGCGGCGTTCTGGGTAGAATTACACTTGACTGAGAGAAGGATATGTTATGCCGGATTATTCCTATGAATTAAAAGCAAATGAGTGTGGATTTTCAAGAGTTTGCGGAGTTGACGAAGCGGGAAGGGGACCGCTTGCAGGACCTGTTTGTGCAGCGGCGGTTATTTTGCCGGCAGGTGTTCAAATCGAACGCCTTGACGATTCAAAAAAACTTTCCGAGAAAAAAAGAGAAGAGCTTTTTGATGTTATAAAATCCGTTGCAGTTTCGTATTGCGTAGCATATGCTTCGGTTGAGGAGATTGAAGAGCAAAACATTTTAAACGCAACATTTACTGCAATGAAACGGGCAATTGCCGGTCTTGAAGTAAAGCCGGACTATGCTCTTATCGACGGTAACCGCGCTCCCGGGGATATGGATATTAAATATGAAACAATTATAAAGGGCGACGGAATTTCAATGTCTATTGCGGCTGCTTCAATACTGGCAAAGGTTTCAAGGGACAGGCTTATGCTGCAAATTGACAAAGAGTTTCCGGAGTATAATTTTAAAAAGCATAAAGGGTACGGAACAGCGGAGCACATAGCGCTTATAAAAAAATATGGTATAAGTCCGCATCACCGCAAAAGTTTTCTTAAAAAAATATGAAAAACAGCAGTTATTGTATCGGCAGATACGGAGAAAAAATTGCGGCGGATTATATTACAAAAAAAGGATATTTTATATCGGCAAAAAACTACAAATCTCCCATGGGAGAGATAGATATAATTGCCGAAAACCGGGAATATGTTTTATTTATAGAAGTAAAGCTCAGAAATAAAAGCGCAGGATATTCTCCCAAGGAGGCCGTTACTGCCAAAAAACGGCGCAGAATTATTTATACGGCAAAAAATTATTTATTCAGAAGTAAATGTATGCAGCAGCCGAGGTTTGATATTATTGAAGTCATAGCGGACAAGATAAATGAAGACGGCAGCGCAGAGG
>CAKSDA010000012.1 GCA_934444895.1 uncultured Eubacteriales bacterium | reverse complement strand
ACATATAGTAAATGCATATACAAACGGCGTTTCGGTTAAAGGCGGCGGATTTTTAGGCGGAGTTATAGGAGATGTTATTTACCGCTGTTTCGGAGATGTTTTAGCCGGAGTAATTGTTTGTCTTATTATTTTTATTCTGCTTATGATACTGACCGGAACTACTCTTATGGGGCTCTTCCGGATGCTTGCGAGGCCGGTTAAGACTTCTTATGAACAGGCGGAGGAATCCTTTGTGTCGGCGAAAGAAAGGAAGTCCGCTGCAAAAAATTCTGAAAAAGGTCCGGAAAAACGGCACTTTGAATTTGATATACCGGTAGATGACATACCTGAAGAACGCGACATTGTAAGCGGTTCCTTGGACGAAAAGGGCCGCCGGGTTGTTGAAACATATAACGCCATGGAGGACAAGACCGTTTCCGGTAAAAGGGGCTCAAAGGCTGCGCATGCTGACGAAGGGGCTAATGCAAAGGATCCTGAAAACCCCTCATTTATGACAGGCGAAGAGGTTGAAATCGAAAAGGAAAAATGTGCCCGCGAAATCATTGAAAATGCCAAAGCGGAAAATGATTCATACTCATTCCCTCCGGTAAGTTTGCTTAACGAAAATCGCAATCGCCAGGGAGCTACCTCTAAAAAAGAATTGCAGCAAACTGCAGAAAACCTGGTTAATGTTTTAAAAAGCTTTGGCGTGGAAACCAGGATAGTTGATGTAAGCCGCGGCCCGGCCGTAACCAGATACGAGCTTCAACCGTCGGCCGGTGTTAAAATAAGTAAAATAACCGGGCTTGCAGACGATATAGCCCTTAACCTTGCAACTGCGGGGGTAAGAATAGAGGCTCCTATTCCGAATAAGGCCGCCGTAGGCATTGAGGTTCCAAACAAAACAACCGCGGCTGTAGGAGTAAGGGATATCATTGAAACGGTTGATTTTATGACCGCGAAGAGCAAACTCACTGTGGCCCTAGGAAAAGATATAGCCGGCAATGCGGTTATAACGGATATTTCAAAAATGCCGCACGGTCTTATAGCCGGCGCTACCGGTTCGGGAAAATCGGTATGCATTAACACTATTATAATCAGTTTGCTTTATAAGGCGTCTCCGGACGATGTAAAGCTTATGCTTATAGATCCTAAGGTTGTAGAACTTGGAATATATAACGGAATTCCCCACCTTTTGGTTCCGGTAGTTACCGACCCCAGAAAGGCTTCCGGTGCCTTGGGCTGGGCTGTTACAGAAATGGAAAAAAGGTACAAGCTTTTCGCCGAAAACGATGTGCGAAATCTTGAAGGGTACAATCATTTAGCCGAATTCAGTGAAGATATGCCGAAGATGCCGCATATAGTAATTGTAATTGATGAGCTGGCCGATCTTATGATGACGGCGCCGCACGAGGTTGAAGATTCTATTTGCCGCATAGCTCAAAAAGCGAGAGCGGCAGGAATGCATCTTATTATTGCAACGCAGCGTCCGTCGGTCGATGTTGTTACCGGTCTTATCAAAGCAAACGTACCTACAAGAATAGCCTTCGCCGTGTCCTCCCAGGTTGACAGCCGAACAATTCTTGATATGGGCGGAGCCGAAAAACTTTTAGGAAAAGGCGACATGCTCTTTTGCCCTGTAGGCTCTAACAAACCCACCAGGGTGCAGGGTTGTTTTGTTAGCGATGAAGAAGTTGAAAAGGTTGTTGAATTTATCAAAAACGGGCAGTCTGCCGAATATGATGAAAACATAAGCAAAGAGATTGAAAAAATGGCGGTTTCGCAGAAAGATTCATCTGCAAAAGCGTCGTCTGACAGTGAAAATGATCCCATGATAAACCAGGCAATAGAATGTGTGATAGAAGCGGGTCAGGCATCAACATCATTGCTTCAAAGAAGGCTTAAACTGGGATATGCAAGGGCAGCAAGAATAGTTGATCAGATGGAAATAATGGGGGTTGTGGGTCCTTATGAGGGGGCAAAACCCAGAAAGGTATTGATGAGCAAAGATAAGTTTTTGGAAATGCAGGCCGGATCACCCTCCGAAGAGCAATAAACAATAAGCAAAAGCAGTAAATCAATTTGTTTTTATCTATTGCAAAACAACAGCGGGTAAATTAGTGAAAAACAGTAATCCGGTTAACAAATTGTAATAAAAATTAACAAATAGTAATACGCAGTTTAACAAAAAGCAACATACAATAAGCAAAAATCGATAAATAATAAAATAATAATAAATAAGGTGAAGGAAAAATCCGTAAAACGGGAGGCTTTAATATGCCGAGATCTACATATATCGAAGATGATCCGGTAAAAATAAAAAGGCGAAGAATATTATTTTGCGTTGTCGCCGCCGTTTTATTGTTTTTACCAATTACCGAATTGTTGTTCAGGAATAACATTTTAAAATTTTCCGTTTCGGATAAAATGGTAGAGGCATTAAAAATAACCGCTTCTGACAATTCGGCATATACGGAGTTTTTAAATGTAGGACAGGGTGACTGCACGGTAATTAAGGACGGAGAGTTTACGGTTGTTGTGGATTTTGGTCCCAAATGCGAAAACGGAGAACTTTACAACGCTCTTTTAAAAAGAGGCATACACAAAATCGATCTTGCCGTGGTTACCCACAATCATGCCGATCATTTAGGAGGACTGATTGACCTTTTCGGTAAAATTAAAATAAACGAACTCATGATATCTCCGGTAAATTCCAAAGACGCAGACAGTGATATTTATAATAAAGTAATTGCTTTGGCAAAGAATAATAATACACCAATAAGAGCTCTTAAGGCAAAAACGGGGTTTAAATTCGGTTCTTCGTTTATTACTGTAAAATATTTAGATGAATATGCCGAAAAGGAAAATAACTCTTCGGCGGTTATCGAGGCGAATGTGCGTGGGCTAAAGGTTTTAATTGCCGGTGATTTTTCAAACGAGAAGGAACTGCTTAAAACCAATACCGATATTAAAGCGGATGTTTTAAAACTTTCGCACCACGGCTCCGCAACATCTACAAAACCGGAATTTTTGTTAAAGGTTTCGCCCAAGGTTGCCGTTGCAAGCTGCGGATATGATAATTTATATTCACATCCTTCCGATAAGGTTTCAAAAAGGCTTGAGGAAGCCGGGATAAGAATGTACAGAACCGATCTTGATTACAGTGTGAAGTGTGTTTATAATAAAGGAAAGATTACGGTTATCACGGAAAGAGGTTGACGGATATGTTGGTTATTGACAGATATGAAGGCAACTTTGCAGTGGTAGAAGATGATGAGGGGAAAACAATAAACCTCCCCCGGGATATGCTTGAAAAGGACATACCCGAAGGAAGTGTTATTGTGCTTTTGAGGGGAAAATACATTTTGGACAAAGCAGAAACCGAAAAGCGAAAAAAGGAACTGTTTGACCTGCAGGAATCGCTTTTTAATTAGTTATTCCGTAATATTCTGTCTTTCGTATGCCGGTTGGTCGTCTTCTCTGAAAAGAAGAGATATGCACCAGATTGCAGCAAGACCGACAATAGTGTAGATAATTCTGCTCATTATTGCAGATTGTCCGCCGAAAATCCAGGCTACGATATCAAAATTAAAAATACCGATACTTCCCCAGTTAAGACCGCCTATGATTGCTAAAATAAGACATATTTTATCAAACATATTAATTCTCCTTTACATTGTTTAGGCTGGCGAGAGTTAAACCCGTTACGGTTTCGCTCGTCGCCTATATATATATTTTTAAGCGTCTTACAAAAAATATGCATAAAAGCGGAGGACATTTTATGGAAACAAAAAAATATTTAGCGTTTGATTTCGGAGCTTCAAGTGGACGCGCAATGCTTTGCAGTCTTGAAAACGGAAAAATGAAAATTGATGAAATTCACCGTTTTTCAAATGACCCGGTGTCTGTTTGCGGACATTTGTACTGGGATGTTTTAAGATTGTTTCATGAAATAAAACAAGGAATCCTTAAAGCAAATGCCGCCGGTGGTTTTGACTTTATAGGAATTGATACATGGGGAGTGGATTTTGCCCTTTTGGATAAAAACGGCGAAATGACGGCAAACCCGGTACACTACAGAGATGTAAGAACCGAGGGCATGCAGGAAGCTCTGAGCCTTGATATTTCAAAAGAGGATTTATACAAATGCAACGGAACCCAGCAAATAGACCTCAACACCGTTTATCAGCTTAAATATCTTTCGCTTAAAAGACCGGAAACATTAAAACAGGCAAAAAGGCTGCTTTTAATTCCGGATATGTTTGCATATATGCTTACAGGAGAGGAAAGAACAGAGTATACCAACGCTTCAACAACCGGTCTGCTTGATCCCAAAACCAAAAAATGGAACACAAGAATTTTAGACGCGGTGGGTGTAGACGAAGATATTTTCGGCAAAATGATTTTCCCCGGTGAAACCTATGGAGAGCTCAGGGAAGATATATGTGAAGAGCTCCACTGTAAAAAAGTCCCGGTAATTGCCGTTGCAACCCATGATACGGGATCTGCAGTGGTTGCCGTTCCCACAACCGAAAAAGACTATGCTTACATAAGCTGCGGAACATGGTCCCTGCTCGGAACCGTTATCGATGAACCTATTTTGTCTGATGTTTCACTTTCAAAGGGCTTTACCAATGAGGGCGCTTTTGACGGAAAAATCAGATATCTAAAAAACATAATGGGATTGTGGCTTATTCAGCAATCCAGGCATGAATTCAAGCGCCGCGGACTTGATGTTTCTTTCGATGAAATGGAAAAAAGCGCAAGAGAAGCCGCTCCGTTTGCCTGCTTTATAGATCCGGACGCAAAAGATTTTGTAGCTCCCGGAGACATGCCCAAACGCGTTCAGGAATACTGCAGAAAAACAGGACAGTATGTGCCGCGTGACATGGGCGAAATACTTCGCTGCATATATCAAAGTTTGGCATTTAAATACCGCTATACCGTAAATAAAATGGAAGAGCTGACCGGAAAAAATTTCCCGGCAATTCATATGATAGGCGGAGGAATTAAGGACGGACTTCTTTGCAGCATGACCGCCGATTATTGCAGAAAGCCTGTTTTTGCCGGACCGGTTGAAGCTACGGTTATAGGCAATGCTACGGTGCTTATGATGTCTGCCGGCGAGATTGAAAACATTACAAAGGGCAGAGAAATTATAAAGAACAGTTTTGAGATAAAGGAGTATACTCCAAACGGATCCGATTCCTTTGACGCAGAGTACGAAAAGTTTAAATCAGCACTGAAGCTTCAATAATAATGTAAAGACAAAATAAAAAACACAGTCTTTTTAAAGAACTGCAAAAGCAGGATCTTTGAGGACTGTGTTTTTTGCGTTTTTGTAAAAAAAATTTATTTAAAAGATTTCGAAAAATCTTTTAAAACAAAAAACTCAACTAATCGGTTAAATCGGATTTGAGTTCAAATAACCGCTTATAGGAGGATATTATCTCTTTATAATCACTGTAAGCGGAATTATAAACCTCTATCATATAATCTCCGCAATAGTCAAGGGAGTCCATTATATTAAAAAGAGATTTAAAATCAAAGCCTCCGTGAAGGGGCAAAAGGCAGTCGCTTGCCACCGAATGGTCGCTTATATGAACATGTTTTATATTGCTGCCCATTGCAGAAATGATTTCGTTTACCGAATATCCTGCGCGAACACACTGCTTAATATCAAGAGTAAAATTTATTTTATTATTTGAGTATTCATTAAGGGCATTTAAAAATTCAGGGTCGGCGCTGCGGTATCCGTTTACATTTTCCTGACAAAGAATTATTCCGTGCTGCGCCGCGTCGTCCATAAGCATCATAAATCTTTCGCAGTATTCTTCATCTGTTATTTTGCCGGGTTTTCTGTCGCCGTGAAAATTTATATATTTTGCTCCGAGCCTTTTAGCTACAACCGAGTATCTTTCGAAACTTCGCCTGAATTCGTCAAACCGCCGCAAATATTCCGAAAATGCCATGTATGGTTCGGCAAGCGACAGCATTGGATGAACCGCCGAAATGCGCATGTTTGCAGAGTTTTTAATGTCAATCAGCATATCGATAAAATAATCTCCCAATTCCGATTCGGCATTAAAAAACACTTCGGTACAGGGAATTTTATTTTTTGCCAGATACTCCGCTGCCAGTTCGGTTTCAAGAGGATAAAAACAGGCTGTTGATATTCCTATGCTCATATTAAATCCGCCTTTTTTGAAATGGTTTTTATTTAAACTGTTTTGATAGATAACTTATTAAACTTTTGAAAATGTGTATGAATTGCAAATGCTTATGAAATGCTTATAAATTGTAATGTTACAAATTGCGAATATTTTTAAAAAGGAAAAGCAGATATTAAATTTCATCCGTTTTGAGTCGAAGATTTTTAAAGTGATATATTTTTTACAGGGCGAGGCAAAAACACAGGCAATCCGTTTGGATTAATCCTGCTTTTTAACTGTCAAAGCAGGATCTACAAAAACTGTTTTATTGGTTGTATATATTACAGTTCCGGGTTTTGAACCGGAGGGCTTTTTTACATATTTTACCGGTGTATAATCTACCGGGATCTGGCCTCTTTCCCCGGCCTTGGAATAAAAGGCGGCAAGCGAGGCCGCATAAACAATAATGTCATCCGTAGGAGCCTTTTCATTGCATACTAAAATAACATGCGATCCGGGTATGTTCTTTGTGTGAAACCATAGATCCGTTTTGCGAGCTCTGTGAAGGGTGAGTTCCTCATTTTGAATATTATTGCGTCCTACATAGATGTCATATCCGTCTTTAGAAAAGTGCATAGGCAAAAAGGCAGTTTTCTTCTTTTTGTTTTTTCCTCGGCTTTTTAAATATTTTGTAAGGACCAGTTCGTTTTTGATTTCTTCGAAATCTTCTCTTTTTTCCGCTATTGAAACTGCATACAAAACCGAATTTAAGTAAGCTATTTCCCCTTCGCACTGATTTATAAGAGCGCCCAGGGTTTGTTCGGCGCTGCAAGCCTTTTTATATTCCTTAAAATATTTTGCCGCATTTGCGGAAGGACTTAAAGCCGGAGAAAGAGCAATGGTCTTTTTTTCAAATTCAGGGTCGTAGTAATTTTCCACCGTAACCGAGGACATTCCGCTTTTAATATTATACATATTTGCTTTAATGAGTTCTCCGCAAATTCTGAGATCTTCACGCGAGGCGGTTTTTTCAAGCTCGTTTTTTCTTGCCGCCAATTTTCGCTCGCTCCTTGAAAGGAGATTTTTTACGGTTTTTAAAAGATCTGATTTATTATGCTCTATTCGGCGGATTCTTTCCCTTTCTCCGAAAAATTTTTCGGACAGCTCAGAAAAAGAATCTAAAAACCTGACTTCAAAAAGATTTTCATACTGGTTTATCGCGGTAAAGGAAAAATCTTTTGGGCGCCCGTTTTCAAGAAGGATTACGGGCTTTCCTCCTGATGAAACCTCCTGCCTTAAAGCTGAAAGCTTTGCAAAAAGATCGCTCGTTTTAACCTCTTTGCAAATAGCGTCGGTCCTTTTAAAAATCGAATATGAAATTTCGCGGCATACAAGGGGAGAAATTCCGGCAATGTTTTTAAGCAGTGCGTCGCAGAGCCTCATTTCCCCCTGGTTTTTTAAAGTTTCTGCGGCGGACATAAGATCACCTGTAATAAAATCAGTTTTTTCGGCATTTTCAGGCAGTCTGTAAATTGCTCCGGGCTGAATAAGCCTTTCAGGCTTTTGGGGGTCGCTGCGACGGGCGGCATCGATAATTCTGCCGAACTTATCTGTAAGAATAAGATTAGTTTTGTGACCCAGAATCTCCACCGTAACCGAATAATCGGTCCTGTCTCCCAGGTCGTTTGAAGCCGAAACGATTATGGAAATTATTCTCTCTGCCCCGTAGGTTTTTATTTCGGTTATTTTGCCGGGACAAAGATATTTTCTAAGCAACATGCAAAACATCGGAGGGTTTTCAGGGTTTTCAATATTCTCTTTTATAAAACCGATTCGCGGAGAATCAGGAGAAATAGAAACAAAAAGTTTTTTGCAGTGCCCTTTATCCCTTAAAATAAAAACAAATTCGTTTCTGCTCGGAATATGGATCTTTTCAATATGAAATCCGACAACTTCTTCAAGTTCCGGCTTTATACAGTTTATTAAAGCCCCGTCCATTGGCATATAAACACCCCCGGTTTTAAAAATTATAATAAAATTAAGCGTTGCAATAAATAGGAACCGGTTTGCCCCCTGTTTGTTGCAACGCAAACTTAAATTACAGTTAAAAAAGAAAAGCGCAGAAAAATCAAGGACAACAGTTCAGCTGAAAATGTGAGAACAAAAGGCTATTTTACTTTTTCTTCCTTTTCGGCAAGCAGGTTTTCCCACTCTTCTTCGGTTAAACTGTCGGCAGTAACCGAAAACCTAAGATAAATATCCTCGCTTATTTTTTGAGTACCTTTTTTATCCTTTATCTTTTGGCGAAGACAAATTACAGAGGCTACAGCTGAAAACAAAACATATAAAGAGGTTGGAAGTAAAAATTTAAAAAAGAAATCCTTTCCGGTGGAGAGCGACAGGGTTTCGTTAAATCCGGTTGCAATGGTGTAAAGGCAGACTACCGAGGGCAAAACAGAAAACGACATTTGTAAAATGGGTTTTTTAAGTAAAAGAAAAACCGCGGAAACTACAAGAAAAACGGTTGCAATCAAAACGGTAACGGTGTTCGTTTCGGCTGAGGAAATCTGGCCCGCAACATACTCAGAATAGTCCTTCGCGTTTCGGTAGACCGAAGAAAGCTTGCCGAAGTTACCCAAAATATAAAAAGTATTGCAGAAAAGGGTTATAAGGAAAAAGATATAGGAAAAAACAGCAAAGAAACGGTATACGGGACTGTCTGTTGTAAGATATTTGATTCCCTTTTTTTGCTGCTTTGCCCTCAAAAGTTTAATAAGAGCGGCATTTTGGACCTTTTTGTTTGTTTTGTTTTTCCGGTTCATTATAAGTTCCTCCGCAAAATAGATAAAGTATATTTTAAAATAATAAATCATTTGATAAATAATTTTAAAAATAAGTTTGAGCTGTTAAATAGAGTTTGACGATCAAAAGCCTATACATACACAACAATGATACCATTTTTATTGAAATTTTTCAACATGGGTATTTAAGACTGTACCATGAAAAGGCGGCCGGGTTAAACTCTTGACAGGCAAGCGACCGTAAAATAACGATTTAAAGAGGATTTTTTGCCCTAGGCAAACAGTGATAAATCCGAATCTGTTTTTTAAACGCTAATTTTTCACATGGCATTTGTTAAAATACTCGGTAATCCGCTAGGATTACCTGTGTTTTTGCCTACGCAACCAATGTGCAGGCTTCGGGTGCGGTAATAACCTAAATACTTGTAAAATTTTAAAAATTATTATATAATTGTTTCTATAAATTGTGAGGTGAGAAAATGGGCGGTTTTATGCGTCCGCCGCCGAGTGCGGGGAATGAAAAATACAAAGAGCCTCTGCCGAAAAACATTAAAGAGGTACCTGGCTATATCAAAAAGGTTGTAACGCAGTTTTTCTCTCATTTGTTTTACATATTCAAGCTGGTGTGGGATACATCTCCGGGACTTATGCTTTTGCTTGTTCTTATATCGGTATTAAGCGGATTTTTGCCGGTTGCAACCGCCTATGTGGCTTCCCATCTTTTAAATGCGCTTTCCTCAGCTTATTTTTCGGTAAAATCCGGAATTGACATAAGCTTTTCGGGAATTTTTGTTTTACTTATATTTCAGTTTGTCTGTATATTTTTAAACAGTTTGCTTTCGCATATTAATACGATTGTAACCAGAGTTTTGGGAGAGCTTGTTGTAAATCATGTTAAACTTATGATGATGAACAAGGCAAAGGAAATTGATCTGCAAAGCTTCGACAAACCTGATTTTTACGAGCGGCTTGAAAACGCTCAGCGCGAGGCCGGAATGAGAC
Organism: uncultured Eubacteriales bacterium; assembly: GCA_934444895.1. Classification (GTDB taxonomy): domain Bacteria; phylum Bacillota; class Clostridia; order Oscillospirales; family Acutalibacteraceae; genus UMGS1279. Next base: position 12,776 of record CAKSDA010000012.1, on the reverse strand, counting down.
CTATTCAAATTTTGGGTGCCAGTTTTCAGGGAATTAGCATTATTATAAGCATGATTTCCTTTGTTGCGATACTTTTTGCGGTAAGTCCCGCCGCTCCGTTTCTTATAATTATTTTGGCATTGCCGTCGGCAATTATTAGTTTTGTCTATCGCAAAAAGTCTTTTTCGTATGTAAGAAGACGCTCAAAGGACAGGCGCCAGCTTAACTACTATTCCGACATAATGATAAACAAAGATGTGGTTAAGGAAATAAGGGTTTTCCGCCTTTCGGATCCTTTTATAGACCGATATAAAGGAATATTTAAAAAATATTTCAAGGGGCTTAAATCCATCTATTTAAAAGAGGGCGCTTGGAATATAGCCTTTTCGGTTGCCTCTGCTGTTGCAAACTGTCTTTTGTTTTTGTTTGTGGCATACAAGGTTTACAAGGGTCAGCTGATGGTAGGTGATTATTCTCTTTATACCGGAGCACTTAATTCGATAGCAAGCGGAGTTATGTCCTTTATCGGATATACATCCACCATTTATGAAGGTACACTTTTTATAGATAATCTTATAACATTTATGGATGAAAAGCCCACCATTATAACCAATGAGAAAAAGGGCGAGGCTTTAAAACGGCATGTGCCCCATAAGATTGAAATTAAAAATCTTTCCTTTAAATACCCCGGATGCAGCAACTATGTTATTAAAAATTTAAACGCGGTTATTGAACCCGGAAGCACGGTTGTTTTGGTTGGAATAAACGGAGCAGGAAAAACCACCCTTATTAAGCTTATAACCCGGCTTTATGATCCTACCGAAGGGAGCATTTTGATCGACGGTAAGGATATAAGACTTTATAATCCGGACGAACTTTACAGGCTTTTCGGAATAATTTTTCAGGATTTTGGAAAATATGCGGTTTCTGTAAGCGACAATATTGCCTTCGGACAGATTGATAAGGAAAAAACCGACGATGAAATCAAAAAAGCGGCCGAGCAGAGCAACGCGGCGGAATTTATCAATAAACTGCCAAAGGGCTACGAAACCCCGCTCATGCGATATTTTGAAGACGACGGTATCGAACTGTCGATAGGCCAGTGGCAAAAACTTTCCATTGCAAGGGCGTTTTACAGTGATTCGGACATTCTTATTCTTGACGAACCTACCGCATCTCTTGACGCTATTGCCGAACAGGAAATTTACGGTCAGTTTGACAGACTCAGAAAGGACAAGACTACGATTTTTGTATCCCATCGCCTTTCAAGCGCAACCACTGCCGATTCAATTTTGGTTATCGACGGCGGTCAGTTGGTCGAACACGGCACCCACAAGGAGCTTATGAACAAAAAAGGCCTTTATTACAAACTTTTTTCAGCACAGGCCAAAAGATATCTGGAACAAAAATAGTGTGGCATAAAATTTGCGGCATAAGAGCGCGGCGCAAAATTGCAAGAGTTGCATAAGCGAAAAAAGATGCCATAAGTGAAAAAAGATGCGGAAAATTGCAAAATTGCAAAAATGCGTCAATCTCAAAAATTTGCGAAAATTGAAAAACTTACAAAAAGGAAGATAAAATTGTACATATTAAAACTGTCTCCGGCTCTTAAGGATTATATTTGGGGCGGAACAAGGCTTAAAACGGAGTTTAAAATTGAAACCCCAATGCAAACGGTGGCGGAAGCATGGGTTCTTTCGGCTCACAAAGACGGCCCTTCGGTAATTGAAAACGGCGAGCTTAAGGGCAAAACCCTTTTGCAGGGAATAGAATCATTCGGACGGGAATGTCTGGGAACTAACTGCGCCGGTATTTCGGATTTTCCGATTTTAATAAAGCTTATTGATGCAGACAAAAACCTTTCGGTTCAGGTTCATCCGAGCGATGATTATGCAAGAGCTCATGAGGGCGAACAGGGCAAAACCGAAATGTGGTATATTGTGGATTGCAGTGATGACGCTTTTATTTACTATGGATTCAAAAGCGAAATATCCAGAGAGGACTTTATAAAAAAAGCAAAGGACGGAACAATTGCCGATTGCCTGAACCGCGTCAGCGTGAAAAAGGGCGACGCGTACTTTATTCCGGCAGGCACCGTGCACGCAATAGGAAAGGGATGTCTTATTGCTGAAATACAGCAAAATTCAAATACAACCTACAGGGTGTTTGATTACAATCGTTTGGGAAAAGACAATAAGCCCAGAGAGCTTCATGTTGACAAAGCGGCCGATGTTGTAAATCTTTCGGCTGCAAAGGAATATTCTGCAAAGGGAAATATCCTTGCCGAATGTAAATACTTTAAAGTAATAAAGCACAAGGTAGAGGGCAGTTCTTTCGTCGAAGTGGGTACGGATTCGTTTTCCTGCATTTTATGCGTTGACGGAAGCGCTTTTATAGATTCGGTGGAAATTAAAAAGGGCGAATGTGTGTTTATTCCGGCGGGCAGCGGAAAGATAAAAATAACGGGCAGCGGACTGTTGATTGAAAGCAGGGTATGAATTGAGCGAACTTAATATTGTTTTGGTTGAACCGGAGATTCCGCAAAACACCGGTAATATTGCAAGAACCTGCGCCGCAACCGGCGCCAGGCTTCACATTATCGAACCCATGGGTTTTAAAATAGATGACAAGAAACTAAAGCGGGCAGGGCTGGATTACTGGCACTTGCTGGACATTACTTTTTACAAAAACATTTCTGAGTTCTTTGAGAAAAATCCGGGAGAGTATTATTTTTTTACAACAAAAGGGCGGAAGGTGTATTCCGATGTAAAGTATCCGGATAAATGCTATTTGTTTTTCGGAAAGGAAACGGCAGGGCTTCCGGAGGAACTTTTGCTTGAGCATCCAAATGAAGCGGTAAGAGTGCCGATGATCTCAAGCGCCAGAAGTTTAAATCTTTCAAACACGGTGGCGCTTGCGGCATACGAGGTTTTAAGACAGTGGGATTTTCCAAAGCTTTTAAATAAAGGGCAGCTGCACAAATACAAGTGGGAAGATTAGGCTTGTATGCCAACGGGTTTGAAATTCAGGTTATTCATGTGAATTCAAACGAATAAAAAAGAATTAAAATATTGTTATTTGGCAATAATTATATTGAAAAAATGCAAGAATTTTGTTACAATAACCTTTGTAGATATTTTAACAATTAATTGAAAGGGTGTTTTTTATGGCAGCACTTAATAAAAAAACAATTGAAGATGTTGACGTTTCATCAAAGCGCGTGCTTGTTCGCTGCGACTTTAATGTTCCGCTCGACGGGGGCAAAATCACAAACGACAAAAGAATTGTGGCCTCTCTTCCTACAATTAAGTACCTTATGGAAAAGGGAGCAAAGGTTATTCTTTGCTCACATCTCGGAAGACCGAAGGGTCAGGTAGTTCCTGAATTTTCACTGAAACCCGTAGCCGCCCGTTTGTCGGAGCTTCTCGGTGTTGAGGTTAAAATGGCAGACGATGTTGTGGGCGACAGCGCAAAGAAACTTGCGTCCGAGCTTAAGGACGGAGAAGTTATGTTGCTTGAAAATGTAAGATATGAGCCCGGTGAAACAAAGAACGATCCTGAGCTTTCCAAAAAGTTTGCGTCCCTTGCAGATATTTTTGTTAACGACGCTTTTGGCTCCGCACACCGCGCACATTCATCAACAACCGGTGTTGCAGATTATATACCTGCAGTCGGCGGTTATCTTATCAATAAAGAAATCGAATTCATCGGCGGCGCCCTTGAAGCGCCTAAGCGCCCGTTGGTAGCCATTTTAGGCGGCGCAAAGGTTAAGGATAAAATCGGCGTAATTACAAATCTTATAGACAAGGTCGACACACTTATTATCGGCGGCGGTATGGCATATACCTTCATGAAGGCGCTCGGTCATCAGATCGGAGATTCGCTGCTTGATGAGGAAAATGTAGGCCTTGCAAGCGAAATGATGAAGAAAGCCGAAGCAAAAGGCGTTAAATTCCTTATTCCGGTAGACAACCGCGTAGGAAAGGAATATAAATCGGATACCGAACACCAGGTTTGCCCCTCCGACGAAATTCCGGACGGATGGATGGGCCTTGATATCGGACCTAAAACAGAAAAATTGTTTGCAGACGCACTTGTAGGCGCCGGAACGGTTATTTGGAACGGACCTATGGGCGTTTCTGAGTGGGTTAATTTTGCACACGGAACCATTGCCGTAGCAACCGCGGTTGCAAACTCCGGAGCAATTTCAATTATTGGCGGCGGAGACAGCGTTGCAGCGGTAACAAAGCTGGGCTTTGCAGATAAAATGTCCCACATTTCAACCGGCGGCGGAGCATCGCTTGAATTCCTTGAAGGAAAAGAGCTTCCCGGTATAGCAGCTCTTAACGATAAATAATTTTAAAATTTTTAGGGAACTTTAAGCGGAAAAGTCAAAAAATAATATGAGTCGTATTTCGACTGCCTCTTGAAGGTCCCTGTATTGGCGTGGCAGGTTTTTCTGCCGCGCCGAAAAACATATTGGAGGGAATTTTTATGAATAAAAAAATCCGCAAGGCGGTTATTGCAGGAAACTGGAAAATGAACAAAACTCCGTCGGAGACAACAGCGCTTATAAACGAAATGAAACCTTTGGTTAAGGACGCAGATTGCGATGTAGTTCTTTGCGTTCCTTTTGTGGATTTGCAGGCAGCTCTTTCGGCAGCAGAGGGTTCTAACATTAAAATAGGCGCTCAGAATTGTCACTTTAAAGAGAGCGGCGCATATACCGGTGAGGTTTCAGCTGTTATGTTAAAGGAAATGGGCGTAGAGTATGTAATTATCGGACATTCAGAACGCCGCACCTATTTTGGTGAAACAGATGTTACGGTTAATATGCGTGCAAAGGCTGCGCTTGAAAACGGATTAAAGGCAATTATTTGCGTAGGCGAATATTTAGAACAGCGCGAACAGGGCGTTACTGCAGAACTTGTTGCAATGCAGACAAAAATTGCTCTGCGCGATGTGACCGAAGAGCAGCTCAAAAATGTTATTATAGCATATGAGCCGGTTTGGGCTATAGGAACAGGAAGAACGGCAACTGCTGACCAGGCTGACGAGGTATGTCATGTTATCCGCTCAACCGTTAAGGATCTTTACGGTGCCGATGCGGCGAACGCTCTTACTATTCAGTACGGCGGATCTATGAACGCTAAAAATGCAAACGAGCTTTTGAGCAAGCCTGATGTTGACGGCGGACTTATCGGAGGAGCTTCGCTTAAGGCTGAAGATTTTTCTGTTATTGTTAAGGCTGCAAGCAAATAATTTTTGGGGGGCGTTTAAGTTGAAAAGACCGATTGTATTAACAATTATGGATGGATTCGGAAATAATCCTGAGGTTAAGGGAAATGCTATTAAAGCGGCTAAGACCCCTAATTTGGATAAAATTTTTGCAGAGAATCCAATCACATATATAGGAGCTTCCGGAATGGATGTAGGTTTGCCTGACGGACAAATGGGCAACAGTGAAGTCGGACATACCAACATAGGCGCCGGCAGGGTTGTTTATCAGGAACTTACAAGAATCACCAAATCAATTTCGGATGGAGATTTCTTTAAAAACGAAGCTTTTGTAAAGGCGGTTCAAAACTGCAAGGAAAACGGTTCCGCATTGCATCTTATGGGACTTCTTTCTTCAGGCGGAGTTCACAGTCATAACAGCCATTTGTATGCTCTTTTGGAAATGGCCAAGAAAAACGGACTTGAAAAGGTATATGTTCACTGTTTTCTTGACGGAAGGGATGTTCCTCCGGCATCAGGTGCGGAATTTATTGAAGAACTGAACGAAAAAATCAAGGAGATCGGCGTGGGCAAAATTGCTACGGTTATGGGCAGATTTTATGCTATGGACCGCGACAACAGATGGGCCCGTGTTGAAAAAGCGTATGCCGCAATGTGCTACTCAGAAGGTGAAAAAGCCTCCGATCCCGTTGCCGCAGTTAAAAAATCCTATGAGACAGTGGATGCCGACGGAAAAAACCTTACCGATGAATTTGTGCTTCCCATTGTTGTTAAGGGCGCTGAAAAAATAAAGGAAAACGACAGTATAATTTTCTTTAATTTCCGTCCGGACAGAGCAAGAGAAATCACAAGGACCTTTGTTGATCCTGATTTTTCCGGTTTCGAAAGACGATTTGGCATGCCAAGAGTATATTTTGTCTGCATGACGCAGTACGACGCTGAAATGCCGGGAGTAGATGTTGCGTTTAAGCCTCAGTCGCTTAAGAACACGCTCGGCGAATATCTTGCTAACAATAATAAAACTCAGCTTAGAATTGCCGAAACCGAAAAATATGCACATGTAACATTCTTTTTCAACGGCGGAAGCGAAGTTGAATTTAAAAACGAGGACAGAATTCTGGTTCCGTCTCCAAAGGTAACCACATACGATCTTCAACCTGAAATGAGCGCAAATATTGTTTGTGACAAGGTTTTAGAAGCAATTAAATCCGAAAAATACGATGTTATAATTTTGAATTTTGCAAACTGCGACATGGTAGGACATACCGGCGTTTTTGACGCGGCGGTAAAGGCAGTTGAAACGGTTGACGGCTGTGTAGGCAAAATAGCTGAAGTTACAACTAAAATCGGCGGATGCGTTTTGATCACTGCGGATCACGGAAATGCAGATAAAATGATTGCCGAAGACGGCACTCCGTTTACGGCTCACACAACATTCCCTGTACCGTTTTGTGTTGTTGGATACGATTGTGAATTAAGAGAAGGCGGAAGACTTTGCGACATTTCGCCTACAATTTTAAAAATAATGGGACTTGAACAGCCGGCAGAAATGGATGGTAAAAGTCTTATAAAATAAAGGAGAGATTTTTATGACAGTAACAAGAGAATCGGTTATCGGCGATATTCTTGACGCCGATCGCGAAACTGCGGAGTATTTTTTTGAAATAGGAATGCATTGTCTGGGTTGCCCGGCTTCGCGCGGGGAAACCATTGCGGAAGCTTGTGCGGTTCACGGAACTGACGCGGACGAGTTGGTAGAAAAGCTTAACAAGCATTTTGCTGCAAAAAATGCATAATTTAGATCCGAGACTTCTTTCGGTGGCAGAACTTTTAGGAGAACAAAAGGCAGTGGTCGATGTTGGTACCGACCATGCCTTTCTTCCTATATATCTTATTAAAAACGGACTTGCAAAAAAGGTCATTGCAATGGATATAGCAAGCGGACCGCTCGATGTTGCCAGAAAAAACATTATGCAAAACGGCGTTTCGGACAAAATTGAACTTAGACTTTCAAACGGGCTTGAAAAGGTTTCCTTTAATGAATGTACGGCAGTCTCTGTTGCCGGAATGGGCGGAGAAACCATTGCGGAAATACTGGCAAATGCCGACTGGATAAAAAACGACCGGTACACCGTTGTTTTGCAGCCCATGTCATGCGATGACAGACTAAGAGAGTTTTTATATTTTAACGGATTTGAGATTATTTCGGAAAAGGCGGTCTTTTCAAAAGGCCGTATATACACCGTTATGAAGGCGCGCTATTGCGGCAATAAAATAAAAATATCAGGAAGTTTAAAATACATAGGCAGACTGTGGGAGAGAAAAGACGCGGCGGCCGAGTATTTCATAAAAAGGCGCCTTAGGGTAATAGACAAATGCATTTTAAGCATTTCAAATGTTCAAAATCGCGCGGAACTTTTAAAGGAGCTTTCAGAGGCTTCTAAAGAGATAAAAGAAATCTGCAGCTTAAAAGTAAAAGGTTAAAAAATATAAAAGCGGAAAATAAAAATACCCCGCTTTTTTAAATCCATAAATTTACTATTGAAGAAAAAAGCAGATTAAAATATAATGTTTATATGGAAATACATTTTGTGGAGGGGGAGCACGATTTGCATTTCAGGGACAGCGGCAAACAGCCCGTAGGTATTATAATTATATCGGCAGCGGTGATTCTGTGTCTTGTATTCGGAATACTGTTTTTTGTATTCTCCGGAACGGGAAGTATTAAAAAAACCGCAAACGCTTCGGTGTACAGCTCGGAATTTGAAAGTGAAAACTATGCTTCAGAGGATTTCGAAAGCAGTTTTGAGGAGTCGTCCGAGGAAATTTTAAGCTCTGCCGAGCAGGCGGAAAGAACCGCTTCGATTATGGCTAAGGTAAATAAAAAAGAGGCTGAAATAAAACCTTCAACCGGTAATGTATTCACCGCGCCGGAATACAAGTATGTAAAAAAAGAAGATGCGGCAAACACCGTTAAAAAGAATGTTGATTCCGACAAGGCAGGATCAGGTGACAAAAAACTGGAGGAAATTACAACAAAGCCGTCAAGTAATCCGAGTACAGGGGTTTCTTCAAAGGCGCCGGATTCGGTGTCATCAAAAGCTCCGACAACGGAAAAAACCAAGTATGTTGTAGTTATCGGAAGCAATGTTAATGTAAGAGACAATCCTACCACAAGCGGGACAAAAGTGCTGGGTTCGGCAAACAAAAATGATGAATTTTTATATTTAGGCGAAAAAAATGACAGCGCCGGCCAAAAGTGGTACAAGATAAACTTTAAAGGCAAGGAAGCCTGGATAATTTCTAAATATTCAAAAATTGTTGAAAAGGGAAAAAACGAATCCGGTACAACACCTGCTTCATCCGAAAGCAGTAAAACAGATTATAACGGATGGACAACCCTTGCCGGTAAAACATATTACTATTTAGACGGCAAGCCTTTAAAAGGCTGGAAGGTTATAGACGGAATAAGATATCATTTTAATGAAAGCAGCGGTGTTAAGGATTCCTCGGCCGGAATAGATGTTTCTTACTGGCAGGGAAACATTAACTGGAATAAGGTTAAGGCAAGTGGAATAGAGTTTGCCTTTATACGCGTCGGATACAGGGGCTACGGAGAAGAAGGAAAGCTGTGCCTTGATCCTAACTTTAAGAAAAACCTGGACGGAGCAAAAAAGGCAGGAATTCAGTGTGGAGTATATTTTTATTCCGTTGCCAAAAATGTTACCGAGGCAGTTCAGGAAGCGAATTTGGTTTTAGAAGCAATAAAGGGATACACCCTGGAATTGCCTGTGATTATAGATTGCGAACATAAAAGTGACCGGGTCGCAGGGCTTACAAAGGCGGAAAGAACCGACAATGTGCTGGCGTTTTTGGAAACCGTAAAAAAAGCCGGTCGCAAAGGCGGGCTTTATACCGGACATTGGTATTACAAAAATCTTTTGGAGCCGAAAAGACTGGCATCGGTTGAACTTTGGATCGCCTATTATACCGAAAATCAAAACAAGGTAAGCGATGTTGAATATAAATATTGGCAGTATTCCGATTCAGGCAGTGTCGGTGGAATTTCCGGCAAGGTTGACCTTAACATATGGATAAAAAAATAAATTTTGTAATAGTTCCGATGGAATCATTACAAAATAAAAGCGTATTTTGCTCTTAAAAGAGCCAAATATAATTATAATATCATATCATATGAAGCGCGCCACGCGCACAATAGCAAAAGAGCCCGCAAATATCGAATTAAACAAATTGGTCTGCACAAAAATAGCCTCCCATGTGTAAAGAAAGGTGACTTACATAGCGAGACGGAGGGGTTGTTATGGACTTAAATTAATCAGAAAATTAATATCTGTATGCAAAGAACTGCTGACCCCGGTCAAACCGATGGACAGCAGTTCTTTGCATACTATTAATATTTCCGCATTATTTGTCCTGCGTTTTCAAGCACAATATCGGGTTTATCATCGCAGCTACTCAGAATTGCGGGCGTGGTCTCCCCGCTCATAACAAGCACAGATAGCGCGCCTGCGTTAAGTCCGCTTTTAATATCGGTGTAAATTCTGTCGCCTATAACGGCAGTTTCCTGAGGAGTACATTTTTCTTTTTCCATAGCAAGTTTTATCATAAGCGGCGAGGGCTTGCCTATAACAAACGGTTTTTTACCCGTTGCATTGTAAATCATATCGCACACGCTGCCGCAATCCGGCACGCTGCCGTATTCCGTCGGACACACAAAATCAGGATTAGTAGCAATATATGGCAAATCTTTAGTGCAAAGCATTTTGGATACATCGTCAAGCTTTTTAAAGGTAAGCTCGGTATCAAATCCCATTACTATGCACTCGACCTTTTCAGTATCATCGGTTATTTCAAAGCCATTTTCTCTAAACTCCGCTTTCAGCGATTCTGTTCCACATACATAAAGTTTTTTGCCGGAATAATTCTTCTTTAAATACCAAGCTGTTGCCTGTGATGAAGTAAGAAAATCCTCGGTTGTCGCCTTAATACCGAGCCGGGTGAGCTTTTCAACATAGGCATTCACCCCTTTTGAGGAATTGTTTGTTATAAAAAGATACTTTTTCCCCGCTCTTTTTATCGATGACAGCAAATCTTCGGTAAAATCGAAAAGTCGGCTGCCAATATACAGTGTGCCGTCCATATCAAAAAGGAAGAGCTTTATGTTTTCAAAACAGTCTGTTTTCATCAGCCTATCCTTTCGAGAAATTTTTTGCCGCGTAATCCGCATAGCGGTCAAGCAGACCCTTATCACGCAGATAAAACAGAATAGTATATCTGTCACGCAAGCTCAACGCACGCTTTATAGCCTTATAAATTGTATCATAATCGGTTGTAACATTCGGCATATTCATTTTATTGCAGAATTCTTCGATTTTATCAAAATACGGCAGATACCTTTTAATAAGCGATTTTAAATGCTCATCGTCTGTTTCGGTATAAAGCAGACGGTACATATCTGCAACTATTCTCGTAGCCTCGCAGACCTCAAGCCCATGCAGATTCGGCCTTTCGCCCATTTCAACGCTTTCAAGCTCCCACACATGTGCCACTATGTGCTCAGAGCCGGAAGCCGGACGCGAATTACCGGTAAATGCCATTCCAAGGCCTGTTACCAAAAAGCCTTCCATTATGTTTTTTATGCAATCGGTACTTCGCGATTTAATATCATAGCCGTTTTTCATACATTTATCGGTAGCTGCTATCACTTCATCGGCAATTTCCGTGCAGTAATAATCGCCGTTATAATCGCGCGCCAGTTCCCAGTCGAGTATTCCCGTGTATTTTCCGAACATATCGCCTATGCCTGAAAGCAGCATATCAAACGGTGCGTCTTTCATAACATCGAGATCGGCTATAATATATTTCGGCGTGGTGCATTTAATTGTTGCCTTTGTGCCGTCAAACAATGTAGGCGATCCTGCGGAAGCATATCCGTCCATAGAGGGCGCAGTTCCCGCAATTCCGTAAGGCAGACCCAAACGGTAGGAAACCACCCTGCAAATATCGTTCACAACACCCGAGCCTACGCCCAAAATAAAATCGGGCTGCGGCGAATATTTAAAAATATCTGAATCCGCTTTTGGATCGTTTAAGTGTATAAGCACATCGCCGATACTCCGCGCGTCCGGCAGAACTTCGTCATTTAAAATATGCTTGTGTGAGAATTTGCCGGATGATTTTAATATATGCTCCGCTTTTTTACCCAAAACGTGGTATGTATTTTCATCGCATACCATATATACCTTATTGTAATCTTTGAGTAATTCGGGCAAACGGTTTACAGCTCCGCTTTCTATTATACATTTTTCAATCGGTGCGCGGTGCATGCCCATTTCACAGCTGCATCTTCTTTCAATCATTTTTTATTCCTCCGTATATCTCTTCATTATTTTCGGGAAATCCAAATAATTGTTTATCTTTTCAAACCGAAATTGGGAAAATTTGCGATTTGTCGTTTTCGCTCTCGCCGTAATTTTTTGTCGGAATCAAGGGCAAAAAGCTTCGGTTTACAATGCCTAATAATATTCTTGACCTCAACATTTTTTTATGATAATATTATAACATAAGTGCGCGAATACGCAATAATTGGCGCTTATAATGCAAAAAAATCATTTAAATCGAGCAAAACGCGCATTATATGTGCACATTTTTGATCGATTGGGAGTAATTTATGAAGGAAGAACAAATTGACAGACTGCTTAAAATAATCGAGGAAAGCGGCTATGCAACTGTGAAATATATTGCACGGACGGTATATGCAAGTGAATCCACCGTTCGCAGACAGCTTGCGGAGCTTGAGCATATGGGGCTTGTGGTACGCAGCTACGGTGGTGCAGAGCTTAAAAAGGACAATATAAACACCCCTATTGAAATGCGGCTGCAGAAAAACCATCGTCAAAAAGACGCAATAGCAAAAAAAGCAGCGGAACTGATAAAAGAAAACTCCACCATTTTTATTGATGCATCTTCCACAAGTTTGCATATGGCGCCCTACCTCGCCGATAAAAAGCATATTACAATATATACCTACAGTGCTCGTCTGTGCGACATATTAGCGAAGTACGGCGTGAAGGATGTGTATTGCCTCGGCGGATTTTATAATGCGACCTCAAAGGTCTTTACCGGGGAATACACAATCAGCATGGCACAAAAGGTGTATTACGATTACTTTTTCTTTTCGTCAAGCGGCTTTTCGGACGGCATAATATCTGATTATTCCGCTGAGGAAACGCATATAAGACGGATCGTTCTCGGCAATTCCGAGCTTAAATATTTTTTGTGCGACAGTGGAAAATTTGGCAAGCGCTCGCCTAATATCCTGTGCCGCGAAACCGAAATCAGCGGAATAATTTCGGAATAAATCAACACCAAGGGTATAGTCTCCGGTTTGTACAAATCATAGGCTCCCTTGTGTAAAGGAAGCCGTCGAGTAAAACAAGACATGTTTTAAAAATACAAATAAAAAAAGATCCTTAAAAGGATCTTTTTTTTATGCCTAACACAAACCGACAACCGATAAGCGCGCCACGCGCACAATA
>CAKSDA010000011.1 GCA_934444895.1 uncultured Eubacteriales bacterium | reverse complement strand
TCCCTGATGCAAAACGATTCCGCCCAGTATTTGAACAGGAAAATGTCTCATTCCCAATACTCTGTCGCCGGCCTCGCGGCAAACCGCAAAGGCTTCGGGCAAAATATCGTCAAGGGTTTCAGTTCCTGCAAGTCTTTCTTTAAAGGTATCGGTCATGGCGCGAAGTTCGGCGTCGGAAAGTTTTTTATACTCTTCCTCATAACTTAAAACCTTCTGTTGAATAGGCATTATTCTTTTAAGTTCTCTGGCGCTGTAATTTCCGAAAATTTTATTTATAATACTCATTAAACTTATAGCCTCCAAATGTATTGATAATACAGAAACAATTATACCAAGATTATGTAAAAAAATAAAGTGTAAATTACAATATTTTAAATTTATTTTATTATATTTTTATAATGCCGGTAATATTGCGCCCGTATTACACCAAATATGCATTGTATACATACAAACAGAGATAATTTATTAATTTAAAAAAATTAAAAGACTTATTAGCAAATTAATTAATAATTACCGGGCAAATAAAGTTAGGAAACAAATTAAAGGTTGACAAGTAAATTAAAGATATTATAATAATATTGTTGAATAATTTTTGGAGTGATTATATGTCTGAATATTATAATATGAAAATTGCAGGTCTTGATCGAAAGCTTCCGATTTGCCGAGTTTCGGATGACTTGTACATAGGCGCTTTTGTTATTTTCGGCGATACCGAGCTTACTGTTGCCTGTGCAAAAGAAATGCTTAAGCGTGCACCGGACTACGATTACATTATCACTGCCGAGTCAAAGGGTATTCCCCTTGCATATGAAATGGCGAAGCAGCATAATGACAGTTATCATTTTATTGCAAGAAAAAAGCCGAAGCTTTATATGACAGGCGTTTTTGAGGTTACGGTTAATTCTTTGACAACCGTCGGTGAACAAAAACTGTATTTAGACACTGCGGACGCAAAGAAAATGAACGGAAAGAGAATTTTAATTGTTGACGACGTTATTTCTACCGGCGAATCGCTGAAAGCGGTTGAAACTTTAGTTAACAAAGCCGGCGGTAAAATTGTTGGAAAAATGTCGGTTTTGGCTGAAGGAGAGGCACAAGACCGTCCTGATATTATTTATCTTGAAAAGCTTCCCCTTTTCAACCCGGACGGTACTGTAAAAAAGTAGCAGAAAAGTTTTGTTCCTAATATGTGAAAAATATATCATATATATTTTTTATAACATAAAAAGGCGCACGCAAAAGTTTATTTCTTTTGCGTGCGTTTTATTTTTTTACTGCTTATTATTTCACTGCTTGCTTAAAGCAAGCAGTGAAAAATCCGAATCAGTTTTTTAGGCTGTTAATAGCAACCCTGCCGGCTTAAAATTATTAGCAAAAAATTTTAAGAAATTTTTGTTGCATTTTTCACTGTAATTTTCTGCCCCGGCTTTGCAAAAGGAAGCGAGGAATTACTTTTTACATCGGCAATATAAATTGAACCGTCGGAAGATTTAATATAATAAACTGTATTGCCGTCAATAACAACATTTGAAATTTCCGAAACGGATATTTCGATTTTGTTGTCCTTTTTAACCGTTCCGTCAGAACTTGCCGCAGCTTGACCGTTGCTTGCAAGCAGTCTTAAATACTCTTCGGACGCTCCCTCTATTGTGTCCGAAACACCGACTATTTGGTAATTCGCAACCGAAACAAAGGAATACGCCTTAACAAGCCCCGCAGCATCTTTAAGGCTTATAAAGTATGAAGGGGTATCGGCAATATTTACAAGTATTGGGAAGGTTGCGGTATAGCCCTTTTCCTGAATCATTCCCTCAGCCGAACTCATAGCGGAAAGTTCCTCCGCACCGTTAATGGTATACTTTTTTGTTTCCTTTGTACGCATATTTACCAAAATAAATCCGATATTGGAAGCGTCATTTGAAACGGAAGTTATTCCTGTATAAAGCCATACATCGTCATTAAGTGCAATATAATTGTATCCGTCTGTTGTTGTTACAACATTCTTTTGACCGATAAACGAGTTGATATATCCGTTTTTATAAGATCCCCAATAATCGGCCTGTTCAATAATCATGCCGGAATCATAAACGGTATCAACCCACTGGGGCACTTGGTCCACCGGATAATCGGTCATTTCCCCTGTAACGGCGTCAACCATAATAATTCCGAAAATATCTTTACCGCCCAAAAAGCCTATTTTGTAATCGTAGTATGAAACACTCCAAAACGGATGGCCGTTATCATCTATTTCAAATGTTATTGACTGAAACATTTTAGTTGGATATTTAAACCTTACATGGCGTTTTAAATCCCTGTTAAAATATTCGCATGGCAAATATTTCATACCCTTATCAAGCTTAACAAGATTTGTTTTTTGAGTTGCCATATCAATCATTACATAATACGGTATACCGTCTTTTTTGTTGCTTAACCACTTAAAAACATCAGCGTATTCAAGTGGAGAAACACGGGTAGGAGTTGATTTGTAGTTAATCTGCGTGTAATATGATGAAACATCAAACTGAGATACAAGCTCAACCACCTCACCGATTTTTCTGCTTCCGAGTCTGGTTGCGGTATCTCTATCAACAATAGGAATCTGAGAAAGAGAAATTTCCGAAATGTCTTCATTAAAATTGCTCTCCTCAACCTTAAGCAAAGACTGATATTTTTTAGCGTTAAAAATCTTAGAGGAAGTTACATATATAGCGCCAAGTCCAACAATTAAAACGCCAACAAAAACCACGAAAACTGTTTTTGCATTTTTATTATACTTTAAAAATCTAAAAAACTTTTTAAATAAATATTCCAATGGATTTGCTTTTTTGGGATTTTGTTTAGCAGTTTTGAAATAAGCTTTAATTCCCGCAAAAAAGTAAACAACAAAAAATACGATTATTAAATAAAAAATAAATGACCAAAATTCGCCCGATTTGATATTTATTGCAGGTATTGCAACATAATATCCAACAAACATAGCGACCAGTGTTACTAAAAGCGATGTTATAATTCTTTTCAAAATTATCACCTTCCCGTTTTTATATACTGATTTTACCATATTATTCTTAAAAAAGGAAGTAAATATTTAATAATTTGAAAGTAAATATTTAATAATTTAAATACTACAGGAAAAAACTATAATAAAGGAGCTGAAAAAATGAAAAACAGAAAAAATGTAATTATTTTTACGGCGCTGTTTTTATTGCTGTCAATTTTTGTGTGTTCAATAAGCGTTACCGCGCTTTCCAAAATGGGATCAAGAGGAACCGAAGTAAGAAATATTCAAACAAGGCTTAAAAAATGGGGATACTATAACGGAGCTGTTGACGGAATATACGGTACTGCAACAAAAAATGCCGTAATACAGTTTCAAAAGAAAAACGGACTGACACCTGACGGAATCGCAGGCAAAAAGACGCTGGAAAAAATCGGACTCCCAACCGGTTCGTCATCTTCGTCTTCTCAAGGGGTAAGCGGTTATTCGAATTCCGAATACAATCTTTTAGCAAGAATTATATCCGCCGAGGCTCGCGGAGAACCTTATATGGGCCAGGTTGCAGTCGGCGCCGTTGTTCTTAACAGGGTTGAGCATCCCTCATTCCCTTCCACCATAACCGGCGTTATTTACCAAAAAGGAGCTTTTTCCTGCCTTACAGACGGTCAGTTTGACAAAGCAGTGTCCGACAGTGCTTATAAAGCGGCAAGAGACGCATTAAACGGAATGGATCCCAGCGGCGGAGCCATTTATTATTTTAATCCTTCTACCGCTACCAGCTCTTGGATTTGGTCCAGGCCGCATATAATAACAATAGGAAAACACAGATTTTGCAAATAGCAAAACTGCTTCTTCCAATTATCGGTTGCAGGTTGTATAATTATTATATAATTTGATATTTGACTATTGTCGAGCAAACAGCAATAACAAAATTTCAAATAGTCTAAACTGAAATATACAACACTGCAATTCATTTATGTATAATTGGAGGGATACATATTTTAGAGGAATATTCCAATTGCTTACTTTGTCCCAGAAAATGCGGCGTTTGCCGAAATGATAACCAAAAAGGATTTTGCGGCGCAAATAGTATTTGCGAGGTAAGCCGCATATCATTGCATTATATGGAAGAACCTGTAATTTCAGGTCCCGGCGGATCCGGAACTGTTTTCTTTTCACACTGCACGCTCGGATGCGTATACTGTCAAAATTTCGAAATCAGCAGAAATAAATCTGTAGGCAAAAAATACACACCGAAACAACTGGCGGAAGAATACATAAAACTTCAGAATATGGGCGCGAATAATATAAATTTTGTTACTCCTACCCACTATATGCCCTCTATTTTGGAAAGCTGCGATATTGCGCGAAAATCCGGACTTTCGATACCGTTTGTATACAACACAAGCGGGTTTGAAAATCCGGAAATTATTGAAAAACTTAAAGGCAAAATAGAAATATTTTTAACTGATTTTAAGTATTTCAGTCCTTATCTTTCAGGCTTATACTCAAAATCAGAGGATTATTTTGACTATGCTGACTCCGCAATAGATAAAATGGTGCAGATCACCGGCAAACCCGTAGTTGAGAATGGAATAATGAAATCCGGCGTTATAATAAGGCATTTAATGCTTCCGGGCGCTTTGCAGGACACCATGCAGGTACTCCGCCATATAAAAAAACGATGGGATAATAATGTTCTTGTAAGCCTTATGCGTCAATATACGCCGGTTTGCAAAGATCTGCCGAATGAACTTTTAAGAACTATTACTGAAGAAGAGTATTCATGCGCCGCTTTAGTTTTTGGGGAATTGAATTTATGTGGATTTATACAAGGCCCGGAATCGGTCGGCAGTGATAAAATACCTGATTGGAACTAAATTTAAAACAGGTTTCTTAAAACAAGCTTTATTAAATGTTAGGCTTTTGATCATTCATCAAAAGCCTAAATTAATTTAATTTCCCCTTTAATTTGTCGCAATTTATAATTATCATATTAAATTTATAACTTGCATATTGATTTTATGTACAGTCTTATAAACTTTAAAACAAAAGCCGTCGCACTGCATTATCTTTATCGGAGTGTAGTAATTATGGATTTATTATCGGTTTTAACTATTTTCGGCGGACTGGCATTTTTTCTTTACGGTATGCATGTTATGTCGGAAAATCTTGAAAAGCTTTCCGGGGGCCGCTTTGAAAGTATAATTACAACCCTTACATCAGGAAAGTTAAAAAGTGTTTTTTGGGGAACTGCAATAACCGCCGCAATGCAGTCCTCATCTGCGGTTACGGTAATGCTTGTGGGATTTGTAAACTCGGGGATAATTCCTTTTGAAAACTCTCTCGGTATTATTTTTGGATCTAATATTGGCACTACTCTTACCGCATGGATTTTAAGTCTTGCAGGCATTAAAAACGATAGCATATTTTTTAAAATATTTAACCCGGCGTTTTTTACCCCGGTGATAGCAATTATAGGTATTTTATTTGTTATGATTCCGAAAAAGCAATTAAAAAAAGATATTGGAAGTATATTAATAGGATTTTCGATTTTAATGTATGGCATGGAACTTATGACCGGGACAATCGGCAACAATATAAATTCATTCTCATATATGCTTACAAAATTCCAAAGTCCGATTTTGTGCCTTATAATGTCAATGCTTTTTACCGCAATAATACAAAGCTCCGCCGCAACTATAGGAATGGTTCAAGCACTGACTATTACCGAAAATTTAACCTTTACCTTAGCTGCATGTATGGTACTTGGAGCTAATATAGGAACATGCATGACGGCATATTTGTCCTCCTTCGGAACAAATAAAAATGCCAAAAGAGTGGTTGCCGCACATGTTTATATGAATGTTATTGGAACTTTACTATTTTTAATTATTTTTTATGGATTAAAATTCACTTCGGCAGAAAAAATAATTGAATCGCCTGCCACTTCGGTTTCGGTAGCCGCTTTTCACACTATTTTTAATGTGGCAACCACCGCTGTTCTGTTCCCTTTTTACGGTCCGCTTATAAAACTCATTAAATTTTCCGTAAGATCAAAAAAATAAATGCATAAAATATAAATTATATGATAAACGCATAAAATATAAATGCATATAAAAAACGGCCGAATTTCTTCGGCCGTTTTAAAGCTTTAAAATAACTTTTAATATATTATATTAATATATTATATGTTAATTATTCTGCTGCTTCTTCAGAAGCGGTTGCATTGTCTGCAACAGTTTCTTCATTGATTACAGTGTCTTCACTATTTGCAGTAACTTCACTGTTTGCAGCTGTATCTTCTGCTTCTGCTTCATCGGTGGTCTCGGAAGCAGCCTCTTCAGGTTCTAACAATGCGCGTATTGAAAGGCTGACGCGCTTTTTCTCCTCGTCGATTCCGATGATTTTAACATCTACTTCCTGCCCGATTTCAAGCTCATCCTGAGGTTTTTCAATTCTGCGATTGGCAATTTGAGATATGTGAATAAGGCCGTCAACTCCGGGAATAATTCTTGCAAAAGCGCCGTATGAAGTCATATTAACTATTGTTGCTTTTACTACTTCTTTATTTGCATAATCGTTCATGAAGATTGTCCACGGATTTTCTTCAGGCTTTTTATATCCTAGAGAAATTTTTCTCTTTTCGGTATCTATGTTTTTGATGTAGACCTCTATTTTATCGCCAACAGAAACAACCTCCGCCGGATTTTTAATACGCTGCCAGGAAAGTTCGGAAATATGAACCATTCCGTCTACGCCGCCAAGATCAACAAAAGCGCCGAAACCGGTAAGCGATTTAACAACACCGGTAAATCTGTCGCCAATTGCAACATTGGACCAGAACTTTTCTTCCTGTTCTTTTCTTTCTTCCTTTAAAACAGCCTTGATTGAGCCGATAATGCGACGGCGACGGCCGATTTCAAGAATTTTAAACTTAACTGTTTTGCCCTTAAGATCCTCTAAATTATCATTTCTTGATATAGTTGCCTGAGATGCCGGAACAAACACCTGGAATCCCAAAGCGTTAAGTGTCAAACCGCCCTTAATGATATCTGTAACTTTACCCTCAAGAACAGAATCATTTTCGCTTGCCTCAACAATTTTATCCCAATTGGCAATGTTATCGAAGCGACGCTTTGAAAGCATTATTGTGCCTTCCTGATCGTTTGTTTTCATAACGATTAAATCAAGTTCGTCGCCAACCTTAACTGCGTCTGTTAACTTTATATTTGAATCGTAAGAAAACTCGTTTGCAGGAACATAACCTGTTTGCTTACGACCGATGTCAACCTGAATTTCTGTTGGATTAACTGCGAATACCACACCGTGCACTTTCTGATCAGTATTTAAACTGTTGAGCGAAAGTTCAAGTGCCTCCTCAAAGGACATATCGTCCGAAATTTCTGCACCGATATTAAGCTCATCAGTGGATTTTACTGTCTCTGTCATAAATGAAATGACCTCCTTTATAATACGCGCAGGCGTTGAAGCACCTGCTGCAACTCCGATATGTTCTAAGCCGGAAAACTGTTTAAAATCGATTTCCTCTGCCGTTTCCACCAGAAAGGTTTTTTCGCAGTGGCTTTTGCATATTTCAAACAACTTATTTGTATTAGAACTATGACGCCCGCCGACAACAAGCATTGCGTCACACTGTTCGGAAAGCTCTGCCGCCTCTTTCTGGCGCTGAGCAGTTGCATTACATATTGTATCAAAAATTGTTGCGTTTGTACATAGTTTTTTTAAATTTTTTTGAGTTTTTTCCCAAGTATTTCTATTAAATGTTGTTTGTGCAACAACAGTAACATTTGTTTCTTTTAATTCAGGGTGATTTTTAATAAGTTCATCCAAGTCTTCCTCCCCGGAAAAAACATATGAGGGCCCATTTGCATATCCTCTGATACCGATAACTTCGTTATGATTTTCATCTCCGGCTATAAGGATTATTTCGTTTTTTTCAGACGCCGACTTAACGATTTTATGTATTTTTGAAACAAAAGGACAGGTTGCGTCAACAACCTCTTTGGAATGTTTTTTACATTCGTTAAAAACCGCTTCGGTTACACCGTGCGATCTTATAACGGTTACCTCGTCTTTCATGGCTTCAGAAGGTTTTTCAATGGTTCTGACACCCTTTTTATTTAATTCTTCAACCATTTGCGGATTATGTATTATAGGACCCAGTGTGCAAACCTTTTTCCCGTTTTTTAAAAGCAGTTCAACCGTGTCGACCGCACGCTTTACTCCAAAACAAAATCCCGCATTTTCTGCCAAGGTGATTTTCAAACAGACTCCTCCCACAAAGAAGTAATATTCTGCATAAGGTTGTTTGTGATTTTCCTGATTTCACCGCGCATTGAAAGCGAATCCACAGGCGAAGTGTACAAAATCGGTTTTCCGATATTTATGTATGTTTTACAAAACAGCCTGTATTTTCCGCTGCTGTATCTTATTGAAACCGGGACCAGTGTTGCTTTTGTTTTAGCAGCTACAACCGCGGCGCCGGATTTTGCCTTGCCGATCGGCCCGCCTTTGGATCTGGTTCCTTCAGGAAAAATTCCGAAAACTCCTCCGTTTTCAAGTATCTCACAGGCTTTATCAATAGAGCCTGTATCCCCTTCTCCTCTTTTAACCGCAAAGCTGCCCAGTGCCAAAAACATCCATCTTAAAGGAGGAAATTTAAAAAGCTCCCACTTTGCCATATATCTTATATGCTTTTTAAAAGGCACCGCAAGGGCAAAAACATCGGCCATGGAAACATGATTGGCGCAAAGTATATATCCGCCGTTTTTCGGAATATTTTCTTTACCCTTAACAACAGGTCTTAAAAAGATCAGTATAAAAGGATATACAATTATCCTCATAATATTGTAAAACATAAATCTACCTACCTTGAATTTTTCAGCCAACTGCTTTGTATTTTGATAAAATTTTCAGCTGTTTTAGGTGCGTATTATCCCAGTATCTTTTGAACCTGTTTTTTAAGTTCTTCCAGTGACTCTTCCAGACTTAGATCGGTAGTATCGACAATTACGGAATTTTCTGCAGGCTTAAGAGGTGCAATTTCTCTTGTCGTATCATTAAAATCACGCTTTTTAATATCTTCCAGCACTTCATCAAGCGAAACGGCTTTGCCCTTTTCAATAAGCTCTTTATATCTTCTTTCGGCTCTTGCCTCAGGTGAAGCGGTTAAAAATATTTTAACTTCGGCTTCCGGCAGAACTACGGTTCCTATATCTCGCCCGTCCATTACCACTGCGTTATTTTTTGCTATTGACCTTTGCATTTCAAGCAAAAACTCTCTGACCGTTTTAAGCGCTGAACATTTTGAAGCCATCATAGAAACTTCAGGAGTACGGATTTTTGAATTCACATTAACTCCGTCAAGCAAAACTATTTGCTCTCCGTTGGAAAAATCAATACTAACCTTCGTATTTTTAAGAACATTCGAAACGGCTTTTTCATCATCACAGGAAATATTATTCGTAATAAGTTTATATCCTATTGCCCTGTAGAGTGCGCCCGTATCTAAATAAATATAGCCCAAATGCGAAGCAAGTGAGCGTGCCAGGGTACTTTTTCCTGCTCCGGCAGGTCCGTCAATAGCAACAGCTTTCATAAAATTCTCCTTAAAAATATAATAATTATTAATTACTGAAAATTACAGGAATATAATTTAGTATACTGTATTTTTTTAAAGTCCTATACATTTTTTAAGGTCCAATACCTTTATATTCTGAAATTTATTATTTTAAAGCCTGTATTATAAAAGGTCATATTTTTATATATTGTTTTATATATTATTTCCGGCGGTATATCCGGTAGAAAATGCGATTTGAAGATTATAACCTCCGGTATAAGCGTCGACATCAATTATCTCACCGCAAAAATACAGTCCCTTAATTTTTTTTGATTCCATTGTATGCGGGTTAATCTCTTTTACAGAAACACCGCCTTTTGTAATAATAGCTTCGTCAAAATCTCTTATTCCGGTAATGGTTAAGGGAAGTTTTTTTATTGTATTTACAAGGTTCGCCCTTTCCGCTTTTGACAGATTATTAACCTTGGTGTGCGGATTTATTTTAGAAAGAAAAATAACCGTTTTAATAAGTTTTTTGGGCAACAGTTTATCAAGTGAGTTAACAAGTTCTTTATTTATATTTTCCGAAAAATCCCTTAAAATTCTTTTGTCTAATTGTTCCGTCGTCAAAGCCGGTTTTAAATCAATGTACGCTTTATAGGATTTTTCGTTTTTGAAAACAAAAGCCGACGATGCGGAAATTACAAGCGGACCTGAAATTCCGAAATGAGTAAAAAGCATTTCGCCCGTCTTTTCAAAAACAGTTTTACCGTTTTCTGTAACGGTAAGGCAAACATTTTTAAGACTAAGACCTTTAAGATCAGAACAAAACCCCTCATGTATATTAAAAGGGACAAGACCCGGACGGGGTTTTACAATATTATGCCCCAGTTCCTCAGCCATTTTATAACCGTCGCCGGTTGAGCCGGTTGCAGGATACGACATACCGCCGGTTGCAAGAACAACCTTATCAAAGAAAAGATCCGCCCCGCTTTTCAGTCTTACTCCAACAGCCGAGCCATTTTCGGTTAAGATTTTTGAAACTTCGGTATCGGTAATAAATTTAACACCTTTTGATTTAGCGGTTCTTACAAGGCAATCAACAACATCCACAGCTTTGTCTGAAATGGGAAACACGCGGTTACCCCTTTCGGTTTTAAGAGGTAATTTGTTATTTTCAAAAAAATTCATTACATCCTCTGCCGAAAATGAATTATATGCCGAATATAAAAACTTTGCGTTGGTGCAGGTGTTTTCTATTAACCCGGTTATGCCCGTGTTATTTGTAACATTGCATCTTCCCTTGCCGGTTATCATAAGTTTGCGCGCAGGGCGCGGCATTTTTTCTATAACCGTAACTTTATTTTTATTGTCTGCTGCTGCAACGGCTGCCATCAGCCCTGATGCGCCGCCGCCGATTACCACAACTGATTTTGTCATAAAAACCTCTGTAATGTATTATTTGCAATGTATTTTTTGCCGACTTTTGCATTATATTTTAAATGAATTATAAATATTTTAAATCAATTATATTTTTAACTGCGATATTTTTTAATTGTTATATTTTAAAAATCTTTCTTACCGATGGCTGAATTTTCATTATATAAAACGAAGACATTGAAGCAATGCAAAAATCAAATGCCAAAAACGCGGCGTTTGCCAAAAAGACAAAGAGCAATACACCATATTTTGCATAACTTCCGAATTCATCAAACGGTATATCGAAAACATATTTCGTTACAAGGTAAATCACAAATATATCTATGTTAAAAAACAAGAATTTAAAAATATATTCCAAAGCCGGTATGTTAATTTTTTCAATAATTCCTTTAAGTATGGGATAAAATCCCGCAAACAAAATAAAAACAATTTTTGCTTCGGACTCGCAAAACAAAAACGCCGGCAGCAACGATGAAATATATGCGGCAAGCGCAGGTTTTGTTTTAAATTCAATATATGTTACCATAATCGGCAGTGAAGCTATGCAAGGAGCGGCATATGTAACATACGGGAAATACGCAAGTAAGAGCAGTGAAACAGATAAAGCCGCCATAATGGCGCAAAAAGAAATTGTTTTATTCTTCATAGCGTTAACAACACGGTATTAAATCGCCGCCCATTGCCTCGCAGCAACAATCAGCACATATAAGCGAAGTACAAAAATCGCAGGCATTTCCGCCCATATTAGGCGAAGAACGATACGGATTTTGCGTAAACCCATTTCTGCCGCGATGCATGCGCGAAAACGCTTCGCGGTATTCCGGGTTTGACGGATCCATATTGCAAGCGGTTGAAAAGCTGGTAAATGCATTATCAAACCAACCGCGTTTATATAAAACCGTTCCGTTTAAAAAATACCACTCTGCATCGCGTTTTTCCGGCGGAACTCCGTCAAGCAGTTCCTGTGCCTCTTCAATTCTGTTTGAAGCTATAAGTGAACGAATATCAGAAAATTTTGAATTCTGACTGTAATAATTGCTGTTATTTCCGCTGTAAGAACTGTTGCGCCTTTTGCGGGAATTCATAATTGTATCGTAAGCTTCATTAATTTCCTGCATTTTTTCTTCGGCAAGATCCGAAAGCGGATTGTCAGCATAATTATCAGGATGATATTTTTTTGCAAGCTCACGATATGCGTTTTTCACCTGATCATCAGTTGCATTTTTGTCAATACCAAGAATAACATAAGGATCTTTCATCAGTTGTTTTTCTCCTTCAAAATAGTTTTTCCGCTTTCTTCCAAGCCAATATATACAATGTTTCCCAATATATTTTTAAATTTTTTGATTTCAAGCATTTCAAAAGCCTTTACAGATTCGCTTATGCAGATGTTGAGATTGCCCTGCAATTTATTGTAAATGTATTTATTTATGTCTTTTTCTGCATTATTGCATTGCCCTGACTTATTATTCTGTTCTGATTCATTATTTGGCTCTGATTTATCATTTGGTTCTGACTTATTATTCTGTTCTGCCAAAAAATCATACTTCAGAGGATTGTATTTATTATGTTTTATATCATCAGGAAGATCACATGCGGCATCCATATAATAAACCCATTTTCCCATGCAATATCCAAGTCGGTTAAGAACTCTTGAATTCGTAACATCATCTTTTAAAACACAGCCTTCAAAAATCTTTGAAAGCATTTCAGCCGTAGGATCGGCGGCCTTATCTATATCTTTTTCTGAGTTTTGTTCCAAAATCTTTTGCTTTTTATAATAATCTTTAATTATTTCGTCCGCAATCGGAAACTGTGAACCGGCCTTTTTATAGCCACGCCGCATAAACAATTTTAAAAATCTGTAAAACAGCGATTTAAAGAATCCTTCATCATCTATATTGTCAATAGTCTTATAGTAAAGCAATATCTGAGATACCGCAAGCGGATACTCAGGCAGGCCGGAACATTTATTTAAATAATAGCAGCGCTTAAGAGGATTATATACACATCTGTCCTTGTTAACGCTTACCGAATCAGACTCAAGCGACATATAAAGAAGCATAAGGAATGTAAAATCATAGCTAAGGGCGAAGCGGGAAATAAAGCCGTATTTTTTGCCTGTCTCTTTGCAAATGGTACAATATACAGCCTTGTACATTTCATATTCTTTTACTCGCATTTCAGGCTTGTATGCCTTTATATACCCAAACAATTTTTTGCACTCCAAATGTGTTTTTTATTTATTTTAAGACATTATCTGCTAAAAAAGTTTAATAATGTGTAAACAATGCGAATTTAAAACACTGTTTTAAAGCGCCAAAATACTAATTACAGTATTTTTTTAAGAAATTGCCCCGTATATGACTCACTGCACTCGGCTACTTCTTCAGGCGTTCCGGAACAAACAATATTGCCGCCCTTGTCTCCGCCCTCAGGACCTAAATCGACAATATAATCCGCAGTTTTTATTACATCGAGATTATGCTCAATAACAAGCACCGTGTTTCCGTTTTCCACAAGGCGCTCAAGCACCGTTAAAAGTTGCTTTACATCGGCCGTATGAAGTCCCGTTGTCGGTTCATCAAGAATATATATTGTCTTTCCCGTAGCTCTTTTAGAAAGTTCGGTTGCAAGTTTTACCCGCTGAGCTTCCCCTCCGGAAAGGGTTGTGGCAGGTTGTCCGAGCTTTATATACCCCAAACCTACATCAATAATGGTTTGGAGTCTGTTTTTAATTTTAGGAATGTTTGAGAAAAACTCCACCGCTTCCTCAACGGTCATTTCAAGTACATCGTGAATACTTTTTCCTTTATATTTTACCTCAAGAGTCTCTCTGTTGTATCTGGCGCCTTTGCAAACATCACAGGGAACATATACATCCGGCAAAAAGTGCATTTCAATTTTAATTATACCGTCTCCCTGGCAGGATTCGCACCTACCGCCTTTAACATTAAAAGAAAACCTTCCGGCGTTATATCCCTTTGTTTTAGCGTCCTTTGTGTTTGCAAAAAGCTCCCTTATATCACTGAAAACTCCGGTATAGGTCGCGGCATTTGACCGCGGCGTCCGTCCTATAGGCGATTGATTTATATCAATAACCTTATCAAGGTATTCAAGTCCTCTGATTTCCTTATGTTCACCAGCAAAGCATTTTGAGCCCATAAGTTCATGCGCAAGCTTTTTATAAATAATACTGTTTACAAGGGAAGACTTTCCGGAACCGGACACACCGGTTATTGCCACAAAGCATCCAAGAGGAATTTTAACATTAATATTTTTAAGATTGTTTTCTTTAGCTCCAATAACCTCTAAATAGCCCTTTTCCGGTTTTCTTCTTGTTTTTGGAACGGGAATTTTTAACCGCCCCGACAGATAATTGCCGGTAATGGATTTTTCGCATTTTAATATTTCATCAGGTGTACCGGCAAAGACAACATTTCCCCCATGCACGCCGGCACCCGGACCTATATCGACAATATAGTCCGATTTAATCATTGTTTCCTCATCGTGCTCTACAACAATCAGCGTATTGCCCAAATCTCTGAGTTTCAAAAGAGTATTGAGAAGCTTTTCGTTATCTCTCTGATGCAGACCGATGCTGGGCTCGTCCAAAATATAGAGTACTCCTACAAGGGAGGAACCTATCTGCGTTGCAAGTCTTATGCGCTGACTTTCGCCGCCGGAAAGGGTTCCGGCCGAACGCGACAGGGTTAGATACGAAAGACCCACACTTTTTAAAAAGTTAAGCCGTTCGCATATTTCTTTGCATATCGGAGCCGCAATTATTTTATCATGTTCCGAGAAAGTAATTCTGTCAAAAAATTCCAACGACTCATCAATCGACATTTTGCATATATCATCAATGCTTTTATTCATTACGGTAACTGCCAAAGCTTCAGGTCTTAGGCGTTTCCCTTTGCAATCAGGGCAATTACACTCTGACATAACCGTTTCAATCTCGGAGCGTGAAAATTCGCTTGTTGTTTCCCTGTATCTTCTTTCAAGATTATTTATAATACCCTCAAAGGTACCGTAATACTCTCCGCCGATCCATTCGCTGTTTCTTTTAAATTTGATTTTGGTTTTTCCCATACCGTAAAGAAGAGCTTTTTTTGCGTCTTTTGGTATATCTTTATAGGGAGTGTTTATATCAAATTTAAAGTGTTCGGCAAGGCCTTTATAATACATAACCGCAATGGTTTCTCCGCTGTTTCCCTTAAAAGGGTGAACCCCCCAGCCGCTTGCTTTTACCGCGCCGTCAATCAGGGATTTATTTTCATCCGGTATTACAAGAGCCGGGTCAACCTTCATGAATACACCGAGGCCGGTACATGTAGGGCATGCTCCGAAAGGATTATTGAAAGAAAACATTCTGGGAGATATTTCCGGAAGGCTTACATTGTGTTCCGGACAGGCATAATTTTGAGAAAAAAGCATTTCTTCTTTTCCCATAACATCTGCCACTACAAGGCCTTTACCTATTTTAAGAGCGGTTTCAATACTATCTGTAAGGCGGGTTTTAATATCATCTTTTATTATTAAGCGATCAACGATTATTTCTATATTATGCTTAATGTTTTTGTCAAGTTTTATTTCTTCCGAAAGGTCAAATATATTTCCGTCGACCCTGACTCTTACAAATCCCGATTTTTTTGCGCTTGAAAGTTCTTTTACAAACTCACCTTTTTTACCACGGGCAATGGGTGCCAAAACCTGAATTTTTGTACCGTTTTCAAGTTCCAGAATTCTATCAACAATTTGATCCACCGTTTGCTGCTTTATTTCTCTGCCGCAAACCGTGCAATGCGGAACACCCACCCTTGCGAAAAGCAAGCGCAGGTAGTCATAAATTTCCGTAACGGTTCCGACGGTTGAGCGGGGATTTTTTGATGTTGTCTTCTGGTCTATTGAAATTGCAGGAGAGAGGCCGTCAATACTGTCGACATCCGGCTTATTAGACTGCCCTAAAAACATTCTGGCGTATGACGACAATGACTCGACATATCTTCTTTGTCCTTCTGCATAAATTGTATCAAACGCAAGCGAAGATTTACCAGAGCCCGAAAGTCCGGTGAAAACAACCATCTTGTCTCTTGGAATATCGATATTAATATTTTTTAAATTATGCTGTCTTGCACCTTTGATTTTTATATAATTTTCCGGCAAAAGTCACACCTCAACTAAAAAATAATTGTTTTTATTATACTATTATTTCTTAAAAAAGTAAATTGAATTAAATGTGAATTGATTTTTTAATAATTAAAATTAATTGTTTTATTTATTTCTTTTTATATAATGCTTTAAGCTCGTTGATCTTATCCCTGAATAAGGCAGCCTGTTCAAATTCCAAAAGTTTTGAAGCCTCTTTCATCTGTTCGGTAAGATGCTTTATAGCAGTATCGATTTCGGCTTTGCTCATCTTTTTAACCTTATCGTTCTTCAGATCTTTTGCCCCTGCCCCCGCCATTTCAATAACATCGCGCACATCTTTTTTTATTGTTGTCGGAACTATTCCGTTAGCAATATTATAATCATTTTGTATTCTGCGGCGCCTTTCGGTTTCTTTTATGGCTGTTTCCATAGATTTTGTAACACTGTCCGCATACATAATAACCATACCTTCAGCATTTCTTGCTGCGCGGCCTATTGTTTGTATAAGAGAGGTTTCGGAACGCAAAAATCCCTCTTTATCTGCGTCTAATATCGCAACAAGAGAAACTTCCGGCAAATCCAGCCCCTCACGAAGCAGGTTAATTCCAACCAAAACATCAAAAGTGCCAAGCCGGAGGTCTCTTATAATTTCCATGCGCTCCATGGTGTCAACATCGTGGTGCATATAGCGAACCTTAATGCCTACATCATCCAAATATTCCGAAAGATCCTCTGCCATTTTTTTAGTAAGAGTTGTTACCAAAACCCGTTCTTTCTTTTCAATCCTTTTGTTAATTTCAGAAACCAGATCGTCAATTTGGCCCTCGGTCGGCTTAACGATTATTTTCGGATCAAGCAGTCCGGTTGGGCGTATTATCTGCTCTACTATGGCCGAGGCATGTTCTTTTTCAAACTCATTTGGAGTAGCCGATATATATATCGTTGTGCCGATCTTACTGTAAAATTCATCAAAATTCAGCGGTCTGTTATCATATGCGGAAGGAAGCCTGAAGCCGAAATTCACCAGGTTTTCTTTGCGGGCCCTGTCACCGCCGTACATGCCGCGTATCTGCGGAATCATAACATGCGATTCATCAACCAAAAGCAAATAATCTTTCGGAAAATAATCCAAAAGTGTAAAGGGAGTGCTGCCCGCCGGGCGCCCGGATAAAACTCTTGAATAATTTTCAACACCCTTGCATGTGCCGATTTCCGATAACATTTCTATATCATACTCGGTTCTTTGCCTTATACGCTGAGCTTCAATAAGCTGCCCGTTATCAGTGAAAAACTTTACTCGTTCTTCCATTTCTGCCCGTATTTCGTCAAGGGCATCGGAAAGTCTGTCCGGAGAAACAATATAATGCGAAGCGGGATATATAGGCGTATGGATAAGCGATTCCTTGACCTCTCCTGTCAAAGGATTAATTTTTGAAATTCTGTCAATCTCATCGCCGAAAAACTCTATTCTTATCGCATATTCGCCGGAGTATGCAGGAAATACCTCAACAGAATCTCCCCTGACTCTGAATTTATTTCGCACAAAATTTACATCATTTCGCTCGTATTGAAGATCCACCAGTTTATGCAAAAGCTCGTCCCTGTCTTTTTGCATGCCTACTCTCAGAGAAATTACCATATTATGATAGTCGATAGGGTTTCCCAAAGAATATATTCCGGAAACGCTGGCAACAATTATTACATCCCGCCTTTCCGACAATGAACATGTTGCGGAATGGCGAAGTTTATCTATTTCATCATTAATGGCGGAATCCTTTTCAATATAGGTATCGGTTCCCGGTATATATGCTTCAGGTTGATAATAATCGTAATAAGAAACAAAATATTCAACTGCGTTTTCAGGGAAAAACTCGCGGAATTCGGAGCAAAGCTGAGCAGCCAGAGTTTTATTATGTGATAAAACAAGCGTGGGTTTGTTAACATTTTTAATGATATTAGCCATTGTAAATGTTTTTCCCGAACCTGTAACTCCCTGCAAAACCTGTTCTTTCAGACCGTTTTTTATACCTTGTGTTAATTTTTCAATCGCCTCCGGCTGATCACCGGTGGGTTTAAATTTTGAATGCAGAACAAAATGATCCATATACCTATGTTCTCCTTAAAATGCAAAAAAATATACCTCTTATATTTTAACATATAAAATTATTATTTCAATAAAAATGCAAAAACTGCCGTAAATCGGAATTACGGCAGAAAAAATTAATTTAAAAATTACTTTTCCGAATGATATTTGAGTTTTGACCACATAAAAATAATAAACTGACCGGGTATTCCGAGAAGAAATATAAGCCATATATTTCTGTCAAACATCAAAAATGTTATAAACAAAGTAGCAAGAACCGTCCACATTAAAAGCGAAATTATTATGTAATTTCGGCGGGTATTAAACCAAATTGAATTAAAAACCAGCCATACTATCATAGAAATGGGAACCGCATATACAAAACTCAGCCAATTGAGAGAGGTTTCTTTATACGAAAGCTGAATTACAACAAATAAAAAAGTTGCAATTAACCACACAAGGAGAATTGACATTCCGGTTATGAAACCGTGATTTTTTATTCCCCTTAAAACCACCTTGTTTTCTTTATCAGGTTTGGAAGATTTATCAACCAGAAAATCAAGCGAAACGCCGAATATATCGGCAATTTGCTTTAAAACAATTATATCCGGAAGGGATTCTCCCCTTTCCCATTTTGACACTGCCTTGTCAGAATAATTCAGCTTTTCGGCAAGATCAATCTGGGTTAATTTGTTTGCTATGCGTAATTTGGTTATATTTTTAGCAATAATATATCGTAATTCCTCCAAAAGGCTTCACTCCCAACACTACTGTTTTATATCGGCAATGTAAAAATAATAAACCAAAATCAAACCGTTTACAAAACCAATTTGTTTTGTAAATTATAACATATTTTATATCAAAAATCAATACATTAAATCCCTTAATTCAGCCATTCTCTACCGTTGGTAGAGAACATAATTTTAAATTCTACCGCCGTTAAATTTAAAATAGAGCCGCATTTCTCATTAGTAGATTGATTTTCTTAAAAAACATGCTATAAAATGTTTCTGTGGTCAAAAATCGGCGAATGTTAAAAACATCAAATGACCGATAAACTAAAGACCGATAAATTAAAAATCAATTTTTACATTTACAATATTTTATAAGGGTGATTTTATATGAACAACAACTTTATACTTTCCTGCGAATCAACTGTCGATATGCCATATTCTTATATATCAGGCCGCGATATACCGGTTTTGTTTTACACATACACCGTTGACGGAAAAGAATACCCGGACGATATGGGTAAAGACCCTACTGCCCTTTCAAGATTTTACAGCCTTTTATCAAGCGGGAAAATGCCGTCTACCTCTCAAATTAACACATATCGTTACGAAGAATACTTTAGAGATCTTTTAGAAAAGGGCGATGTTTTACACATTGCCTTCGGTTCAGGAATGACTCCATCGGTTAAAAACGCATTGGAAGCGGTAGACAACCTTAAGAAAGAATTTCCAAACAGGCGTTTAGAAGTTATTGATTCATTTTGCAGCTGTTCAGGTTACGGAATTTTGGTTGATATGGCGGCCGATTTAAAGGACAGCGGCGCTTCAATGGATGAGGTAATAGATCTTGTTAACAAAAACCGCAGAAAAATACATCATCAATTCTTTTCAACCGACATACGATTTTTCAAACGCAGCGGCCGTGTATCCGGACCCACCGCAGCTATTGCCACCGTGCTTGGAATATGCCCTATAATGCACCTTAATTATGAAGGCAGAATTATTTCTTATGATAAAGCGCGCGGAAAGAAAAACGCAATAAAAACCACTGTAAATGAAATGATTAAGCACGCAGAAAACGGAAAAAATTATAACGGAAAGTGCTATATAAGCCATTCAAACTGTCTTGAGGATGCTGTTGCAACAAAACAGGCAATTTTAAATGAATTTAAGAATTTAAAGGATAAAATTGAAATTTATAATATAGGAACAATTATTGCCTCGCACTGCGGACCCGGAACAGTTGCGGTATTCTTTATTGGTGATGAAAGAGAAAAATAAATACAAAAAAGCAAAAAATATAAAAGCAAAATAAAAAACGATTATGCCTATTGCGTTTAAAATTCATATCTAACGGGTATAAAAACATAAACATATATTATTTTAAGAGCCTTTGAACTGCAGTTCAAAGGCTCTTTTGAATTTTCACACTAAAAACATTACCGCATAGTATAGAATATATAACCTTATTTTAGGCAAACTAGGAGAATATAAATAATATGAAGATACATACTACGCTAAATGAATTAAAACCGGGCGAAAGAGCTGTTGTAAGCTCACTTAAAACTACCGGAAATATGCGAAGAAGACTTCTTGATATTGGTCTTATAAGCAATACCGACATTGAATGTCTGGGCAAAAGTCCCTGCGGTGATCCGACAGCTTTTTTAATAAGAGGAGCCGTCATTGCACTGCGTTCTGAAGACTGCAGTAATATTCTTATTTCCAGAAAAAAGGAGCCGATGTGAAATGGGTCTTACTAACAGTTCAGTTGGAATTAATGCTATCGATTCCGGTATTTCTGTAAAAAAGAAATGCCCAAATGACAAAATTATTGCTCTTGCCGGAAATCCCAATGTAGGCAAAAGCACTGTTTTTAACGGTCTTACGGGAATGAATCAACATACCGGAAACTGGCCGGGGAAAACCGTTTCAAGCGCTATAGGATACTGCAAAGCAAAAAACAGTTCTCTTGTTATGGTCGATCTTCCCGGAACATACTCACTAATTGCACATTCAGCAGAAGAAGAGGTTGCGAGAGACTTTATATGTTTCGGAAAACCGGATGCAGTTGTTGTTGTTTGTGACGCCGTTTGTCTTGAACGAAATTTAAATCTTGTTTTGCAGACAATGGAAATCTCAGATAATGTTATTATGTGCGTAAATTTAATGGATGAAGCCGAAAAAAAGCATATAAGCATAAATCTGGATTTACTGTCAAAAAGGCTTAAAATCCCGGTTATAGGTATTGTGGCGCGCAAAAAACATGATCTTTCCGAACTTATTGCTCTTATTGATAAAACATTAGCAATAAAGGGCAACCTATCTGATGAAATGTACAAAATAAAATATCCTGCGGTTATTGAAAAAGCAATAAGCGAAATTGAAAACTCTCTGCAAAACAGACTCCCTAAAGATTTAAACAGCAGATGGCTGAGTTTAAAAATTCTTGAAAACGATAAAAAACTTTTGGAAAATGTAAGTACATATTTTAAAGACGATTCTTCATACAATGATTCACTGAGTGACGAGTATGAAGAAATCTTATCAAAAGCGCAAAATTTGCTGAGTCAAAACAATATTGATGCAAATAAATTCAAAGATATAATCGTTTCAACTATTGTAAAATCCGCAGAAAAAATATGCAGCGGCGCCGTTGAATACAAAAAAAGCAAATACAGCAATTTTGACAGACGGACCGATAAAATACTAACCGGCAGACTTACCGGTTATCCTATAATGATATGTTTTTTGGCGTTCATTTTTTGGTTAACTATTACAGGGGCCAACTACCCTTCAAAATTATTATCACAAGGACTCTTTTATATTCAGGATCAGCTTACATCTCTGTTCAACTTTTTAGGCGCTCCTTCGTGGCTGCACGGAGCATTGGTGCTTGGTGTTTATAGAGTCTTGGCATGGGTTGTATCGGTTATGCTTCCGCCGATGGCAATATTTTTCCCGCTTTTCACCCTGCTTGAGGATTCAGGATATCTTCCGAGAATTGCATATAATCTGGATAAACCTTTTAAAAAATGCTGCGCGTGCGGCAAACAAGCTCTTACCATGTGCATGGGGTTTGGATGCAATGCTGCCGGAATTGTTGGGTGCCGCATTATAGATTCTCCCAGAGAGCGGCTTTTGGCAATTCTAACAAATAACTTTGTTCCATGCAATGGAAGGTTCCCTACAATTATAACAATTATAAGCATGTTCTTTGTGGGAGCCGCTTCCGGAGCGGTTTCAAATTTACTTTCCGCAGTCTTGTTAACCGCAGTAATAGTTATGGGAATTCTCGCAACATTTCTAATAACAAAACTTTTATCAAAAACCATACTTAAAGGTATACCATCATCCTTTACGCTTGAACTCCCACCATACAGAACGCCTCAGTTCTCAAAGGTTATTGTAAGATCAATTTTTGACAGAACCGTATTTGTTCTGGGAAGGGCAGTAGCCGTTGCAGCGCCCGCAGGACTTATTATATGGATTTTAGCAAATGTAAAAATAGGCAATCTTAGCATTTTAAATATTTGTGCGAACTTTCTTGATCCGTTTGCTAAACTGATGGGGCTTGACGGCATTCTTCTCATGGCTTTTATTTTAGGCTTTCCGGCTAATGAAATAGTAATTCCCATTGCGATAATGGCGTATACTGCGAAGGGTTGTTTAACCGAAACGGGAGACATTATGCAAATACGGGAGTTGTTTTTAAACAATGGATGGACCTTAATAACAGCGCTTAATACCATTATTTTTTCACTTATGCACTGGCCGTGTTCAACAACCCTGCTTACAATAAAAAAAGAAACAGGCAGTTTAAAATGGACTGTTTTGGCGGCCGTAATTCCCACTTTGACCGGAATTTTAATTTGCATGATAACAAATTTTTTTGCTACCTGCATTTTTTAATTGTTTAGGTTCTTAATCATCAAAAACCATATGGATATAATATATAAAAAGCCTAAAAAGGGCAGGACAATTTATGGTCTACCCTTTTTAGGCTTTTTTAAGCTTTTAAATAAACTTTACTTTAACAGCTTTTGCATTAAATGCTTTTATATTAATATGCCATTGTAGTCATAAGGGTTAAGTGCTTATTTGAAACATCCATTCTGCTATGCTGGCATAT
This sequence comes from uncultured Eubacteriales bacterium, assembly GCA_934444895.1. Lineage (GTDB taxonomy): Bacteria > Bacillota > Clostridia > Oscillospirales > Acutalibacteraceae > UMGS1279. Next base: position 569 of record CAKSDA010000011.1, on the reverse strand, counting down.
TACCGGAACACTGCTTTCAATTAAAAGCGCATACGGCGTATCTTTCGGTATGCATTTTCCCTCTGCATTTTTAATCTTATCAAGCCTTATGTGATTTGTTCTTTCAGGATCGCAAATGGCAGTAAAGTCTTTTATAGGAGCGCTGTCTTCAAAAAACACGGTTATTCTGATTTCAGCGCGCTCATTATTTGTATTAAGAACACACACTGCCTCATGACTCACATATTGGTCATTTTTTGTACTGCTCATAAAACCGTCAGCAATAAACCATTCTTTCTTTCCGGACATTTTTATTCCCTCCAAAAAATTACAGACAGGTATATCCGCCGTCAACCGAAATAACGGTTCCGGTGGTAAATGAAGAAGCGTCTCCTGCCAGATATAATGCAAGACCTACAAGGTCCTCAGGATTGCCTATTCTGTCCATTGGGGTACCATCGATCCATTTTTTTACAGCCGGATCATTCGGTGTGCTGAGTCTTTTTTCAGTAAGGGGAGTTCTCATAAATCCCGGGGCTATTGCATTAACTCTTATTCCTCTTTTTGCCCATTCAACCGCCATGCATTTG
>CAKSDA010000010.1 GCA_934444895.1 uncultured Eubacteriales bacterium | reverse complement strand
GTGCAAGTCTTGCGGATCTTCTTCGCAGGCCGCAAATAAAATACTCCGATCTAAAGCAGTTTGATGATAATTTTCCCAATCTTCCTTCCGATCTTTGCGATAAGGTTGAAACAGAAATAAAATACGACGGATATATTAAAAGGCAGCTTGCCTGCGTTAAAGAAATGCATCGCAAGGAAAACCAAAAACTTTCTCCCCTTACCCCATATTCCGATATAGACGGACTAAGGCTTGAGGCAAAGGAAAAACTAAACAAAATTAAACCTTTAAGCATAGGACAGGCAATGGGAATTTCCGGGGTAAGTCCGGCAGACATTTCAATCCTTCTTATTTGGTGCGAAAAAAACCGGAATAAATAGTTTATAAGGAGGATTTTCTTGAATAAAAACATTGATATTTTAAAAAAATATGCCGAAGACAATAATATTTTTCTTGCTTCGGATGTATATGAAAAACTATGTATTTATGGTGATCTTTTAAGAGAATGGAATGAAAAAATCAACCTTACCGCCATTACAGAGCCTAAAGAAATAGTAATAAAACATTTTGCCGATTCTCTTTCAATTTTAAAGTATATGCCTAAAACTTCAGGAAAAAAGCTTATTGATATAGGCAGCGGAGCAGGTTTTCCCGGTATGGTTTTAAAAATAGCAAGACCGGATCTCTCGGTAACCCTTGCAGACGGCCATGCCAAAAGATTTGTATTTTTAAATGTTTTGGAAAAGGAACTGGGAACTCAGTTTAAAACAGAAAATGTTCACGCCCGCGCGGAAATTTTAGGGCAGGATCCTGACTTTCGCGAATCTTTTGATTTTGTAACTGCCAGAGCCGTTGCCCGCCTTAATGTTTTATGCGAATACTGTTTTCCGCTTGTAAAAAACAACGGAATTTTTATTTCAATGAAGGGTCCGGACGCAGAAAATGAGCTTAAAGAAGCCTCCTTGGCAATCTCTCTTCTGGGAGGTTCTGCTGAGCCACTTTTCTTTGAAACTCTTCCGAACAATGAAAAAAGAATTAATATTGTTATTAAAAAAATATCGCAAACTCCGCCAAAATATCCCCGTACATCCGCAAAAATTGCACGACAGCCGCTTTAAAATTGCGGCTTTTTTTATTTTTTAAACCTTTAATGTCTTTTTTTGTAAAACTGTTTTTGTTGATTTTTCTTTTTCCGTTTGATAATATTATAAACGAAAAAGGAAAATATTTCCATTTTAAATTTTCTTTCTAGGTGTTGTACTTGGTAGGAACCAACTGCCGGATAAACAGAAACTTTATCCACCAAAAACAATTTGTTCCCGTTAATTGCAATACAAAAAAACAAAAAAGATACAAATTCCCAACATAAATTACATTTACTAAAAAAAGGACAAGCACCGAATTCTTTGGTTTTGCCTGTTAATACCTGCAGGGATAAGCCGAACCTGACCAAAACCAGCGATCTTCAGGCAGTTTTAGTTTTGTCGTCTTTGCGAGGCGTTAGGATTACCGAGTATTTTAACAAATGCCATGTGAAAAATTAGCGTTTAAAAAACAGATTCGGATTTATCACTGTTTGCCTAAAGCATACGGAGGAAAAAATGGAAGTTTCAAGCAAAATAATGGATAGAAAAATTTTCTATACCGATCTTTTAAATATTTCTCTTCCTGAATATTTTACCGCAAGAGAAATTGAAAAAGATAAAATAATTTCCTTTTCAAATGCTTTAAAATACTTTGGAATATGTGAACCTCTGCTGGTAAGAAAAAATATAAAAAATCCTGAAAAATTCGTACTTGTTTCCGGACATGAATATTTTCTTTCCCTTCTTTTTTTCGGAATAAAAAAGGTTCCCTGCCTGCTTGTTTCCCTTACCGATACAGAGGCGGAGGCATATGTTTTGTCCAAACTTGAAAATCTTTCTTCCTTTTCAATTTTTGATAAGGCAAAAATAATATATGACTTGCTCAGTCTAAACCGCCTTTCAATAAGGGAAATTTCTTATTATACGGGTATACCGGCTTCTGAAACCAAAAAAATTCTTCTTTTTTTAAAACTTTCAAAAGAGGATCAAAAATTTATACAGTCCCACAACTTTTCTTTAAAATTTATAGAATCTTTTTATCCCCTTTCAAACTTTCAAAAAGAAAAAGTAAAAAGCAAGGTTATTACCGAATCTTTGTCTGAAAAAAACGCGCTTAGCTTTATTGTTGAGTTAATAGAGAAAAAGCCGGAACCCATAAAACTGGCATGTCTTTCAAGCGATACGATAATTATGAACAGTCTCAACCGTATAATAAATATTTTAAAAAGCAATAACATAGATGCCGAAATAAACAAAACAAATAAGCCCGGGCAAACCGAATATAAAATTACAATAGAAAATCTGCATCTTATATAAATTATTTTATTCAGTCAAGCAAAACCATAACGGTGTTCGATTATTAAAAGCCTATACAAATTATTTCATATTATAGAAATCTTCGTATATATAATTAAAAATATAATCCTATAATTAAATACAGTTTTTATATTTTAAATATATTTTTATGTTTTAATTTTGTCATTTTTCTATTCTCCTTTATTTTTTTCTTTCCCTGCAATAAAACGGTCATTCTGCTTAAAAAACAGAACGGCCGTTTTATTTTGCTTTTTTATTGTTTTCAATATTTTTTATCCCCCTTTTAAAGGTATAAAACTATTGAAAAATTATTCCTTTTATGATAAAATAAATAAGTAAAAATGTCTTTAAATGAAGCATTGTATCTTTTTTGTTGTTTCTTATCATCCAGTACTAAAAGAAAGGAAAAAAAATATGCAAATAGAGTCAATCGGCGATATTTGGAAGGCTGTTTGCAACGACTGTATAGAAAAGCAATACATAACCGAAATTGCCTTCAGTGTTTGGATAGAGGATATTATTCCTATAAGCATGGAAAATGGTGTTTTTACCGCCTCTATTTATTCAAGTTATAAAAAAGGCATTGTAGAATCTAACTTTAAAAAATTTATTGAGCAGTCCCTTTTGGATGTTGTTGGAATCCCGGTAAAGTTTGAACTACTTTTGTCGGATGAAAACGGCGGAGTTGTATCTTCCGAACCTTCGGAAAATCCAAAGGACGATTCTTTTGAATCACACTATACCTTTGATAATTTTATTGTAGGTTCTTCAAACCGTTTTGCTCATGCCGCATCTATGGCAGTTGCCGATAATCCGGCTGCAACCCCCTATAATCCACTGGTAATTTACGGAAATTCAGGGGTTGGTAAAACTCATCTTTTGCTTTCAATAAAAAATCATATAAGCAAAAAATTTCCGGATTTAAAAATAGAATATACAAGAGGCGAAGATTTTACAAATAATCTTATAAATTCTCTTAACAAAGGTGAAATCGGAACTAACGAAGATTTTAGAAATAAATATCGCACGGTTGATGTTTTTTTAATGGACGATATTCATTTTATTGCGGGAAAAGAGCGTACACAGGAAGAATTCTTTAATACATTTGATACCTTAATAAACGCAAATAAACAAATAGTAGTCACCTGCGACCGCCCTCCGAAAGATATTAAAACACTTGCCGAAAGAATCAGGTCTCGTCTTGAAAGCGGGCTTATGGCTGATATAACCCCTCCTGATTTTGAAACAAGGGTAGGCATAATAAAAACAAAAGCAGAATTTTTAAATATTTCTCTCGATGAAAATATTGTTTATTTTATTGCCGAACATATAAAAATGAATACCAGACAGCTAAACGGGGTTGTAAAAAAACTGCAGGCATATATAAATCTTCAAAACAAAACTCCAACTATTTCTGTTGTCCAGGGATTTATAAGGGATATTATGAACGACACTACTCCGGAACCTATTAAAATAGACGAAATAATTTCCGAAGTTTCAAAAACCTTTAATGTTTCCGAAAAAGATATAGTTTCAAAAAGAAAAACAGCTGCTGTGGCCTTTGCAAGGCAGGTTGCAATGTATATAACAAGAGAAACTACCGAACTTTCATACAAAGCAATCGGAGACAGTTTCGGAAAAGATCATACCACCGTTTTATATAATGTTCAAAAAATTGAAGAACATTTAAAAAACAATCCTTTTGATAAGGAATTGGTTGAAGATATAATAAAAAATCTTAAAAACGATTAATTTTTTAAAAAACTATACAGGAAGTTATATTTTTTAAAAAAAGTTTTTCACATTTTTAATTTAATAACTTATAAGTTTTAAACATCTTCGGTGGAAAACTTTAAATAATTCAACTTATAAACAAATAATCAACCTTTGTGAATTTTATATTTTTTCTTGTTTTTTGCCTTTATATAAAGAAAAAACAAGTTATTAAAAATATTAACCTACCTTATTACTACTACTAAAAATAATTGTTATATTTGTTTTATAAAAAATAAAAAATCAGAAATTTTTAAAAAATAAAGTTTTAAAAAAATTTAATTCTTACAATTTTTTAAAAAATAAAATTTCCTTAATCTTTTCTTCGGAGGTATTAAAATGAAATTATCAGTTAACAGAGAACTGTTGTCGGAAGCTCTTTCAAATATTCAAAGAGCAGTTACTCCGAAATCTTCTCTCCCAATTTTAGAGGGTGTTTTGCTTTCAGCCGAAACCGGAAAACTTACCCTTATGGCATATAACATGGAAATAAGCATGACAAAAGAAATACCTGTTTTGTGCGAAGAAGAAGGAGATATAGTAATAAGCGCAAAAATCCTCTTTGAAATTATCCGCAAAGCAAGGGGAGAAAAAATAAGCATAGAAGTAGATAATAGAATGGTATGTAAAATTTCCTGCGGCGCTTCCTCTTTTGATATTATGGGAATAGACGCGGCGGATTTCCCGGAGATGCCTAATGTTGCCGAAAAAGAAAATATTACCGTTTCTTCTGATCTTTTAAAAAGTATGGTAAGGCAAACGGTTTTTGCCGCTTCTCAAATAGAAGGAACAAGACCTGTTTTAACCGGAATTAATTTTGAAATTTCAAACAATGAATTAAAACTTGTAGCAATAGACGGAAACCGTCTCGCAATAAGAAAAGCAAGAATTAAAAGCGAAGGAAATACAAGTTTTATAGTATCCGGAAGGGCTATAAGCGAAGCTGTTAAAATAATAGAAGAAAAAGATGAAGATATTGTAATAAGCATAGGAAACAGAAATATAAGCTTTAATATTGACGGATATATAATGACTTCCCGCTTGCTTGAAGGAAAATATATAGATTATTCAAGATCTATTCCGCAGGAATTTTCACAGGAAGTAAAAATAAATGTTCCGGAAATAATAGAAACACTGGAAAGAATTTCTTTGGTAATTGTAAACGATCAGACAAAAAGCCCCATAAGATGTAATTTTGAAAGGGATAAAATTAATTTCACATGTTCTTCAGCAGTGGGAAGGGCAAGCGAAACTGTAGATGTTTCTCTTAAAGGAAACGAATTCGAAATAGGCTTTAACAGCAAGTTTTTACTTGACGCATTAAAAGCGTCGGAAAGCGAAGAGGTATATGTAAGATTTAACGGTTCTGCGGCAGCAGCGGTTATAACACCGGTTGAAGGCGATGAATTCTTATATCTTGTATTGCCTATGATACTTAAATAATGGAAAAGATAAAAGAAAATATAAAAAAAGTAAAAATTGAAACAGATTATATAAAACTTGATAGTTTTTTAAAACTTGCGGGAGCCGCTTCAACAGGCGGTTATGCAAAAATGGTAATAACCGGCGGTGAGGTAAAGGTTAACGGTATTCCCTGTTTTATGAGGGGAAAAAAGCTTCATGAAAACGATACTGTTACTTTTGAAGATGAAACATATATGGTTGTAAAATGATTATTAAAAAACTGACATGCAAAAACTTCAGAAATTTTTGCAACATATCATTTTTTCCGTCAGATTCGGTTAATGTAATATTCGGAAATAACGCAGAGGGAAAAACAAATCTTCTGGAAGCAATATGGCTTTTTTGCGGAGCAAAAAGTTTCAGAGGAGCAAAGGATGCCGAACTGTTAAAGTTCAATGAGCAAAAAGCAGAAAACGAAATAGAGTATTATTTCGGAGATATTTTAAAAAAATCCAAAATAATAATAGAACAGAAAAGAACGGCTGAAATTTCAGGAAAAACAGTTTCTCCCGGAACTTTGGCCGGATCATTTTACTGCGTTGTTTTTTCTCCATTGGATTTAAATATTATAAACAACGGTCCTGCTGTAAGAAGAAAATTTCTAGATACCGCTATAGGGCAAATATATCCTCTTTATAATTTAAAACTCAGAAAATATCATCAGGCTGTAAAACAAAGAAACACACTTTTAAGGGATATAAATTTTCATCCGGATATAGAACCTCTTCTGGATGATTTTGAAAAATCTCTTGCCGCTTCTGTTTTTGAAATACAAAAATACAGAAGAAGATATATAGAAATTCTTAAAAATGCTGCAATTAGCATTTACGACGGAATTTCAAAAGAAAAGGAAAAACTTAATATTTCTTATTTTTCCGAAGTAAAAGAAGGTTCCGATATTTCGGAAATTCGAAATCTGCTTTTTTTAAAAAGAAAAGAAGATATAATAACCGGAAATACATCAATAGGTCCTCATAGGGATGATATTTTAATATTTTTAAATGATAAAATGATAAAAAGCTATGGTTCGCAGGGTCAAAAAAGAAGTGCCGCTATATCTTTAAAATTAGCCGAAGCCAATGTTTTAAAGGATATAACGGGCGAATATCCTGTTGTCTTATTGGACGATGTTATGAGCGAACTTGATAAAAAAAGGCAATCTTTTATTCTTAATAACATAAAAAATTGGCAGGTGTTTATAACCTGTTGCGATCCTTCAAATATAAACGGCCTTGAAAAGGGAAAAGTTTTTAAAATGAAAAACGGGAACATTGATTAACAGAAGAATCGGAAAAGGAGAAAAAATGTACTTACATTTAGGGCAGGATACGGTTGTAAAAGAAAAAGATGTTATAGGAATTTTTGATTTGGATACATCAACAGTTTCAAAATCAACAAGGGATTTTCTTACAAAAGCCCAAAAAAATAATGAGGTTTATACCGTTTCCTCAGAACTTCCGAAATCTTTTGTTGTAGCATCCGCCAAGGGAAAAAATATACAAAAAATATACATTTCCCAACTTTCCTCTTCAACACTTCAAAAAAGAAGTAATTCTAAAATATCGGAATAAATAAAGGTTTTATCAAAAGAAATGGAGATTAAATATGAGCAAAAATGATATTAGCGCTCCGGTAACGGAAAATTATGATGAAAATTCCATACAGGTATTGGAGGGGCTTGAGGCAGTAAGAAAAAGACCCGGTATGTATATCGGTTCAACCGGAGAAAGAGGACTTCATCACTTGGTTTACGAAATCGTAGACAATGCAATTGATGAAACGCTTGCAGGATATTGCGACACCATAAATGTTGATATTTTAGAAAATGATATTATAAAGGTTTCCGATAACGGAAGAGGAATCCCGGTAGGAATACATCCGAAAATGGGAATACCCACCGTTTCGGTTGTTTTTACGGTTCTTCATGCGGGAGGAAAATTCGGCGGTAACGGATATAAAGTGAGCGGAGGCCTTCACGGCGTCGGCGCTTCGGTTGTTAACGCTTTGTCCGAATGGCTTGAAGTTCAGGTTTCGGACGGTAAAAATATATATAAACAAACCTATAAAAGAGGAAACGCAACAAGCGAACTTGAAATAATAGGAACAACTGATAAAACCGGAACAACGGTTATTTTTAAACCTGATCCGGAAATATTTACTGATACCACCGTTTATGATTACGACATTTTGCTTACTAGACTCAGAGAACAAGCTTTTTTGAACGCCGGAGTAAAAATAATTTTAAAGGATAACAGACCCGGCCTTGAAAAGGTTACCGAACTGCATTTTGAAGGCGGAATTAAGAGCTACTGCGACTTTCTGCTGGAAAAAACCAAGAAAGAAAAAATACATGACGATATTATTTATTTTTCGCAAAACGGCGAAGAAAACGCTGCCGAAGTTGCGCTTTTGTTCAATAACGGATATGATACAAAAATCATAAGCTTTGCAAATGATATACATACCGTCGACGGAGGAACTCACGAAACAGCCTTTAAAAATGCAATTGTAAGATGTATAAACAACTACGGCCGCAGATTTAAATATTTAAAAGAATCCAATCCAAAACTTAAAAGCGATGATGTTTTGGAAGGTATGATTGCGGTTATAAGCGTTAAATTAAAGGACGCGCAGTTTGAAGGACAAACAAAATCAAAGCTCGGAAATACATCCATGGGAACACTTGTAAACAACATGGTAAGCGAGCAGTTTTCCGCATTTTTAGAGGAAAATCCGAATGTCGGGAAAACCATTATAGAAAAAGCAATTTCCGCTTCAAACGCAAGAGAAGCGGCTCAAAAAGCAAGAGATTTGCAAAGAAAACAAACTTCAACCGGCAGGGTGAGAATGCCGGAAAAACTTACCGACTGTATTTCCGCCGATCCCACAAAAACAGAAATTTTCATCGTCGAGGGAGATTCTGCGGGAGGCAGCGCGGTTGAGGGCAGAAACAGTACCTATCAGGCAATTCTTCCTCTTTGGGGAAAAATGCTTAATGTAGAAAAAGCAAGGGTGGACAAGGTTTACGGAAACGATAAACTTACCCCTGTTATTGTTGCTCTCGGAACCGGAATCGGAGATAATTTTGATATTACAAAACTGCGTTATGATAAAATAGTTATCATGGCCGATGCCGATGTCGACGGTTCTCACATCAGAACACTTCTGCTTACCTTCTTTTTCAGATATATGCCGCAGCTTATAGAAACCGGGCATGTTTATTTAGCTCAGCCTCCTTTGTTCAGAATATCAAAGGGCAAGCAGCATTTTGATGCGTTTACAGACGAGGAAAAGGCTGAATATATTGAAAAACTCGGCGGTTCGGCAGATGTTCAGAGATATAAAGGTTTGGGTGAAATGAACCCCGATCAACTCTGGGAAACAACTTTGGATCCTGAAAACAGAACAATGCTTAAGGTAAAAATAGAGGATGCGCAAATTGCAGACGAAACCTTTTCAATGCTTATGGGCGAAGAGGTTGAACCGAGAAGAAAATTCATTGAAGAAAACGCAGTCTTTGCGACAGATCTTGATATATAAGGAGGGAAGAGAAAATGGCAAAACACGAAAATGTATATTGGCCGGAAGATGAACAAACAAGCATTAAACCGGTGGAAATAGTTGATGAGATTAAAACAAGCATGCTGCAGTATTCAATGTCTGTTTTGGTCGGCCGCGCTCTTCCTGATATTCGCGACGGATTAAAGCCGGTACACCGCAGAATTCTTTATACCATGTATGAAAACGGACTTACTCCGGAAAAGGCTTACCGTAAGTGCGCCGATACCGTAGGTTCGGTTTTGGGACGCTACCATCCTCATGGAGACTCATCGGTTTATGAAGCAATGGTAAGAATGGCGCAGGATTTTTCTCTTAGATATCCTTTAATAGACGGCCACGGAAACTTTGGTAATATAGACGGATATCCCGCAGCGGCATACAGATATACAGAATCCAAAATGAACAGACTCTCTCTTCATATGCTGGATGACATTGATAAAGACACTGTAAACTTTATGCCCAACTACGATGACCGCTTAAAGGAACCGGAAGTTTTGCCCGTTCGTTTTCCGCAGCTTCTGGTAAACGGTTCTTCAGGTATTGCGGTTGGTATGGCAACCGAAATTCCTCCTCACAATTTGGGCGAGGTTATCGACGGTATGTGCTGTCTTATAGATAATCCGGAAGCCGAATTACCGGAAATTTGCCAGTACATAAAGGGACCGGATTTCCCTACCGGCGGAATTATCATGGGTCGTTCCGGAATCAGGGCGGCATATGCAACCGGCAGAGGGAAAATAGTAGTACGCGGAAAGGCCGAAATAGAAGAGGTTAAAAACGGAAAGTTCCGCATAGTTATTACCGAAATCCCATATAAGGTCCGTAAAAAGGATTTAGTAAAAAATATTTACGATCTTGCAAATGAGAAAAAAATCGAAGGAATAGAGGATGTTGTTGACTATTCTTCAAAAAGAGACGGCGGTATCCGCATTGTGGTTGATATTAAAAAGGATGCAAGCCCTCAGGTAGTGCTCAACAAAATATATTCTTATACATCTCTTCAAACAACATTCGGAGCTATTCTTTTAGCTATTGTAAATGGAAAACCGCAGGTTTTAACCCTTAAAGAAATGCTTAAAAACTGCATAGATTTTCAGTGTGAAATCATTGAACGCAGGACGGCATATGATAAAAAGAAGGCGGAGGAAAGGGCTCATATTCTGGAGGGCCTTAAGGTTGCTCTTGATTTTATCGATGAGGTTATAAAAATCATAAGAGCCAGCAAAACAATTCCCGAAAGTAAGCAGGCGCTGAGCGAAAGATTCGGTCTTGATGAAATTCAAACAACCGCAATAGTTCAAATGCAGCTCGGCCGTCTTTCCGGAATGGAAAAGGAAAAAATTCTTGAAGAACTTAAAGAAAAGCGCGAATTCATAAAGAAATGTGAAGAAATTTTAGCAAATCATGCAATGGTTCTTGATATAGTAAAAACCGAAGCGTTGAATTTAAAGGACAAATTCAATGACGAACGCCGTACCCAAATTTCCGATGTTGAGGGCGAGGTTGATATAGAAGACCTTATTCCGGTTGAGGAATGTGTTCTTACAAAAACAGAAAACGGATATATCAAGCGTTTGCCGAGCAATACATATGCAGCTCAGCATAGGGGCGGCAGAGGCATTTTGGGAATGACCACCAGAGAAGACGATATTGTTGAAAATATGTTCACATGTTCGTCACATGATTATGTTATGATGTTCAGTAATCTCGGCAGAGTTTACAGAAGAAAGGCATATGAAATACCGGAGGGCAGCAGAACGGCAAAGGGAATGAATATTGTAAACATTCTTCCTTTAATGGCAGGAGAAAAAATTACCGTTATGCTTCCCACCGAGGATGTTGAAGCGGAAAAATATGTATTTATGGGAACCAAAAAGGGCATAATTAAGAGAACCCCGCTTTCCGCTTTTAAAAACACCAGAAGAAACGGCGTAATAGCAATTTCAATCGATGATGACGACGAGCTTTGTTTTGTTAAGATGACAGACGGCAATTCGGATATTGTTGTTGCTACCAAAAAGGGTAAGGCTATTCGCTTTAAAGAAGATACAGTTCGCCCAATAGGCAGAACAGCAAGAGGTGTAAAAGCGCTGAGTCTTTCTAATGATGATTCTGTTATAGGGATGGAAGCATTCATGGACAAAGAAGCCAGAATTCTTACAATAACACAGACCGGTTACGGCAGAATCAGCATGCTGGACGACTACAGAATCCAGTCCAGAGGCGGTAAAGGCGTTATTAACTATCGTACCGAAAAATACGGCGATGTGGCTGCAATTATTTCCGCAAAAGAAGATGAGGATATTATTATGATATCCTCCAGCGGAGTAATAATAAGAATACCGATAAACGAAATAAGCACATTCTCTCGTCCTGCAAAGGGTGTAAGGGTAATGCGCGTTTCAGACGACGAAAAAATTCTTTCGGTTGCTGTTTCGGCACATGATGAAGAGGAGGAAACTTCACATCCGGACGCGCCTGACGCAGATTCAGCCATTGCAGACGACAGCGAGCAGGAATAATAGGCTCTTGCCAGCCTAACCGGCAAGTCCCAGAATAGGAGAATTGTTTATGTTTGGAAAAACAAAGGCGGGTTTGAATATTATGCACTATACCGGGTTGCCGGGATGGGGCCAGGATAAACCTGCATTTTTGAACATAACAGAAGACAGCCTTATCTTTTCTGCCAAATCAGGTGAAGCTGTGAAATTGTCAAGGGATAAAATAAAAGAGGTAGATGTGTTGCAAGAACAAAATTATATGCTTAAATATCAAAACAGCAACACTTCAACTTCAAAGTTTGGCACAAAGTGGTACGGAGTTATAACCTACCTGTCAAACAGTACCCTCGGCAAAATTGCTTTTTGGTATACAGCTCCAAAGGTAAGCAAAGCCTTATATAGTATTGCACCAAAAAAGGGTGGTACCATTTCACTGTAAGCGATAACAGCCGGTTCGACTATCAAGAGTTTTAGGCAAGTCCTGTAACACTACGCACCCAAAACTGCCTTAAATTTCATCCGTTTTGGGTCGAGGATTTTTTAACTGATATTTTAAGGCGGTGAATTTATGGAAGAAAATAATAAACTCAATAGAGAAACCGAATTAAACGAAGAAAAAATTCCAAACGGTTTTGAAGCTGAAACCGATAAACATAAAGTAATAAATGGTTCGGCAGATGCGGAAGAAAAGGTTTTTGAACCTATTGTGGAATCATTTGCCCCTGATGCCGAGCAAAGCGAAGAGGTAAAAAAAGCTTCAAAAGAAACGGATTTAAACAAAACGCCCGAGCAGGTCAAAGACTCGGAAAATGATAAGTCTGAAGAGGAAAAAGCTGTATCTTCTGACTTGGAAGAGGAAAATAAAAAGGCCGCATCGGAAGAAAACAAAACTTTTAATGAAAATAAAACAGAGTTTAAAAATCCGTATACGAACGTACCTTACGGGGGAAACGGCAATTTTATAAATCCCTACATTACAAAACATTTCTCCCCTGAGCTTTATTTTGAAAAAGCAGCCGTAAGAAAAACGGCCGGGCATATATGTTGGCCGTTTGTTATTTTTTCTCTGGTAAGCCTTGTGCTTCAGGAAATACTTTCAGTTGTCCTTTATATAACAAAAACAACATACATTCTAAAGGACAGTTTCTTTTTACTGCTTATAAACCTTGTAATAACTCTTATTATTTTTATAGGCATGACCCTTTCTATCTCAGGATTTGAAAGAAAAAAGCCCAAAGATATAATTCCGTTTGGTCCACCTAAGAAGAAAACACTGGTTCCGGTTGTTATGATAGGACTCGGAGTTTGCTTTTTGGGAAATATAATGGTAGCAATACTACAAAATAATTTGTCCTGGCTTATAAAGTTTAAAGGAGCAAACTATACCCTGCCGTCCGGCCCGCTTGGAATAATCATGTCGGTTATTTCGGTTGCCGCGGTTCCGGCGCTTATAGAAGAACTCCTCTTCAGGGGCGCCGTAATGGGCTCCCTTCGAAAATTTTCGGATGGATTTGCGATTTTTGTATCGGCGGCAATTTTCGGACTTTTTCACGGAAATTTGGTTCAAATCCCATTTGCATTTATAGTCGGACTTGCTTTGGGGTTTGCAGTGGCCGAAACGGGATCTTTGTGGCCCGGAATTATTATACATTTTCTGAACAATTTGATTTCTGTTATTTTAGAATATGTAACAAAATATTTCGGAAACGGTATAGGAAGCACGATTTATATAATTTTAACCGGAATTATGCTGATAATAGGATTTTTCGGAATATATCTTTTAAGCACCGAAAAAAAGGATATGCTTAAATACAAAAAAACCGGCCACATTTCTATGGTATCGCAAAGGGTGTCATGGTTTGCTTCGGCACCGGCAAGTATTGTTTTCTTAATTTTTATTGCAATTAAAATTTTAATAAATCAGTTCTTAGGTTAATAATATGAACAGTAAATATATGGATGAAGCCATTAAAGAGGCCAAAGCGGCAGCAAAGGCAGAGGAAGTTCCGGTAGGCGCCGTTGTTGTGCTGAACGGAGAGGTTATTGCTTCGGAACACAACCGCTGTGAAGAGCTTTCGGACCCTACCGAGCATGCGGAAATGCGGGCAATACGAAGCGCATGTAAAAAAATCAATAATTTCCGGCTTAACGGAGCCGAAATATATGTTACCATGGAACCCTGCCCCATGTGCGCCGGAGCAATAATCTCTGCGAGAATAAGCGAGGTTGTTTTCGGAGCATACGATCCGGTTAAGGGAGCTCTCGGTTCGGTTTGCAATTTGTATGAAAACAAATTTCCCGTAAAGGCGGAAATATTCAGTGGTGTAAGGGAAAAAGAATGTAAAGAAATTTTAACGGAATTTTTTAAAAAACAAAGGCAGAAGTCCGCAAAAGAATAAAAAGAAAAAAGCGCATGGCAATTTTTTGTTGCCGTGCGCTTTCAGCCGAAATGCAATAATTTGAATGAAACATAAGACTCGACGAAATATGAATATCGGGGAATTATAAAGATTTAGGAAACTATAAATAAAATGAATACAAATAAAACGAATATAAATAAAATGTTAATATTTTTCATATTTTATTGACACGCATTGTGCAGCATGGTAAAATGTTAGATATCTAACAAACAGGAGAAAAATATGGAAGAAAAAAAATATATAGGACCCACGGTTCGGGCTCTTTCAAATTTAATAAGAAGAAATTTAGATGGGGCGCTTAAGCTTCGCGATATAGAAAAGCTAACCGGCATACAGGGTATGGTTATGGGGTATTTGTATCATAACAGAGATAAAAAAATATTTCAAAAGGATATTGAAAATCACTTTTCAATACGCCGTTCTTCTGTGACCAACATTTTAAAGCTTATGGAAAAAAACGGAATGATAGAAAGAAAATCTGTTGAAAACGACGCAAGGCTTAAACAAATTTTTCTTACCGAAAAATCCTTAAAACGCAATATGGCGGTTGAAGAAGAAATTGAAAAAATAGAAAGCCGAATGGCTGCAGGGCTGTCTGTCGATGAAATAAACACATTTTTTTCGGTTACCGAAAGAATTAAAAAGAATTTGGGGGAACGATCAAATGATAAAACAACTTGCTAAATGCATAAAACAATATAAATTGCCTTCAATATTAGCCCCTATTTTTGTAGTATGCGAAGTTATAATGGAGGTTATAATACCTCTGGTTATGGCAAGGCTTATAGATTATGGAATTCAGGCAAACGGTCAAAAGGGCGATATGGCAGTTATTTGGCAGCTCGGCGGGGCGCTTGTTTTGCTTGCGATTTTGTCACTTTCATTCGGATTTGCGTCAGGGCATTTTGCGTCGAAAGCCTCTTCAGGGTTTGCGGCAAATCTAAGAGAAAGCATTTATAATAATGTTCAGCGTTATGACTTTGCAAATATAGATAAATTTTCAACACCATCCATTATAACCAGGCTTACAAATGATGTGTCGCGTGTTGAAATGGCATATCAACAGATAATAAGAGGAGCTTTCAGAGCACCGGTAATGCTTATAATGGCGCTTGTAATGGCATTTAGTGTTAACTCAAAGGTTGCGCTTGTTTTTGTGGGAATTGCTCCCGTTCTTCTTATAGGACTTTACCTTTTAATGAGCAGAGTTCATCCTGTTTTTAAAAAGCTGTTTAAAACCTATGATGTTTTAAACCGGGTTGTGCAAGAAAACCTTATAGGAATCAGGGTTGTAAAATCCTTTGTCAGAGAGGACCTTGAAAAGAAGAAATTTAAAGATGTTTCCAAAGATGTAGCGGACCTTTCCATAAAAGCCGAAAAAATAATGGCGTTTTCCTCTCCGCTTATGCAATTTGCCGTTTATACATGCATGTTGCTTCTTTCCTGGTTCGGAGCAAAAATGATAGTTGCTTCAGGCAACAATCCGGCGGTGGGAATGACAACCGGGGCGCTCAGCAGCATGTTTACCTACACAATGCAGATTTTAATGAGCTTAATGATGCTTTCAATGCTGTTTGTTATGATAGTAATGAGCAGGGCATCTGCCGAAAGAATAGCAGAGCTTCTTGCGGAGGAGCCGGCGCTTCGCAATCATGAAAATCCAATATGCGAGGTTAAGGACGGTTCGGTTGATTTTGAAAATGTTTCGTTCAGCTATACCGGCGACAATTCAAATCCATGCCTGATAGACATAAATCTTCATATGAAAAGCGGCCAAACGGTTGGAGTTCTGGGCGGAACCGGATCCTCAAAATCCACACTTGTTCAGCTTATCCCCAGATTTTATGACGCAACCTCCGGAGCGATTTATGTAGGCGGAGTAAATGTTAAGGATTACGAGGTTGAGCACCTTCGCAACAAGGTGGCAATGGTGCTTCAGAAGAATGTTCTGTTTTCAGGAACCATAAAGGAAAATCTTCGCTGGGGAAATCCCAATGCCAGTGACGAGCAGATGAAAAAGGTTTGCGAAATGGCCCAGGCAGACGGATTTATAAGCGAATTTCCTGAGGGATATGACACATATATAGAACAGGGCGGCGCAAATGTTTCAGGCGGTCAAAAGCAAAGGCTTTGTATTGCAAGGGCGCTGCTTAAAGAACCTAAGATTTTAATAATGGACGATTCAACCTCTGCGGTTGATACAAAAACCGATAAGCTGATAAGGGAAAACATGAAAAAGGCAATGCCCGGAGTTACCAAAATAATAATAGCGCAGAGGGTTTCTTCGGTTGAAAACGCAGATGTGATTATTGTTATGGATCAGGGCAGAATCAACGGAATTGGAACTCACAAAGAATTACTTGAAAACAATCAAATATATAAACAGGTATATGAATCTCAAACGAAAGGAGCGCAGGAAAATGCATAGAGGAAGACCCAAGGGCGGCGGAGCAAAACCAAAGTCCATTAAAAAAACACTATTCAGACTGCTTTCGTATTTTTCCGGTAAATACAAATTTGCGCTTTTTGTTGTTTTTATTTGTATCATAGCTTCAAGCCTTGCCAATGTGGTAAGCTCAAAGTCAATTCAGTATTTAATAAACGATTACATTATGCCTATGGTATCCTCCGGATCTAAGGATTTTTCTCCCCTTGTTACATTTTTAGGGGTCGTTGCCGCAATCTTTTTGCTTGGAATTATAACAACATTTTTATACAATATAATAATGGTTGTAATGGCGCAAAAAATACAACAAAAAATCCGTGACGATATGTTCAGCACTATGCAAAGCCTGCCCGTAAAATTTTTTGATACCCATGCACACGGCGATGTTATGAGTTATTATACAAATGATATCGATACATTAAGGCAAATGCTGTCTCAAAGTATTCCCCAGTCTATCTCCTCAATAATTACAGTCATTATGGTTTTTGTAACCATGTTAATGACAAGCTGGGTGCTTACAATAGTTGTTGTTTTAACGGTTATCGTTATGATCTTTGTCGCCGCAAAAATAGGAAAATATTCCTCAAAGTATTTCGTTCAAAACCAGAAATCAATAGCAAAACTCAACGGATATATAGAGGAAATGATTGAGGGGCAGAGGGTTATAAAAGCCTTTTGCCATGAGGAACGCGCAAAGGAAGACTTCAGTGTTTTAAACGAAGAGCTTCGTTCAAATGCGTTTAACGCAAACAGGCTGGCAAATGTTTTGATGCCGGTTCTTCACAATATGGCGTATTTCCAATATGCGTTTTTAGCGATAATCGGAGGCCTTATGGCCATTACCGGAATAGGCGGAATAAATGCCGGAATTCTTGTTGCGTTTTTACTTTTAAGCCGCAGTTTTAACAATCCTATTTCGCAAATGTCAAACCAAATGAATATGATAATTATGGCATTGGCAGGCGCCGAAAGAATTTTTGACCTTATGGATCAAAAACCGGAAGCCGACGAGGGCTATGTAACCCTTGTATGCATAGAGGAGAAAAACGGGCAACTGTGCGAGGCGGATCACCATACCGGAAAATGGGCATGGAGACATCCTCACGAAAACGGAGAGGTAACCTATACTCCGCTTGAGGGAAGAATCACAATGGATGATGTTTCCTTCGGATATAATGAGGATAATGAAATTTTGCACGACATTACCCTTTACGGCGAACCGGGAGAAAAAATAGCTTTTGTAGGTGCAACCGGAGCCGGAAAAACAACCATAACCAATCTTATTAACCGCTTTTATGATATTGCCGACGGCAAAATAAGATATGACGGAATAAATATAAACAAAATTAAAAAACCCGATTTAAGGCGAAGCCTTGGAATGGTTTTGCAGGATACAAACCTGTTTACCGGAAGCGTTATGGAAAATATTCGCTACGGTAATCTGGACGCTACCGACGAAGAGTGCATAAACGCGGCAAAACTAGCCAATGCAGACGGATTTATAAGGCGGCTGCCCAATGGGTATGATACTAAAATTACCGAAAACGGCGCTTCCCTCTCCCAGGGGCAAAGGCAGCTTATTTCAATCGCAAGAGCCGCAGTTGCCGACCCGCCGGTAATGATTCTTGACGAAGCCACATCTTCTATTGATACCAGAACCGAAGCTCTGGTTCAAAAGGGAATGGACGCACTTATGAAGGGCAGAACGGTATTTGTTATCGCACACAGGCTTTCAACCGTTCGCAATTCGGATGTGATTATGGTTTTGGATCACGGCAGAATAGTGGAAAGAGGAAACCATAAATCGCTTATAGAACAAAAGGGTACCTATTATCAGCTTTATACCGGTGCGTTTGAACTGGAATAGCAAAGCGATAAAAAGGCCGAAAAATAAACGCTAACAGAAAAAACAGAGCAGGAAATTTTCCTGCTCTGTTTTTATATGCATCATTTTTGTGTTGTGGCAATTTTATAAATTAAATAAAAAACAAGCACCGGGCGCCGACGCTAAAAATGTTTAAAAACAAAAAGTCTGAAACAAAAAAGCCCGTAACAAAAAGCCCGTAACAAACATTTTAAAGGAAAAGCCTATTCATTTTCTGTAATATCTGCAAAATGTTTTTTGATGGCTTCAAAGGTTTGATCGCTTATGTAGTGTTCCACCCTGCAGGCGTCTTCCGAAGCTATGTCACGGTCAACCCCCAAATCAACAAACATTTTGGTCAAAACAAGGTGCCTTTCGTAAATAACCTTTGCTTTTTCTTCCCCTTTTTTTGTAAGAATTATGCCGGCGTCGTCCACCGTAATTAATCCCTCATTTTTTAATAATCCCAGAGCCCTGCTGACAGAGGGCTTTGAAAAGCCCATGTACTCACCTACATCTATTGCTCTTAGAATAGAATGCTTTTTTGATAAAATAAATATAGTCTCAAGATACATCTCTTGTGATTCATGCGTTGCCAAAAAGCCCACCGCCCTTTCAAATAAAAAGTCTATCACAAAACGCAGAATAAATCAAGCACCGCAGTTTTTTTAGGCTGCGGTCCCAAAAGAGCGGCAGTATTTTCATATTTCGAGCTTTTAAGGAATTAAATGACAAAAAAATACTGCTTATAAGGCATTTGACCCCGCCTAAACACAACTCAAAACAAAAAATTGTACAAAATCAAAAAAACATACGGCACAATATATAAAAAAATTAACAAATATTTAAAAATTTTAAAAAACCTCTTGACAGGTTAGCAAAGGGTAACTATAATAAAACCATAAGTTAGCGTGAGCTAACCTTCAAACGGAAGGGAAGAGAAAAAATGCCATTGTGTTTTGCAGATGTCGGTGTTCCGCACATAGTCAAAAGGGTCGGAGGTACACCGGAAGTAAGAAAACATCTTGAAAACCTGGGGTTTGTTGCCGGCAGCGAGGTTTCGGTTGTAAGCGCGTTAAACGGCAATGTTATTGTAAAGGTTAAAGAGTCGCGCGTTGCAGTAAGCGATGAACTTGCCAGAAAAATTATTGTATAATCCGGATTATATTCGGCTTATAATTTTCCTGCATGACAGATTAAAATCTGCCGGATCTATGGCATAATAAAAAGCGGATTCGGAGTTATCACAGCTTGCCTAAACACAAAATAATCAGAAATAATTAAAGGGAGGAACAAAAATGAAAACTTTGCGCGAAGTCCCAATCGGTGGAAAAACAAAAGTAGTTAAAATCACCGGCGAAGGAGCAATAAAACGAAGAATAATGGACATGGGAATCACAAAAGGAACCGACATACATGTTCGTAAGGTTGCACCTCTCGGCGATCCGATTGAAATTACAGTACGCGGATATGAGCTTTCACTCAGAAAGGCCGACGCCGAAATGATTGAAGTAGAATAACCGCTTAAAAAGGCAGAAAGGAAGAAAGACGATGGATTTACGAATAGCCCTTGCAGGTAACCCTAACTGCGGTAAAACCACACTGTTTAACTCTCTTACAGGGTCTAACCAATTTGTGGGAAACTGGCCCGGAGTTACGGTTGAAAAGAAAGAGGGAAAATTAAAAAAACACGACGGTGTTATAATAACCGACCTTCCCGGTATTTACTCCCTCTCCCCTTACACTCTTGAAGAGGTAGTTGCAAGAAATTATCTTATAAACGAAAGACCGGACGCGGTTTTAAACATTATCGACGGAACTAACCTTGAAAGAAACCTTTATCTTACCACCCAGCTTACAGAGCTTGGAATTCCGGTTGTTATAGCAATTAACATGATGGATGTGGTAAAGAAAAACGGCGACAAAATTAATATTGAAGAACTTTCAAATCAGCTCGGATGCAAAGTAGTTGAGATTTCAGCACTTAAAGAAACCGGCGTTATGGAGGCAGCCGAGGCGGCAATTTCAGCAGCAAGAAACGGAAAAACCGTTCCCATGCACACCTTCTCCGGCCCGGTTGAGCATGCAATTGCTCATATTGAAGAGGCTGTTGTGCATAATATGCCTGAGGAGCAGCAGCGTTGGTACGCAATTAAAATTTTCGAAAGAGACGAGAAAGTTTTAAATCAACTTGATTTATCTAACGCAACAAAAGAGCACATTGAAAGTGATATTGCGGCAGCCGAAAAAGAGTTGGATGACGACGCGGAAAGCATTATAACAAACGAAAGATATGTTTATATCGCACAGATTATTAAAACCTGCTATAAAAAGAAGAACGCAGGCAAACTTTCCTCTTCGGATAAAATTGATAAAATAGTAACAAACCGTTGGTTGGGCTTGCCCATCTTCGCGGTAATTATGTTTGCAGTTTATTGGATTGCTATGGTAGGAGTAGGCGCTCCGGCCACAGACTGGGCAAACGACGGTGTTTTCGGCGACGGATGGCATCTTTTCGGAATAGGCTCTAAAGGCTATAACGCAGATGCAGAAGAGTATTCCGGCGCACAGGCAATTGTTGACGGTTACGAAGCCTATAAAGAGGAAAAAGGAACCGCCCCTACTAGTGATTTTACATACGAAGTAGAAGATGAGGAAACTCTTGAAATTACTAAAGAGACCGCTACATTAAAAGACTACAATGATGCTACAAGCACCCTTGCAAAATATAAAGAGGAACCTGATCCGGCAAACTACGGAGTTTGGGTACCCGGAATTCCGTCCCTCATCAGCAGCGGACTGGAAAAAGCAGGAGCGGCAGATTGGCTGTCCGGACTTATTCTTGACGGTATAGTAGCCGGTGTTGGCGCTGTACTCGGATTTGTTCCGCAGATGCTTGTTTTGTTCCTGATGCTTGCATTCCTTGAAGCTTGCGGATATATGGCGCGTATCGCCTTTGTACTTGACAGAGTATTCCGTAAATTCGGACTTTCAGGAAAATCTTTCATACCTATGCTTATAGGCACCGGCTGCGGTGTTCCCGGAATAATGGCATCCCGTACAATTGAAAACGAACGGGACCGCAGAATGACAATAATGACAACAACATTTATCCCCTGCGGAGCAAAGGTTCCCTTTATTTCAATGATCGCCGGCGCAATTTTCGGCGGCTCGGCTTGGGTAGCAACCAGCGCATACTTTATAGGAATGGCGGCAATCGTTGTTTCCGGAATTATGCTTAAAAAGACTAAAATGTTCGCAGGAGATCCGGCACCGTTTGTTATGGAACTTCCGGCATACCATATGCCGACTTTAAAGAATGTTCTCCGCTCAATGTGGGAGCGCGGCTGGTCCTTCATTAAGAAAGCCGGAACAATCATACTTCTTTCAACAATACTTGTTTGGTTTACAACATATTTCGGATTTACCAAAGACGGATTCAGAATGCTCGGTGAAGACGAATTAAACCTCTCAATCCTTGCCAATATAGGCGGAGCAATAGCCTGGATATTCGCACCTTTGGGTTGGGGCAACTGGCAGGCAACCGTAGCCTCCATTACCGGACTTGTTGCAAAGGAAAACATTGTAGGAACAATGGGTATTTTGTACGGAGGCGGAGACGCCACAGTTTGGCAGGCTCTCGGCGCAGCATTTACCGGCGTAACCGGATATTCATTCTTGGTATTTAACCTGTTGTGTGCTCCCTGCTTTGCGGCAATAGGCGCTATAAAACGCGAAATGAACAACGCAAGGTGGACATGGTTCGCAATTGCATATCAGTGCGGATTTGCCTATGCAGTAGCACTTATGATAAATCAGTTCGGCGGAATATTTACAGGTAACATTAATGTGTTAGGAATTATATTTGCCACTGCTTGCTTGGCGGTAATTGTATATATGCTTTTCTTCAAAAAATACAAAGAAGCCAATACCCTTTCAAACAGAGTAGAGGCTTAATACCGGGGAATATCTCCGTATACAATTATTAAAATCAAACAGTGTTTAATTCCTGAACGGGAAAGGAGCTAAGAAATATGCTTAGTTGGCTGGCCGGAAATATAGGAACAGTACTTATCTCTGTTGCTATAGTGGCAATTGTGGTTTTAATTATTGTAAAAATGAGAAAAGACAAGAAAAAAGGACGCAACTCATGCGGCTGTAACTGTGCAAACTGCGCAATGAGTGGAATGTGTCATAAAAAGTAATCCGGAAAACCGGATAACATAAAATAATCCTTACTTGAAACGAAAAAGCGCTGCGACTTCCCGCGGCGCTTTTTCGTATTCTGTTTTTTTACATAGCGGTAAAATCCGGCAAGCAGGAATAATCCGAACCTGCCCAAAACAGTGATCTATAGGCATTTTTAGGCTTGGCGGGGTCTACTATCAAGAGCCTAAACGGATTTTTAAATATAATACTTGCTTTTTAGTATGACAGGTCCTGACAAATGACAAAACGGTAAAACTAATATTCCTCTAAGCTTTTTCCTAAAAAATCACCGGCAACCGAAAGGAGTTTTATATCGCTTTCAGAGGGATTTTTAATGGGTTCGTCGCATAATAAAACAACGGCACCGCAAATATCGCCGGACGCTAAAACGGGCATAGCCGCGCAAATATATTTTTCAACGCCTTCAAGCGCGGTGGCCTTTTCACTTTTTCCGTCATCCGTAAAAAACGGCCGCCGACTTTCCATAATATCCTCAAGAAACGATGAAATTCTTCTTTCCAAAACTTCCTTTTTGGGGATTCCCCCTGCCGCAACACAATGATCTCTATCACAAATAATTACGGCAAGATCAGTACCCTTTGCCATAGCGTTGCAATACGAAACCGCAATTTCGGAAAGCTCTCCGAGGGGAGAATACTTTTTAAAAATAACCTCGCCGTTGCGATCGGTAAAAATTTCAAGCGGGTCGCCCTCTCTTATTCTCAGTGTGCGGCGTATTTCCTTTGGTATCACAACCCTGCCCAAATCATCAATTCTTCGCACAATTCCCGTTGCCTTCATATATAAATCAATCTCCTTTACAAACACTGACATAGTTTAATTTTAAATTGTGGTGTTAGTATTTGTGTTTTAAGGGAATTTATACCGCATAAATTTGCTTTTAACTGATTATTGAAACAATTTTAAAGGTGTAACGGATTCGACTATAAAGAGCCTAAAAACAGATTTTTATTTATCTGATAAACAAAAAATATCAAAACAAAGGCGATTTGCGTATTAACAGAGCAACACTTTATAACTAAAAGAAAAGAGCGGAGCTTTGAACAAGTCCGTAAAAAATGGACAATAGAAAAAGGAGACCTCCTATGGTAGAATTAAAGAAACTACCATAGGAGGATTTTTTATGCCAAGAAGTTATCGACATATAAGTCA